>NZ_JBVVQX010000030.1:0-43920 GCF_055811675.1 Mesorhizobium sp. WSM4808
CTTTTGGTTGACCCCGTAGCGCTTCGCCAGCGCCCTCAGGCTCTCTTGACTATGCTGTATCGCTCGACGGACCGCCTCTGTCGTCGTGGCGCTCCCATGAAGAACCTGGCCCATAGCGCATCCCTTGATTCGGAGGACAAGGATGCCCCATCAAAATCTGGGATCAAACATTTAGGCCTTGCCTACGCGACTGGAAAGGTAGCGAGATTGCCGGCGTAGGATCGCATCTGCCGACGCCGGTCCTGGTATTTTCCGCGGTAGTTGAACAGCGCCAGGAGCTGCATCTCAAGGAGCCATTGCGAGGCATCCCAGGCGTCGAAGATGTCCATGCCGTAATTGAAGGGCGACGAATGCGTGACACCGTTCCGAAATTCGGTCAGCAATGAGAATCCGTCGCGAGCCGGCTGCCCCTTCCTGGCTTTCAAGCGTTTGCGAAGGAGTTCGGATTGATCGGCCGGATCGCCCTCGATTTTGAGCAGGCGCGTACAGGCTCTGATTTGTTCGGCAAGACTGACATTGCGCAACATCCAAACGCTCCACCCCCCGCGGGTCCCCAGAACATAGGCTGCGAGCGTTTCCAGGCCGGCCGCCGACATGATGATCGCCGTTTCCACTGAATCGTAGCGGGATAGGTTGGCTATCTGGTAGTAGGCCAGCGCCCGCCCAAAGCCGCGCTTAGCCTCCGGAGTCTGAAAGATGGTCATGTAGCTGGTAAACAGCGCAGGCATGTCGTCGGTCATCGCCCAATGAAACCAGTTTTTCGGCGCCTCCAGCTTGTCGGCCCGGGTAAATCCCAGACATCGGAACCCGTTGTGAGCAGCATTGCGAACTTGGCCGTATCCAACCCGCGTCCCTTTTATGAATCCGAGGAAGGAGCATATTTGACCGAGGAATTCATAAACCTTAGCGGCCTTCAGGGGCTTGCCATCCAGGGAGCGAAGCAGCGCCCTGTGCGAAATAGTTCGCATCAGCGGCAGTCGGACACCCCCACCGCCGAGGGCGAGGAAGTGGTCAAATGGCTGGACGGTCACTGCCAGATTGTCGAAATCCAGCGTGATCCCAACCTTCTTAGGGTGGATTGCCGGACCGCACAGAATGACGGCCTCCGCCAATCCCTTGGATTTTCCGGCGATATCCAGAGGCGATAATTGCGACGTCGCTGAGAATTCTTCATGCCCGACAAAGTGATACTTATGGGAAAGCATCAGGAACTCAGCTACCGTACCACCTTCGAAGGTGACCTTGAGATCCTGATCAATCCTGACCATCCCGGGCCTGAGAGGCCCTGTCCATCTGAGTTGGAGGTCAAGGTGTTCATCGAGCCGCAGCGAAACATCCCTGAACTCACAGGGCTTGCCGTCAAGATGGATAGCAACAACCGTGTCGGCGAGTTCAATAGGACCATGCGGTTTCCCCTCATAGAAGGAGCCTGGAGATTCTGCCGTCACTGGCCCCTCCTTGACAGACTCGGGGAGAGCGAGGCTGCCTCACTGTCAGGTTCCATTTGTCGCTTCATATCGGCACTTTCGAACACAAGGCCTATAAACGTCGTGCGCTCATAAAATCGAAGTAGCCAGGCCGATTCCATTCCGGGAGTGTCGTCGACCCGCCCGTAGCGATAGTCGAGAACGTCTGGCTCCGCGTGCGCACTCTTAAGCCCTATGGCGAGGTTGTCAGGTACATCGACTGTCAGCACGTTGACGAACACCTGGTCGTCCGCGACGGCTGACCTGAGGCCATGATAGTGACTCAAGCCCCGAATAATTTTGCGGAGCGTGCGCAGGATCCTCGGGTCCCGTCCCGGATAGACCATGTAGCGATTCTCGCCCACGTGGGGGGCCGGCCGCATCAATGCAGCCATGTCCAGCGCCCGGCGCCGCCCATCGACCTGTTTGAGACTGCGCGTGATCGCGCCATCCCAGAGCTCTCCTGAACCGCCTCGTTCGCGTCCCCGGCAATGGTGACGACGTTGCGGAAATGCGCGTCATCGTCCGACGTGCCGTTGTTGCAGCTCGCGCAGGCCGGGATAACGATGCGCTGCACGCGGCTATCGGCCTTCGAATCCGGATAAAGCCGCGCGGCACCACGTGTTCCCGCGTGACCAGTCGCAGGTCTCCGCACAGCGCACAGCGAGCCGGGCGCCTTTTGCCCATGTGTCAGCTCCTCGGTGCCTCCTTGGTCATTCCGTCTTGGCTCAAGATCGAATCAGTAGCCGCCGCAGACCCCCAAGCACATGGTCACACAGATCATGTTAACGGCACAATCTGGTCCCCTCCCCTAGCTCTACCTGGCGGCGTGCAAACCGGCCCACCAGGTCCGGCTGGGAGAGCGTTCGCCAATCCCCGTTATTGGGAACAAAGCCGCGATGGCGTTGAGCCCTAGCGAGATCTTCGGTGCCGCACGGGTGGCTTGGGGGTCGGTGTCGTGGTTGAGGCCAGTGGCGTGCTGCGTCTTCAATGGCATTCCGGTGGATGGTCTGCCCGGAGCGAGTGACGGTTTGTGTGTAGACGCGGCCGCCTTGTCCCGATCCTGCCCGCTCCATTCGCTGCGCTCCCGTGTTGGGGACAAGCCATCCCTGGACGTCGCCCCCTTTGGAACCGTCCTCCGGGACAGAAACCAACCAACCAAAGGAGAATGATCATGAAAACCGACAGCAACACCCCAAAGGCCAAGAAGACCGAGTCGAAATCCCCGACCTACCTGGCCTACACCGTGCGCGACGCCCGGGAAGTGGGCCAGAAGGGCTTCTGGACGCGCATCGGCGCCTTCTTCGCCCACGAAGACGTGGAGGTCGCAGACAACGGTGTCGGCATGACGCCAGAAGTCCTGCGCAAAGCAAAGACGCCCTTCTTTTCGACCCGTGCCGGGAATCACGTCGGCCTCGGCCTCACCGGCTGTTCCCAGATGGTCGCCACACTCAATGGGAGGCTTTTCATCGATAGCAAACCCGGAGCGGGCACTGTCGTCAAGGTCCGCATTCCAATCGGTGGATAATGATTGGCCTCATGGGGCGCCGGCGGCTCAGAAGAGCTCAGAGTCTAACGCCCAGTTTTAATGAGGCAGGTTGTGTTAGTAACATAGATCTGTATGACCGAGACTTAAAATATCTACTGCTGAAATACTGATCGGTTGCATCTTGGACTATGATCAAAAAGACTTTTAGGTAGTAGATTCAGATCTTGCAATACGCAAAAATAATAACTTTGACCGAAGAAAGCGGCGTAATATTATTTGGAACTTTCATCTTAAGTTTCGATGAAGTCATCAGTTTGCAGTAAACAATATACCGTGCGCCAATGCCGTACAGCGTTGGCTAAATGGACTTTCGATGACGTTCTTTCTGGCCGCTGTTATACTGGACAAAGGCGCGCTGGCGGTTCGCCGCTGACAGTTTGAAGGGTTGCCCCACTCTCACCCAGCTGCCTCCGGAAACGCGAACCGTTGCGGGCTCCTAGATAAGCCTCCTCGGTCGCTCCATCGCGGTAATAGGCCGAGCCAAACCAGCTTTAAGCCCCTCGGTCACGACCGTCTCGCTCTTGGCGAAGTGACGAACACGGAAGATGTGTATCGGAGGTGGGTTGGCTCACCATCGCAAGCTGCCATGGCAGGCCGAATGTCCGCGAGGGGCCGGACCGCATTCATGTCGCTGACAGCCTCTCACGATTGAATTCCTCCTCAGCCTGCAGCTCGGCCAGCCACGCACGTCCGACAGCCTGGCGTCAAAGAAGCTTATCACGAGCCCCCCAAGAAGCGTAAGGAACCGCTGGCAGCCCGCTCGACCATACCAGCGGCGCTCCCTAGGGCATCAACCCAGGTTTCGGTATCCAACTGGCAATAGTCCTGCAAGAAACGCAGCGACCGTAGGTGCTGCACTGCCACAAGCCACCGCAGGGAATTGCCTAGCTCGGCGTCGCCTTTCGCCCGACCATAACCAGTGAGGAACGCTCGCCACAACTCGGCGGCGCCGTCGGCCGGGTGCCAGTTCCAGCCACCAGCCGACGATGGCCAGATCGAGCCACTGTGGGCCAAGGCAACAATCATCAAAGTCGAACATCACAATTCGGTCGACAGTCCTGTGCAGGTTGGCCAGCCGAAAATCGCCGTGGCAGAACCCTGCAGGCCCGTCCGCCCGGTTCATCCCTTGACCCCGCAGATCGGCCACTGCAGCCGTCAGCCGGCGCGCTCAGTGGCGAAGCCCTCGCCAATCCGGGCGATGGTCCTATCAACCTCCTCCTCGGCCACCAGCTCGCGTCGGCGCGAGCGCGGCCAGCTGCGTCTGCTCATGCAGGTCGGCCAATGCCGCGCCGGCAGGACGTGCGCGCACCGGCTCGCCCGCCGCCACCTGAAACACGGCCATTGGCCGGGTGCCGGACCCCGGCACCTCCAGCTGCGTCAGCAGTTGCCCCTTCTGATTAGCCACGGCCCTTGCCACGTCCAGTCGATCGGTGGCCACTACCGCATCGAGCACCGCAAGCTCGGCCGCTATCTCGGCCTTGGACCGACCTTCGCGCCGGTACAGGCGAACATAGGCCACTGGCGCTCCGCCCGGCCCTGCAGCAAGCGTCCAGTTGACGCCACGCACGACCGTGCGGACCTCGGCCGAAAGGCGGTAGTCCGCCTCCAAAGCGGCCGCAACGACCCGTTCCACTACTGCCCTATCGTCGGTCGCCATCATCATGTCACTTGCCGCACAAATCGTTCCAGCCACAGGAAGAACGCCAGCGGCGCGCAGGGCGCTTCCGCGACCCCGTCGAATAATTCAACAGGACGACGTACTTCGTTGCAGTCGCATGCTTCATTTGTGCGATATGTACGCCATTGGCGAATGAGACTTTCGCACCGGGCCAGCGGGGCGCTCGACCAGGATGCTTCTTCGTGGCGGGCGGTCGTTGCAGTGAGTTTCAGGAGTGCCTGGCCCAGTTCTTCATCGGCTTCCGTAAGGCGATGGTGAAGGCGATGATAGTCCGTCCAGGTTGGGGTCCGATATGACTCGACCCATCGTGATGGCTGCTGAACATCGCGCGTGAGTGTCCATTGCCGAGCACCGACGCGGCTGTGCACATAGCGGCGCTTCTGCATGATTTCCAGGAATTGATCTACGTCTTGCTCAAGGATCGCGTATTCGGTGGTGACAAGAATGGACCCGCTCCTTGGTTTCAGATCAAGCGCGACCGCCGGCGCGCAGAAGCCACCCGACGGCTCGAGCTCCGACGCGGAACGGTTGCTGATCGGCAGTTTGAACCCGAGTGCTGCGACGGCCAGCGTTGCTAGAGCGGACCAAGCCATCGCCGAGGGCAGCGAGTAGTTTTGGACGATAACGCCCCAAAACCAGCTGCCGGCGGCGATGCCGCCGTAGGTGAACGCGCTATAGATCGAGATCGTTCGGCCAACGATCCAGCGTGTTGCCAGTTGCACGTTCACGCCAAGTCCTGACCATGCCGTTACCCATCCTGCACCGCCAACGGCAAGGCAGACCGTTGTGACTGCAAGGGAGGACGTGAGCGCAAGGGAAACCTCACATATGGCGCATGCGATACAGGCAAGAACCACCAGCCATTCCTGGGTCAGTGTCCGCCTGAGCGTCGGGTTCATCAGTCCGGCCGCAAGTGCGCCGGCGCCAAAGCCGCCCATCATAATACCGTAGCCGACCGGACCGCCCCTCAAGATGTCGCGGGCAAGCAGCGGCAGCAGCGCCAATGTGGAGGTGCTTGCAAAGCCAAACAGGGTGCCGCGGACGATCATGACCATGCGGCGGCTATAATTGTCCGCAATGGCGCCAACGAACACTGCCAGAAAGAACGCCGGCAACGTCGACGAGGCCTGGACCAGCGCAACCAGGACGTCCGAGCTGGAGACCGTGGCCATGAGCCAGCCAAGCGCCACCGTTTGCATCAGCCAGCCCAGGCTCGAAAGCTGCGAAGCCAGAAAGATCGAACGAAATGTCGGGTTCTTTAGGGGCGCCAGCAACCCTGTGGATGCATTTTCGTCGGTCGAAGGCATGACGATCAGTCTCTTCTCGACAAGGAGATCAAGCTCCGGTCGCGGGGCATCCGATTCCAAGTAGTGTTTGGGCAGTTCGGGTTCGCTTTTAACGTCGCTTGTTGCGGCTCGAAAATGGACCAGAGGAGAAAATCGTGTGAACGCCACGCAGGCCGATCGCGCCTGTTTTCGATCGGCGTCACTTCCTCAAAAACGGCTGAAACGCGCGTGAAGCGAGCGGCGCATCATTGATGCGAAGCTTCGCGAAGCTACGGGACGGTCACAGCTTCGAAGCCGGTGGAAATGCACCTCAGGTCGGGCCGGGAATCCGAACCGACGGCGCTCCCGCGCAGTTCGGCGCGACAGCCCTGGTGCTGACGACCGGGAATCCAAAAGACGCAAAGCTCAGTTGGTCCGGGCTTCGCTCTGGGGACAGCAGATTGCAAAGCCCCCGGGGCCGCGAACAGCACGTGACGGTGCCTCGATTGCGAAGCCGGACCTCCATTTTTGGCCGGCGAGCCGTGAACCGGCCGTTTCGTAGCGTCGGTCTTGTGATTGCGGCATTGCCATTGTCCTCTTTCAGCCGGCTGACCCTCCTGACCGCCGGCCGTTGATGATCATCCCTCTGGAGAATGGCTGTGTGAGCGTGGCGGTCTGAGCCGCCTTAACGCTGGGCACCGCTTCCCAACGGCACTAACTGGGCTGCGGAGTTTATAGCCAGATGTGAGCTGGCGGGGCGACTAGCTCCATTGTTCCTTCTGAGCTTTCGACTGCCATCCTACCTCGCAATGCGCGTCGCAAATACGACAGAAGACCCACAATAATCCGGTTTAGGCGAAGGGCTTTTCAGCGGGTCTCAAAAAAGGGAAACGGCAGTCCTTCCCGCCGTGAATGGTGCTCTTTCAGACGAACTCACGGACGCGACATAAAGGGCACAGGCTGAACTTGCCTGTCGGAGGCGGTGCTTGTCGATCGCTCGATCGAAAGTGTCAGACGAGGAGGACATTCACCGACCTGCAGAGCGGCAAGGCGCTCGCCCAGTTCCCTGTCAGCCACGGTCAGCCGATGGTTCAGACGAAGATAATCCGTCCAGGCGGAATGTCTCGGTCCACAGCGCCGGATTCAGAAGGTTTCGCTGGAGCGTCCAGTTGCGCGCACCGGCACGGCTCTGGACGCGCCGCCTTTGCCGCGTGCAATGCAGGAAAGCCTCGATGTTGGCCTCGGGAATCGAATACTCCAGCTTGACCACGATCGGACCACTCCTCGGCCTGACAGTGAGTGCCAGTTCCGGTGGAGTGAAGTCGGAAGCGCCCTGATCCGATTCTTCCCAAAGTCTAATGGGCAATATCTTTCCCGCTGCTGCGACCAGCAGCAACGCCACTGCAGCGCCTTCCAAGGCCCAGGTGATGGAATAGTTCTGCGCAACCGCACCCCAGACCCAACTGCCGGCTGCCATGCCGCCATAGGTCAAAGCGTAGTAGATCGATAGAGTGCGACCAACGACCCACCTGGGGCTTGCCAGCTGCACGCACACGTCGGTTCCGGTCCAGGTCACAACCCAGCCTCCGCCGCCGATGGCGAGCGCGATCGCCGCGACAGCCACCGATGAGGTGAGAGCAAGCAAAAGGCAGCAGGTTGCGCAGCCTATGCACGCGAGCGCGATCAACATTTCTTGCGAAGCGATGCGCCTCAGATAGTCATTGCTAAGACCTGCAACAAAGGCGCCAGCGCCGAAGCCGGCCAATAGGACGCCGTAAACAATGGGGCCGCCCGCGAGCTTGTCGCGGACCAAAAGCGGGAGCAGAGCAAGAATCGAGATGCTTGACAGCCCGAACAGGGTTGCACGCGCAATCGCCACTCTGATCTCCGACGAAATTGCCGTGAAGCGCATGCCATCATGGATGGCAGTCGTCATCCGCTCGCGGGGCAGAGGCGAAGAGCGCACCCGCCATTTCGAGCGCAGGACAGCGCTCAACGGGACCAGGTCGCTCAGCGCCGCAAAGGCGAAAGCCGTGAGAGGTCCCAGCAACGCCAAAATCACACCGCCCAGCGCCGGTCCTATGCTTCGAACAACATTGTAACCCACCGACATCAGCGTCACTGCAGCCGGTATATCGCGCTTTTCCAGGATGTCCCCGACGGAGGCATGCCAGGCTGGATCATTCAAGGCGAAACCGCATCCGGCCAAGAAGCTGAGTCCCAGGATCAGCCATGGATTGGCAAAGCCGAGCCCCACCGAGACAGCCAGCGTCATGGATGCCAGTGCGATCAGGCAGTGTCCGGCAAGCATCACCCCGCGACGGCTAAAACTGTCGGCAATAGCTCCAGCAAGGATCGACAAGAAGAAGGCCGGCAGTGTCGACGCAGCCTGAACGAGCGCGACCATCAGGTCGGAGGCTGAAGTCGTCGCCATGAGCCAGCTGATAGCCACGCTCTGAACGAGCCAGCCGAGGCTGGAAATCTGCGTGGCAGTCCAGATCGAACGAAAGACCGGGTTCTGAAGAGGCATCAGTGTGGCTGCCGCGAAGGGCGAGGAATTTTCGGGCCGCATGACCTCTCACCTCCATCAAATGCTTCTTCGCTCACCTGCTGACAGCTGGGCCTTTGGGCACAGCTGCGTCACAACCAAGTTCCGTTATCGCGCTCTCAAACAGAGATATTGCATCACCAAGCTGATGCGCGATGGGGCGCCGAATTGGGTGTAAGCTGCGTCGGGGTCGCAGCCCGAAGGGCTGTTCAGTTCTGCCTTGCGACTTTCAGCGTTGGATCGTGCTACAGCCACGAAGGCCGGCTTGTCAAACCGCCCGGAGCGAACCACCCTAGGCTTTCCAGCGTCAGTTTAATGCCGGCCGGTCCGCCACTAGAACGCGGCCAACAGGGCGCCCAGTTTTGATGTCCTATCAATAACGTCCCTCATAATATGCGAAACACAAACGCCTCTTGGTGACAGGTAGGATGGTCGAGACGGAAACGATCGGTGAAGCCTGTTGCCGTTGCGCTAGAACCGGAGTGACATGCAGGAGAGCCACGCGTCGAGCTTCCCAACCTCCGACATGCCCTCGCCGCGCGGCTTGCCAGGTCGCGAATATACATGCTTCCGACCCCCGTGGTGATTTTGGAACATCGTCCGGCTTTGACCCCCGCCACCCGGGACACGATTCCAACGGATCCGTCTTCCCGCGCCTTCCAAGCCATTTGGAACGGCCACCGTTGGCCTGCCAGTACACAGACGCAATCAGCGCATGCCTTTACACGAGCAGGCTTGGCACCTATCCCTCCCGCTCTCGTGGGACCGTCTGGCGAGCAGAGGGCGACGCCGCCGGTTCACTCTCGTTCAGAGAACAACTCCTTACAACCGGTTGTCACCATCCAGTTCGCCCGATCGAGATGGCTTCGCGCTGCTTTCCGCGCGCGCACCGGTTCTTCCGCCGGATCGATGCCGAGGATGAGCTGCGCCATCTCCTCATAGCTGGCATTGTCGCCGGATGCATCCAAGAACCTCAAGTAGGTCGTGAAGTGCTCGCGGTCATAGGTAGTCAGGCTTTCGGACCACGGCACTTCTTCTTGTAGACCTCGTTCAACCTATGGATACTGCATGGTAATCGGGCTCCCGGAAATAGGTCGAAGATTTCGCTACGAGAGACTACCCGAACCGGAAGGAAACATCGTCCCTAAGATGACATTCCGATCATCATCCGCCAGTGTCCGCTCGAAGCTGTCAGCGCTCCTTTTGCATATGCAACTTCAGGTTAGGGCCGAATCGCAAAGAGCTCAAGACCGTTCGGCTGGCCAGCGGCGTGTGCTCCAAATTGGCAATGGAAGCGAACAGCGTTTCCCTTGGACGCCGAAGAACAGCATCTAATACTTTCATCGTGAGACCGGTAATTTGTCTGGGGTCAGGCGGCGCGCAGGAGAGGCGGTTTGGGCTTGAATAGTGGTGGCACGTTCGGCTCTGGCAGTCGGAACGGTGCCCGCAATTGATCGCGAAGCTCACCGTTCAGATCTGCCGTCCGGACCTGCATGAGCATGTGAGCGCCGTGGAGCGACCAGCGCATCCGCTGTTTCTTGACCATCCGCTTGCCCACGAGTGAATTCACCGCTGACTCAGCCAGGGTCGTTGCGACCCGGAGCCCGGCACGGTAGCGTTTGCCATAGTTGACGATCGCGCCGCGGTTCGATCTGACATAGGTCAGGAGCTGGGAGCCGAGGCTGTGAAGACGGGCGATCGAGAACTCGCCGTCTCCTTGCGAAGCCTTCAGTCTCGCCAGGAATTGCCCCAGGTCGCGGATCGCGCGATCAACCCGCCCATGCCACAGACGCCACTTCACCGCTTTGATGTCCCGGCCGATGGTGGGAAGCGCTTCAGAGAGACCGGACCGGGATCGCACGAAGTGATCGGCGATCTGCTGCATCGGCTGGATCTTGATGGCGATGTGGAACCAGTCGATGATGTGGGCCGTCGGCTTTGGCATGGCGCGGGGCAGCCGCTTCAGGATTTCGGCGCCATCCGAGATCACGGTGACGTCGCCAAAGCCGCAATATCCTTCTTGCTGAAGCGCATGGAGCGCTCGATCCCGGATTGCCCGTTGGTCGGTGCTGCTGGTCGCGAAATAGCGACCGCCGCCTTCGCCACGCCCGCCGCGGCCGCATCTGGCTACGACGAGTTCGAAGTTTCGCGCTGAATTGGAATCGGCGCTGCGAACATGCGCCGTATCGATGCTGATGACGAACTCTTTGCGGCGATCGCCGGGAAGCTGCATTTCAAGCTGGCGTCGTTCGCCCGTTTGCGCCCTTGCGGCGCAATTCTTCCTCTGCAACTTGATCGTCGAGCCGTTCGCCAATCCTGATGGTTCGCTTGCGCACGGTGGCATGCGTCTCGGTCGGCTCGACGGGCAGGAATTCGGGAAGCACTCTCGCCGCCTGCCGGTATGGCATCATGCTGCCCAGCCGCGCCGTCAGTTCCATCAACTCGGATGTCGCTCGATCCGGGCAGATCTCCCGCAGCGGCGCAAAGGCAACGACCGTGCCTGGGTAACAATCCCGACACAGCATCCAGCGAGGATTGCGCACCTCCACGATGCCAAAGACAGTCCGGATCCGTCGCGTCGTGTAGTCCTTAACCGGCCGAAACCTGTGGCAATCCGGGCAGACTCGGCGAAAAAGGGAATACGTTTCCGCCTCGGGGTTCACGACAGCCCTCTACAGCGCCGTCATGATCGTCTTACCGTCCTCGATCGACAGGCCAAGGTCGCCGACAGACAGACGTTCCCAGCTCTTGTCGATATGGACCGCCTTCCGGCAAACGTCACCGAACTCGTTCCTGCCCTCGATCGTGATCGTCCATTCTACCGCCATCGCTTTCCCCCCGAACAAAGCGACGCTCATGGACTACGCGGACCTAACAATCCGTATCCGACCCCAGACAAATTACCGGTCTCCTCCACTATCATCGAGATGAACGGTGAGAGCTATCGTAAGCGAGCTGCCGTCGCCCGCGGCGCCGGCACGCAAAACGCCAAGGACGAACCCGAGAACCCGCCCAATCGTTCATCGTAATGGCCGCTGACGACAATTACTCGCCGCAGATCGGCGGCCGAGGCCGCCCGTCACAATGCCCCAGCGACAACTACAACTCCGATAATTGTCGCTGGCCAGTTGCCAGACAACCCACCCGGTGATACCTAAATCACACCACTCGGCGCCGCCCTTCCACCGGCCTTCATAATCGCCGCCGACCGGTCTCCCTAATCGTCGCGCTACATATCCGCCTCATCTGGGAGCAGTCAGGCGATGCAATGCGCGCTCTCACGTTGATTGCCGCGCCGCACAGCGGGTTGGATCGGCCCAATCGCCCTTCCTGGGCTTGTTTCATCCAGATGAACAAGTGGTTCGCGTTCATGTCGTGACGCCGCGCCACAACCGACACCGGATCACCGGACTCCTGCACCTCACGCACGATCGCCAGCTTCTGCTCGACCGTCCAGGAGCGGCGCGTCCGCTGTCGGCCCGCACCCGGCGGCAGCGGCACAGCCGCAGGCGTGCTCGCTTCCACCGTCGACGGCTGCTCCATAGCCAGATACTTCATTCGCCAAGCGTCCACTTAAATCTAAGCGGACACTAATGCCTCAAGGTAGGTGTCAGTAGGCGGCCTTCGTCGCATGCGTACGATATCGTCAAGGCCCAGCCGATCGGGCGATCGGCCAAAATAGCGGCTAAACTTTGCGACTGCATAAAGGTAGGATTGCTGCGTGGCCGGAGATAGATTGCGGACTGTCATGTCCTCGATCATCCGGCGACGCAGAGGGCTCATCTCAGCCATCTGGATCTCCTGTCTGAAGGATGGGTTTGCAACACCCAAATCCTCTCAGACAGGAGGCGTCTCTCAAAGCGGGCACCAATTGCCGCGACTAGCGGCTTAGTTCAATCCGCACAAGGGTGAAGGGATGATCCCGACCGACAATCTGACTGAGCTATTGACTCGTTTTGACACGAGGAATCCAGAGGCCGACCGAGATTGTCGATGCGCCGCATGCGCGCATGCGCGTATCACCAAGCTGGCGTTGGCCGAAAAGGTCGGCCAGTCGCCGACACAGTGCTGGGCATAGTTTCGGGCTATCACCCCAGCTTGGCCCTCCGTTTGATCCCGTTGCCACGCTGCTGCGGCGGCGGCACCTGGTCAAAGGCTCGCTCGAACGCCAGATCGGCACCGTCTGAAACGCCGCGTCTTCCACTCAGTCGTCGATCCCCAAGTCGCTATTAATCGCTTCGCGGCGAGCATTATCAGCAGCCAAAGCCCTTCACTTGGACCGCCGATCCCAACAACACCATTCAAGCGCGGGCACCAAGCGGAAGATTCCATCTACTGGAGCGCGTCGTACCTACTTGCGTTAGCTTTCGATTCAGACCGAGTCGCTTTCATCACGGGCTCAGCCTAATAACGCCGATATCGTTCTCGATGGTGATCTTCGTCCCAAATGGGTTCGAGAGCTTCTGTAGACGCTTTAGAATGGCCTTTGCCTGTGACTCGGTTGCCAGCCGCGGGATACCGCGGTTGGCAAATCTCTTGGAGAAGCCAAGTTCAATTGGATAGAGCCGCAACTCAGCGAGCTGGTTTTGCTCAAACCGACTCACGGCGATCACGCTCTCATAGTAGATCGGTACTCCGTAAGCGCCAACAAAGCCGTCGGGCGTCGGGTATCCTTTTGCCTCCTCGTCGACGGTCACCTCGGCATCCGTGTCGACGAGCGGGTCCTTGCCATAGGCATCGAACATGTCGAGTCCCACGGGCGTCCGCAGGTCATCGTACAAGAAGTTCCCAAGGCTATAAAAGATAGGCCGACCGTTGTAAATTTCGATACCTCGAACCAGATGGGGACCGTGTCCAATGTATGCGTCGGCTCCGGCATCTATCATCTCACGCGCAAAAGATTGCTCATAATCCGATGGTTCCTGGCTAACCAACTCACTCCAGTGAGGCTCGTGACCATGGTTGGTGATGATGCAGAAATCTGAGAACTGCTTGCCTCGGCGTACATTTCGCCGAATAGTGGCGACATCGCGCGTGTCGGCTTCGTAGCTAAAGCTGGGCTTATCCGCTGCTTTGAAGGTCTGTCCAAGGAGCACGACCTGACTTTGGTTTCTTTCACCAACGTTATGGCCGGGCAAGACATCACGGACCCGCCTCACGCATTCAAGCACGTCCGAAGGAACCGCGATATTTTGTGTCAAACGAAGGGCGTTAACTCCTGGTCTGCCAGGTGCCTCGCCAGCAGGATCGCATGCTCGAGACATTGGCGTGAAGGTTGTGGCAAGCGACACCAACGCCACCCGACCTCTGGCGGTCTCCAGGAAGCGAGAGGCGCCGGCTTGTGAAAGATTCTCCCCCACACCCGCATGAACTATGCCGTTCTCGTCGAGCACACGGCTTGTTTCTCTCATGCCTTCGACACCCCAATCAAGCGAATGGTTATTTGCGCGGCTCACCAGATTGAAACCCATCGACCTCAAATCTGGGCCTAACTCCGGCACACTGATGTGATACGCGCCGCCGTATTCAGCCTGCGGACTTCCTTTGAACGACCGGATGTCGAAGATGAGCGTTTCCATGTTGCCGAAGGTGGCATCGGCATCACCAAGGATTTTGACGATGTCGTCAAAGCCAGGATGATTGCCTTTGGTCAGCGGCCGCGACGCGATGAGGTCGCCAACTGCTACCATCGTGAAGCCGTCCGCAACGTTCGTTGCAATCGACCCAACCGTATCGTAGTTGCTGCCCTGCTGGACCGGATGAGAACCGCTCTCGTGTGAAGATTTCTCCATAGGCTTCTCCTTTAACTTTTATGGATGACATCACGGGGCATGGCCCCTAACGGGTAAAATCTTAGGTGAGGCAACGAATCTGCGCGGTAACAATTTCCTTGGGGCAAGGCGACACGTCAGCGTCCTGTAGGGTCTTGAGGACGTCGTCAAAGCCGGGATGTTGGTATTTTGCTCAGGACGCGACACGATAAGGTCGCCCATGGCAACCAACGTGAAGCCACCGTACAGTAACCTCCTTTTCCTCAAATGGATTGAGGGCGAAGAAACCCGTCCTTGGCTCAGCCAATCTCTGAGAAACAGCACAGCTGCGCCATTTGCCGGAAGTTTGTGCACGCGCAAGCTACTCGCGCATCATCCGCCCTAGTGCTGACATTTGCGGGTTGGTGATTATGTCGCCGGCCACGGAGGACGCGACGGGATGTGACGCAAAGCGGGCGACCACCATCTCCGCAGCCGGTGCAATATAAAGACGCTGCCCGTGGATGCCCCGAGCTTCCACGGCGCCCAGTTCGTTATGTGTGACCCACCACTGGCTGCGATAAGAGTAGCCATCTGGGAGCTTGGCGGGGTGGTTGCCCTTTTGCAGGTCCTGCATGGCGGCCGCGGGAATGAGTTGTTTACCGTTCCACTCGCCTTCGCGCCGCATCAACTCGCCGAAGCGCGCGAAGTCGCGCAGGCTCGTGCTTAATCCGCCGCCCGCCATTGGCATGCCGGCGCTATCGACGATGACATAGGCGTCGTCTTCGCAACCAAGCGGTGCCCACAGGCGCTCCTGTAATAGCTGCGCGAACGACTGCCCCGTTACGCGCGCCATCGCCCACGCCAGTACTTCGGTGTTGACGGTTAGATAATCACAGGTACCGCCATGCGCGCCCTTCTTGCGCACGCTTTGCAGATAGTCGCACAAGGTCTGCGGCCCGTCATGATCGGCCAATTTCGGCCGAAAGCCGCATGCGCGCGCATATCCCCACAAGTCTGAGTTCTCGTCGGCATAGTCCTCAGTGTGAGCCAGACCAGTCTGCATGTCCATCACCTGACGCAGCATGGCGTCTTCCCAGGCCGATCCTTGCATTTCGGGCAGTAGTGCGGGATCGCCTTGCTGTCATCGAGAACACCCTCGTGCACGAACGCTGCCGCGAGCGTCCCCGCGTATGACTTTGTAACTGAATGACCCGAGTGAGGCAGATGCCGCTCGAGCGCGCCGAAGTAGCGCTCGTAAACGATGCGTCCACGATGCAATACCAGGATGCCATCGGCGTAAGTATCAAACAGCGCCTCTTCGAAGCCGCGCGAGCGGCCGTTTGCGTCTGTAAACGCCAACGAGTCAATCTCGCTCGTCCTGTCAAGGCGATCCATATTCGAAGGCGCGCCGGGCCCGCGCCGTACGTTCACCGTGGCCGTCAGCTCGCGCATATGTGACAGCGACCACCGGATCTGTGGGAAGGTGCGAAAGCAGTCACTCTCGAATGTGATGCGCTTATCGGCGGGCGGCGGCGCACCACGCATCCAGCCGAGTTCGCACGGATCGGACGCGTGGCCGTCAAGATAGCGTTGCCCATCGAATTCAAGCGTGCCCATTTAAACAGCCTCCTTCCATCAGTTATTGGGGCGGCGCCAAACCTTCGGCACCGGAACATTCTCGCTTCCAGTCCAGTTTTGGACGCGGAGTAACAAACCATTGGCTTGTCACGTTTGAGCAGTGGTCCCACATCGCGCCGCCAAGTTGCTCGATCATCAAGAGGCGGACCGGTCTGAAAATGTTGCGATATCCTTCTACGAATTCGATCGGCGGCATTAGGATCGCGTTGCCGTCTGCATTAATGCGACTGGCTCGGCAATGAGCGTACCATGCTGGCCTTCCATTTCTATTTCCCAGTAATCGCGGAGGTTGGCATAACCGAACTGGCGACCCGGAGCGCTCGCACGGGCGAGTTCCATGATCCGCCCCTGATCAGACGCAACGCGATGCGCGATATGCTCCACGACGTCGTGGTCATGCGAGATGAAGACGAAGGCGACTAGAAGAATCTCGCTTGCACGAAGACGTCAAGTGCTGACATCGCTTCGTCGGCGATATGCGGAGGGTTAAGCGACAGGGCGCGTGCAATGTCGAGCCGCTGCCGCTGACCGCCCGATGGTTCGGACGGGAGCCTGTGCATCGTGTTCGGCGCATGGCTTGAAATGTCCTGTGATAGTACCGCCTGGGTGACCAGACGAAATGAAACTGGGCGCATTGGCCGGCCGGTCGGCGACGTGCGCTTCGTCGTGATTAAAAGTTCCGCCCCGGCGCAGCAACTAGTGACATCCGATTTCACGGTCGTACGGTCACGCGACGGGATTCTCGTGCTCGCGTCCACTACGCCAATCTTGATTGGTGAGCCTATAAAGAACTTGTCGTCGCAGGGGATCATCGACTGCCCTGAGAGGGTGGTCGAAGTCGTCCCGCGGATCATGAGACATGCCTATTCGCTCCATAACCCGTCGCGATGCAATGTTTTCCACTGCAGCATTCGCTACGATCTGATTCAACTCAAGATCTTCTAAGCCGAACGCGACTATGGCAGCGGCCGCCTCAGTTGCATATCCATGCCCCCAGTGATCCGGGTGTACCCGCCAAGAGATCTCAACCGCCGGTGTGAAATGCGCTTGATAGCCTACGTTGATCAACCCGCAGAAGCCGATGAACCCGGTAGCCTCCAAACGCTCCAAAGCAAAAAGGCCATAGCCATGTCGTTTGAAGTACTCTCGTTCGGCCTCTATCCAAGCGTCAATCTTTTGTCGATCAGAAAATCTCGCCAGGTACTTTCCAACTCGTGGATCGCCAACTAGCTGAGCGATCAGTTCGACATCTTCATCTCTCCATTCCCGCAGAAGCAGGCGTTCTGTTCGCAGTTCCATTATTGGCTTCCCATTGCGACGGAGGGGTTATACGGCGCTGCTGTTGAACAGCTTGATGGCAGCCGCGCGAATAGCGTTGGATCCCCGCTTGCGGATCGGCCTCGGACTCTGGCTGGGAACACAGGCGTGGGCGTGTTCAAATCAATCATCTATGGCACCGAGGAATGCCACAAGGTTGTCGCCAAGCTCGGCGCTTGGATAGCCGCCTTCCTGCAGCATGGCGACAGGCCCGCCGAAGCAGTTGATGGTGCTGGCAGCTTTTCGAAACCCGTCCGTGCTGACGTCTAACACACTGAGAGGATCGCCGCGATAGGCATCGAGGCCTAGCGATATCAAGAGGACGTCAGGTCCGAAGTCGCTTATCTTCTGCATGCCCGCCGCTATTGCTTCCACGAAAGCCGCATCGTCGCTGCCATGCATCAGCGGGATATTGACGTTGAAGCCTTCGCCGGCGCCGCAGCCAATTTCGTCTGTATAACCGCTGAAGAACACCGGAAAGCTATCCGGATCGGCGTGAACTGATACCGTCAGAACATCAGGACGTTCATAAAAAATTTGCTGTGTTCCGTTCCCGTGGTGGATATCGATGTCGAGAATCGCGATGCGATCGGCTCCGTTCAGCCGTAGCGATTCTGCGAGCGTCGCAACATTGTTTAGATAGCAAAAACCCCAAGCCATTTCCGTACAAGCGTGATGGCCCGGTGGGCGGCAAAGTCCATACGTCCGACGCTGGCCGCTCGCAATCAGGTCACCAACATTGAGGGCGATATCGATGCTAGATCGCGCCGCTGACCAAGTCCCGCGGCCGATGGGGCAAGCTGTGTCGGCCTGGTGGAATCCAGCACGCGCGACGATGTGACTGGCGTAGCGTGATGCAAAGCGGTTCGGGTGGGTGTTGGGCACAATTTCGGGGGCGGCGTGGGGCAGCGCAAGCCATTCATTAATGCCATTCTCAAGAAAGTCGAGATAACGGGCAGTGTGAACCCGCGCTAGTACCGAACCGTCCTTGTGTTTCGCTTCGAGCGCCTCATGGCCAGCAGCAGTTGCTGATGTGAGCAAGATATCAGCGCGCTCCGGCCGCTCGGGGCTGGGTACAAGCTTTCCGCGATGAATGAATGTTTGCGGGTCGTGACTGCGATGGCCTTCCGAGTAGACGATTTTCATTATGCAGCTCTCTTGAGGTCTAAACCGTCGCGCCCAAGACCCAAGGCGCGAACTCGGCTGCACCAAAGTCGAACTCCTCGCTCTTCGTGCGTTCCCCTGAAGCGACGCGCAGGATCAGATCAAAGATTCGCTTGCCGCATTCCTCGACGCTCTCGCCTCCGCTCAGGATCTCGCCGCAGTTGACATCCATATCGTCTTTCATTCGCTCGTACATAGCAGTGTTGGAAGCCAGTTTGATTGAAGGTGTAGGCTTACAGCCAAACACGCTTCCACGCCCTGTCGTAAAGCAGATCAGATTTGCGCCGCCTGCAACCTGGCCGGTCGCCGACACGGGGTCGTAACCAGGGGTGTCCATGAAAACCAGGCCTGGGCCCTTGACACTTTCGCCATATTTGACAACGTCGACTAAATTCGTTGTACCGCCTTTTGCCATTGCTCCCAATGACTTCTCAACGATGGTGCTGATCCCGCCAGCCATATTTCCGGGGGAGCGGTTGTCGTTCATGACTGCGCCTTCGCGCTTGAAGTAAGTATCCCACCACTCCATCAGAGCGATGAGCTTCTCGCCCACTTCGCGCGACTCGGCCCGACGCGTAAGCAGATGCTCGGCGCCATAGGTTTCAGGTGTTTCTGACAGGATGACCGTGCCGCCGTGGCGCACCAGAATGTCGCTCGCCGCTCCCAGAGCCGGGTTCGCCGTCACGCCCGACAGACCGTCCGAACCGCCACATTGCAGTCCGACGATGAGTTCGCTCGCTGGAATAGGTTGCCGTGATACGTGGTTAGATTCCTGGAGCACATCTCGCACGAACTCGACTGCGGCTTCCGTGGTCCTCCTGGCGCCGCCCATGGTCTGGATGTCCATGCTACGGACCCGGCCTGCCAAATGCTGGTCTTCAAGCAGGCCACCGATTTGATTGACTTCGCAGCCAAGCCCTAAAACGATCACATGACTGAAATTAACGTGCCGAGCGTAACCGCCCAGCGTGCGGCGCAGCACGTTTAAGGGCTCGCCCCCTGTCATGCCGCACCCTGTCTTATGGGTGAGCGCAACCACACCATCCACGTTCGAGAATTCAGCCAACGGGTCAATGCCCATGAAAGGATTTCTCTTGAAGACATCGGCTACAACATTTGCGACGTGACTGCTACAATTCACGCTGCTAAGCACTCCCACGTAGTTGCGTGTTGCGGCCCGACCATCCGAGCGACGAATTCCCAAGAATGTCGCTGGAGTCTCGACATAATCGGTCTGGCGAGCAGCCGCGCCGAAGGCATAATCTTTTTCGAACTCACCGAGCGCCATGTTTTGCAGGTGAACATGCAGCCCGGGCTCTATGTCTTTCGTGGCAAAGCCGATGATCTGACCGTAGCGCAGGATTGGCTCGCGCGATCTGATCGTCCTGATTGAGATTTTATGTCCCGCGGGGACAGCGCTCTTCGCGACTATAGCCCCATCTACGGTCTGCCCCGGCGTGATCGCACGTCGCGCGATCGCGATATTGTCGTTGGTGTTCAGAACAAGTACCGAACTTTGCTCGGATAGTATCATCACGTCGGCCTGCATCGTTGCGTGCTGCCCCTTCGTAGGCGGGGATTCGAACCATTCTGCGAGCCCTTTGATACTCTCGGGCCTTAGTCGAGACGTACGCTCGTGGTCTCCATCAAGCGAATATCACCTTATTCTCGGTCGGTTAAGCTGCTCGGGAATAACGCTCGCTCAAAGAGGCAATCGTCTGATTGATGATCGACACCACCCGCTCACGCTCTTCCCCGACCAACGGCAGTCGCGGCGCGCGTGTCCATTCTGGCGCTCCGCAGACAAGATGCTCGGCCAGCTTGATGTACTGCACTAGTTTTACGCTGGTATCCAAGTGGAAGGCAGGTGTCATGATGCGATACAATTCGCGGGCCTCCGCAAACTTCTCGGTGCGACCCAGATCGAAGATGCGGACGCACTCCTCAGGCCAGGCATTCGTCATGCCGGAAACCCAACCCGTGACGCCCAACGCTAGGCTCTCGAGGATCAGGTCGTCCACGCCGCAAAAGACCGCGAAACGATCGCCGAACGCGTTATAGAGGTCTGTAACGCGGCGAATATCACCGGTCTCCTCCTTAATACAAACGATCTGATCAACGTCCTCAAGCGTTCGCAGAATCTCTGGGGTCACATCGACCCCGTAGGCAATCGGATTATTGTAAATCATGATCGGGAGATCGCAGCCGGCTGCGAGGTTGCGATACCACGCGGAGGTTTCACGCGCGTCTGATTTGTACGCAATACTCGGGAAGGCCATCAATCCTTCTGCACCAAAGCTCTGAAATTTTCTCGCTGTCTGAACAGCCGAATCTGAGGAGATTTCGGCAAGGCCCGAGAGCAACGGCACACGCCCATCCACAACTTCTCGAGCAGCTCGGATAACCCTCTCCTTTTCATCGACTGTCAGAGAGGCATTCTCCCCCAACATAGGAAGAACAATAATACCGGAGACGCCACTTCGGATCAGTCGGTCAATGCTGCTTTGTGTTGCGGGAAGATCTAAATCACCTCTCTCATTCAGCTTAGTCGTCACTGCCGGAAAAACGCCAGTCCAGTTCGCCATCACTTCCAACCTTTTCGCTAAGCCCTGATCGAGGGCCCTTAAAAGCTACGATATTCTTCCTAGAACACTGTTCTAATAGTGTATTTGGCTAATGTCAACTGATCGGATGGAAACTTATCGATCAATTACGGTGAGGTGAGGCGGCCGCGTATGAGATCCGCCGCCCGTTCAGCGACAGCAATCGCGCTAGCGTTCATTCCGCCTGATAATGGTCGCGGGAATACTGAATTGTCGACAACCCTCAGCCCGGATACGCCGCGTACCCGCAGCGACGTGTCCGTTACGCTGCTCTCATCTGAGCCCATTCGGCACGTCCCAGTATAGTGGGCGGCGGTGGTTCCAACGCGTCGTGCGAAGTCCAGAAGCTCTTCTTCGGTGATCACGCTGGGGCCCGGCACCGTTTCTCCAATGCTCCATCTCTTCAGGGCGTCCATCTCAAATACCTGCCGAGCGGTGCGTAATCCGACCAGAAGCCGTGGCCAGTCAGTCGGCGCACTGAGATAGTTTGGACTGATAGCCGGCGGCTCTTGCGGATTTGAGTTTCGAGCCAGCACGGTACCCGCACTGTCGGGACAGGTAACGAACACTCCGATCGTCATCCCGCCTTCGCGCTCCAGAATTCCTGGACTAGACGGTGAGAAACTCACCGGCGCAAACATGAGTTGTAGGTCGTCGAATATCGCCTTTGGTGAGCTCCTGCAAAACAACGAGGCCATACTTGCGCCTAGCGTGAGGAGCCCGCTATTCTTGACGAGATAATTCACTGTTTCTTTCGCAATGGTCAGGGCATTATTCATCTCATTGATGGTCAGGATTCCACTCGTACGGTGAGACATTCTGACAATGAATTGGTCACGGAAGTTTTGGCCAACTGCCGGCAAGGCGTGAACGACAGGGACACCAATCTGCCTGAGATGCTCCGGGCTTCCAATCCCGCTCAGCTGTAGCAACTGCGGTGAGCGGAGGGTGCCACATGAGACGATCAGCTCGCGCCGTATCCTTACACGTCTGACGCGGCCGTTCTGCACGAACTCAAGGCCGTCCACCTGCTTTCCGGCGAAGAGAATCCGAGCGCAGATCGCGTTTGTCTCGATCCGTAGGTTGCGCGCCTTTTTTTGAGCTGGCCGAAGATATGCTGACGCGGTGCTGGCCCTGAAACGTCCGTTGCGATTCTGTTGGAAGAGACTCGCCCCAGTTCTATCTGGGGCATTCATGTCGACAACCTTGCTATATCCGGCCTGAGTCGCAGCCTCGACAAAATCCCGTGCAAGCGGGTGTATCGTACGGAACGAAGCGACCTTTACGGGACCGAAGCTGCCGCGAAATTGAGACCCATCGCCTTCGAAGCTCTCTGCCTTTCTGAAATATGGAAGTAATCCTGCATAATCCCAACCGTGGCATCCAAACTCACTTGCCCACCAGTCATATTCAGCCGCCTGCCCTCGCGTAAATAAGATGCCATTGATAGAGCTACTTCCCCCTAATCCTCTTCCTGCGGGAGCAGCAATACGTCTGCCGAATATATGTGGGCTAGCCTCGGTTTCGTACATCCAGTTGAAACGGCGATCTTTGAGCAGATAGAAATATCCAGCAGGAATGTGTATGAACGGATTCCAGTCGCGGGGCCCTGCCTCCAACAACAATACGGAATTGTCATCTTCGGATAAGCGACTTGCGACGACGCTCCCGGCGGACCCGGCCCCGGCAACGCAATAGTCGGTCTCAAAATCCCATGCCGTAGCCATTACAGTCCTGTGATCATCTGCTAACGACGCTGCGCTGACGATGGACATGCCAGGTACAATCCGCTTCGCACGCACTCAGTTCCGGATACATCCGTTGGATCGGCCGGCCGCAGAAAGGGGCTTCAGCCAGCTGCCAAGTGTTTCACGACGGTTTGCCTTTGCCGCCCTAACCCGTCTGCGCCGAGCTCGACAACGTCACCAACCTTAAGAAACGTCGGCGGCTTCATGCCCAGTCCCACGCCATGGGGTGTGCCGGTTGTAATGACGTCACCAGGTTCAAGCGCCATAAACTTCGAGATGTATGAAATGAGGTGCTTGAACGGGAAGATCATTTTTGCGGTCGATCCAGATTGTCGCTGCTCCCCATTTACCGACAGCCAGAGCTTGATATTCTGCGGATCCATTATTTCATCCGGGGTGACCAGCCAGGGACCTAGTGGCCCGAAACTCGGGGCAGACTTCCCTTTGATCCACTGCCCTCCTCGATGGATCTGGAATTCACGCTCCGAAACGTCGTGGCATAGGAGATATCCAGCGACCACGGAAAGCGAATGTTCTTCCGGTATTTCGAACGCGCGATCTCCGATAACCACAGCCACTTCTACTTCCCAGTCGAGCCTCTGCGAGTCTCGGGGCATCACGATATCGTCGTCTGGACCGACAATGCATGATGGTGCCTTTGAAAAGATGACGGGCTCGGCGGGGATTGGCGTGTCCGTTTCCAGAGCGTGATCGGTGTAATTCAGTCCAACCGCGATGAAATGACGAACATGTGCGACAGGCGGTCCCAAACGAACACCCTGGTCCACCACTGGTAGGGCAGAGGGATCCAGCGCGCGTAATTCGGCGAGTCCTTTTCGGGTTAATGTCAGTCGGTCGATGTCAGCAACGATACCACTCAAGTCACGGATTATCCCGCGGGCATCTATCAGCCCTGGGCGCTCTGAGCCTGGGGCTCCATATCTCAGAAGTTTCATGTAGGCATCCCGTCATTAGCCAGCCGAACTATCAGTCTTCAGTCTGGTATATTCGTGCAGGTATCGACCCACCTGTGGATCTCGTACAGCATCGTGGGCAAGGATCGCCCGAACCGGTTCCTTCAAAGCATCGAGTGCGCACGCCTCAAGGAGAATAAACCAGTTGGGAGGTGGGTCGTAATCGCTCCTTCCCTCATGCTCGGCAGTGCGAACCCCGGTTGCATCTTCATCTGCTTTGCCGAGGTGGACGCCTGTGATTAGGGGGTATTCCAAGAAGCCATTGATCAAGCGTGTCAAATTCTCGGCTATTTCGCCTTCGCGACCAGCCGACGATTTGAAGCGCACTGTAGCGAGTACCCCGCCGGGTCCTGGCCCCTTCGAGCTCAGCACTCTGGCCAGCCCGCGAGAGGTATTCAGGAAGTGGGAAGTGGCCTTTCGCGTCCATACCGTCGGGTTGTTAAGTCTTTGGGCATATTCTGGCCCGGTAATCACCTCGAACTCTTCCACCTCATACAGGGTGAAAAATTCTGGATGGGTATCGTCGTCAGCCGCCCGGTATCGCCGTCCGCGCAAAAAGCCCGGGATAGCTGTGCGTTCTGGCATGTGCTCATGAATATGCCATTGATAAAAATTGAGGCGCCCTTCATCCGCAATTCCATTCCAAATGGCTATTATGCCATTACCACAAAGCATTGTTTTCTCCAGAATCCTGTAAAGGGCTGAACGTCACTGAGACAGAGGCGAACCCTTCGAATAGCGCCTGCACAACGTCGCCCGGCCTCGCCGTATGAAAGCCTGTGAAACTGCCCGTGGTGACGACATCGCCCGCTTTGAGATGCTCACCGCGTGTCAGAAGGTCATTTGCAAGCATTGTCAGCAAGCTAATGAGGTTGCCGTCTGAATGACCGCCCTTTGTGCGGGAGACCGTATGCCCGTTGATAGTCAGTTGCGCCGAGAGATCACGAAACGAAACGCTCTGCCAATCGTTTTTGAAGCTGCCGACCACGAGGGCGCCATTCGACAAGAGATCCGCGACCATGGCGTTGCGGGGTATAGGCGCAGGCAAGTCCCATCGAGTGTCGACGACCTCTATTGCGGCGCAAGCGCCGTCGATCGCGTCGAAGACAGCCGCTTCGCTGATACCCGAAGCGCCTGCTGCCGGCTGCCTGGAAAACCTAAATGCAATCTCGCACTCTACACCGCCATGTCCGTACACAGCTGGCGTGAGGATGGCCGGGCTCCGGGCGAAACGGCGATGTACAATCGGAGCCGAAATAACGTCTCCGTCGGCTAGGGCGGCCACCTTCCAGCCGACAACAGGCGGTTGCAACTTGGCGACTTCGCTTTGCATGCGCAATGCTTGCACCCGCGTCAGGGCTAGCAGGTCGGGTAGCGGCGCAGATACTCGGCCACCGGTACTATGCGCAGTCACCAGGCTGTGGGTGAGTTGATCGGACAATTTGCTTGCAAGCTCTGACATGACATACTAATTGGAACAATGTTCTATCAGGAATTATCTGCTTCTGCGGTGAGGGTCAACCGGGTTGCAGGGGTATTTTTTGAAGTTTAGACTTTGGAGGTGAAAATGGGCCGGCGGGATAATGGGACGAAGGGCGAAATTACGGCGGACGTGATTGTAGTCGGTGGTGGGGGATCGGGACTCTTTGCGGCTATCGAGGCTGCGGAGATGGGAAGCCGCGTGCTCGTGCTTGAGAAGAACCCTAGCCCGGGTGGCACCACCAATTGGGCAATCGGTTCACTCTCGTCCAGCGCTTCACCCATGCAGGCAGCCATCGGCGTAACCGATACACCGGACGCTCATTTCGAGGACATGGCTCTTTTTCATGGCAAGCTTTTGCTCCGTGACAATCCCGAGTTGCGCCAAGCCTTCGTCGACAACGTACCCGAAACGTTGCGGAAACTTTTGAATATGGGAGTTGTCTTTTTCGGGCCGATGCCGGAACCCCCTCACCGCGTTCCGCGGATGCACAACGTCCTGCCTAACTCGCGCGCGTATGCCCATGCGCTATATCGCAGGACTCGCCAACTGGGGGTCGACGTCCGGTTCAACCATCGCGTTCGGCGCCTTATTACTGACCAAGGGAAGATCATCGGGCTGGAAGCCGACGCAAATGGCTCATCGCAGCGTTTCTTGGCCCGGCGCGGCGTTGTACTTGCGGGCGGCGATTTCAGCGCCAACAGCGAAATGAAAAGGGAATATGCGGGTGATGTGATCGCTCAGGTTGACGCGCTGGTGAAAACGAGCACCGGAGACGCAATCCAACTGGGGCTCGATGTCGGCGGCGAAATCGTGAATGGCGATATCGTGAGCGGTCCCCAGCTCAGATTTGTGCCCCCAAAAACCAATGTGATGACCATGCTGCCACCCAGTCGCTTCCTCGCATTAACGATGCGGTGGGCAATGGCGAAATTGCCCCCTTCTCTGATCCGCCCCTTTATCATGATGTTCCTGACAACTGTTCTTGAGCCGCAACGCAAATTATACGAAAGCGGCGCGATTCTGGTGAACAAGGATGGTGTGAGGTTCACCGATGAATGTGGAGAACCACATCTAGTGGTTCCTCTGCAGAAGGGCAAAGAAGCCCACATAATCTTGGACGGCCAATTAGCAAAAGCATTCAGCGCGTGGCCAAACTACATCTCGACGGCGCCAGGTGTCGCTTATGCCTATCTCCCTGACTATAGGCGCAACCGGAAAGACATCTATCACAGCGCGAACTCGCTTGTTGCACTAGCAAAAAAAATTGCCGTCTCGCCAACAGCGCTCGAAAAATCGGTAGCAGATTACAATCGCAGCCCACGGCAAGGATGCCGCGGGTTGCTCGAGCCGCCGTTCATAGCACTGGGTCCGGTCCGGAGCTGGGTCTTAACTGAGGGGGGGTTACGCATTTCGCCGAAAATGGAGGTGCTTTCGGAGGGTGGGCGACCAATCCCGGGGCTATTCGCGGCCGGAGCAACAGGCCAAGGAGGCATTATCCTCGAAGGCCACGGTCACCATCTGGGCTGGGCGTTCACCTCAGGCCGGCTGGCGGGCCGTGGCGCAGCTCTCCGCGACCCTATCTGACCTTCTATCCGAGACGCACTGCCGGTCAATCCGCACTGAAATTTACGGCTGAGGAAAACGCATGACACAGCCCAACAGAAATTCAGCAACTGCTTGTAATGGTCCGGTCCAAAGCTGGGTCTTACTGAGGTGGTCTACGGATTTCGCCGAAATGAAGATGCTTTCGGCCGGTGGGCGACGAATCTCGGGGCTGTTCGCGCCGGCAACAGGCCAAAGAGGCACCATCCTCCAAGGCTAACAGAGACGGTGTCGGCTTGGCAATCACCTCGGCCCGGCTGGTTTGCATATCGCACGTGCGAAAACGTTACCTGGGTGTAAGCATCGACATTGTCTCGAAAGATCCACAAATCGTTGCCATAGCTGGCGGCTGTAGAGATTAATGGTGCTGGTCATTTGCTCTCCTTTGCGTTGTTGCAAGGACGGCAGAATACTATGCCGAGCGAGCGCGGCCGTTCTTATCGAAGTCCCGTGGCTTACGCAGCTTAATCGGCATTGGACTAACCCGCTCCGCGACCGCGGAGCGGCAAGGGTGTGTGCCGACCGCGTGATCTGATGGCGTCGTCTGTCGCGCTGGTGATGTGTCCACAACAAGCTCCGACTGCGTCAGCATGGGGTGGCTGCTTGCAGCCCATTCCATCGGACAAAGGAGCTTGTCATGACCCAACTCCGCTAGCGCATGAGCGAAGACATGGAGGTGCGCAACTTCGCGCTCAACACCCAGCTGTCGTATCTGCAACAGGTGTCGCTATTCGCCCTCCACTTCAGCAAGTCGCCGGACTTGCTCGAGCGAGAGGATCTTCGGACCTATCAGGTCTATCTGACCAACGAGAAGAAGCTGTCGCCCGGCTCAATCCACACCGCCATTGCGGCGCTGCGCTTTCTCTACAGTGTGACGCTCGAAAGGGACTGGGCGCCTGAAGAGGTCCTGCCGGTTCCCAAGAAGCCGCAGAAGTTGCCGATCATCCTCAGTCCTGAGGAAGTTCAGCGGTTCCTCGGTTGCGTCCTCGACGTCAAACACCACGCCATACTGACCACCTGCTATGCCGCCGGCTTGCGCATCTCGGAAGCAGTGCACCTGAAGCCTACGAACATCGACAGCCAGAGAATGGTCATCCGCATCGAGCAGGGCAAAGGTCAGGAGGACCGCTATGTGATGCTGTCGCCAAGCTGCTCGAGATTCTGCGCGACTATTGGAAGATGCGGCGGCCAAAGGTGTGGCTCTTCCCCGGCGATCGCGCCGGCCAGCCGATCACCAGGGATGCGGTGGGACAAGCCTGCGCGAAAGCGCGCGACCTCTCCGGATTGTCCAAACCGGTCACGCCACACAATTTGCGGCACGCCTTCGCCGTGCATCTGTTGGAGGCCGGCGCCGACGTGCGCACCATTCAACTGCTGCTCGGTCACCGCAGCCTCGCGACCACCGCCCATTACCTGCGGATTGCCACCAACAAGGTCTGCGCCACATCGAGTCCCTTCGAGCTCTTGCCGCGTCCGGCGCCCACCGTGCCGCCGCCCGCCAAGCTGCAATACTTCTGAGCGGCGCGGCAATGGCCCGCTCGGGGCCGGAAGTGGCGGATATCTTCCGCTGCTACGGCGAAGCCTATCCCGCCCAGCATGATGCGTCGCTGTCGACCGCCCAGCGCCGCGTCATGACGGCGATCGAACTGTGTCGGACCGCCGCGCTCGGCGGGCACGTCGAAGCATGCGATCAATGCGGCCACCGGCGCATCGCCTTCAACAGCTGCCGCGACAGGCATTGCCCCCGCTGCCAATCGCTGGCCCGCGCACAATGGCTGGAGGATCGTCGCGCCGAGCTTCTCGACACCCAGTACTTTCACGTCGTCTTCACGCTGCCGGAGCCCATTGCCGCCATTGCCTATCAGAACAAGGCACTCGCCTACGGCCTGCTCTTCCGCGCCACCGCCGAGACCCTGCGCATCATCGCCGGCGATCCCAAGCACCTGGGCGCCGAGATCGGTTTCTTCGCCGTGCTGCACACCTGGGGCCAGAACCTGCTTCATCATCCGCATCTGCACTGCGTCGTCACCGGCGGAGGCTTGTCTCGCGCCGGCCATCGGTGGATCGCCTGCAAGCCCGGCTTCCTCTTGCCCGTCCGGGTTCTCTCGCGGCTGTTCCGACGATTGTTTCTGGAACATCTTCGGAAAGCCTTCGACGCCGGCCGGTTGAAGTTCTTCTCTGGATTGCAGCACCTGAGCGAGCGCGACGCTTCCTGCGTTATTTGGTGCCGCTACGAAGGGCTGAGTGGGTCGTCTTTGCCAAGGCGCCCTTCGCCGGACCGGAGCAGGTCCTCGACTACGACGGCCGCTATACGCACCGCGTCGCCATTTCCAACAATCGCCTCATCGACATCGAGGACAACGCCGTGCGTTTCCGCTGGAAAGACTAACGGCACGGCAATCGGCAGAAGGTCATGACCGTTGCGTCCGACGAGTTCATTCGCCGCTTCTTGTTGCACGTCCTGCCCGAGGGCTTCCATCGCATCCGCTACTACGGTTTTCTGGCAATCGCTACCGGGCGCAAAAGCTCGCCCACTGCCGCGACCTGCTCGGCATGCCGGTTCCCGAGCCGTCGGACAGCCGACCCGCAAAGGACTATCGCGACCGCTACGAGGATCTCACCGGTCATTCCCTCAGGCAATGCCCCGCCTGTCGTCAAGGACAGATGATCATCATCGAAATCTTCGACGGTGCCACTGGACCCCCGCCATACTGGGATACGTCATGAAAGAACCGATCCGCTTTCGCCGTCACCGCATCGCACGAGCCGTTCGGCCAGAAAACCGAACCGGTCCCGCGAAGGTGCGCGCCGTCACCCCCGGCTGCCTCTGCCGGCAGGGGGCGACGCCGGTCCTCACTTTGCCGAAACCCATATCCGTGCCGCTTCGGCGCACGCGACCCCTTCCAATCGCGGCGTCCACGACCGCATCCGCGCCCGCGCCATGCCTGTTCATGGGCACGGCGTCAATTGAATGCCCATAGCGGCCACCCGTGCCGGCGGCTTAGTCCAACACGTTTTTAGCTCACCGTCGCGATCCACCTCAGCGCGCTTTCGCCACCCGCCGTTCTGCGTGCTCCTCCGCATTATGGGGACCTCGTGATTATGCAGAGCGTTTTTAGCTTGGCGTTGCGGCTTGATCGGCGGATTTTCGCCGTTTTCGGATCGGCTTGCTTTGCATTATTCCGTGCCGAACCTCTGCGGGTCGACCAACAGAGGACCAGCCAATGCCGGATAGCCGTCACGAACTATTGCCGCACTCAATTCCTCGCTTCTCAGTCAGCGATACAGCCCGGTCGTGGCGAGGAGCTACTGCACCTACGCATCTGGGTTTCTCGATTATCTGGGGCAGCGGGGTATCTTGATCGCGGACGTGATCGACGTGCAGGTAGAGCAATACCTGCAGCACGCAATCGTAATGTTCGAAAAGGAGCGTTGTCGACGTCCCAGCGCGCGTTGGCACGAGGTTCCGCGCTCCGGAACTCATGCCCTGTTGCGGCTTGCTCACGGTCAATGGCCACCAGCTATCGAGCCTATCTGCGCGGGCGATGTGGCCCGATTTGCAACTTGCGACGAATACGAAATTTGGCTGCGTGAGGAACGCGGGTTGGCTTGCTCCAGCGTCGCAGCGTTGATGTGGGAAGCACGGAACTTCCTTGCCTGGCAGACCGATAGCGGCATCGACGGGTGGACGGGCCTCAGCATTAATGACGTTGACCGCTATATGGATTTGCGCGCGCCGAAACTGACGCGCTGCTCACTGAAGGCTGTAGCAGAGCGGCTTCGCTCGCTGCTGCGTTATCTCCACATCACAGGTCGCGTCACGATGGACCTGTCAGGGCACGTCATAGCCCCGACGCTTTATGCATACGAAGGAATACCGTCAGTTCTGGACCGCGGCCAGATAGCCGCTGTGCTGGAGAGTGCCAAGAAGGACAAGACATCGGCGGGGTTGCGAGACCATGCGATCCTGCAACTCCTTGCAGCCTACGGTCTACGGTCTGGAGAGATCCGCCATCCACGGATCGAGGACATCGATTGACGAACGGAAGCCATCCATGTTCGACACTACAAGACGCGAGCCACCACATTCCTGCCCCTGCTTGAGCCGGTCGGCGAAGCGGTGCTCGCCTATCTGCGTTCCGGACGGCCCGTGACCGATGCCAGGGAGATCTTCATCCGCACGCGCGCGCCCTATCGCAAGCTCGACAAGCTTTACAGCGTGGTTCGCCGGCGGCTCCGTGACGCTGGCGTCCAACCGCCTGGTAAGGGTGGACCTCATATCTTCCGTCATGCGCACGCGGTCGAAATGCTGCGGGCCGCGCCGCAGCGGTGCCTCAAAAGGTCATCGGCGACCTCCTGGGACACCGTTCGACAGGATCGACGGCTCCCTACCTCAAGCTTGCTACCGAGGACCTCAGGACTATCGCGCTTGACGTGCCGGGCATGGAGGTGCTGGCATGACCGCCCGCTGGCCCGATCCCGACCGCGCGAACATCGGCCGCTATGTCGCGAGCCTTGATCTGCGCAGCATGAAAAGCCGAACCTGTTATCGGCAGGTCTTGCATGGCTTCCAGGATGTCGCCGAACGTTACGAGGCACTCGGTCAAGAAGTGCTGCTGGCCTGGCTACGAGAATCAGCCATTCGCCGGGCGGCATCCACGCTCTTGCACCGCACCCGCATCATTGACCGGTTCCTCGAACGCCTGGTGGAAATCGGCGCGATCGAACGCAATCCCGTCGCCGCTCTGAGCGATGAGTGCAATATCAAGCAGAGCATGCCGATCTGGCGGGCATTGGCGTCGCGGGATCCGGAACAGGCTCTTGCCGAACTGCGCCAGCCTAGGCCGTTCGGCAGCGTACTGAGAAAATGATGGCCGAGCATGTCGCGATGATGCGGCGCAGAGGATACAAATACACTTCGCAGCCCCTGTTGCTCTTGCGTCGACCGGTTCCTGCAGTCGCATCCGGGACCGGAAACCGAACCGCTGAGCGCCATGATCGATCGATGGGCGGCAACGAATGGCACGCGTTACCACGCGTAGGAATGCGAAAAGCTCAAGCGCGTCTTGGCGAAAATCCTTCGTCACCGCGACCCGTCGATGCCTGAGCGGCGACCGGACCCGAGACCGAGGAAGCAGGCCGCCAGGCAATGGCGAAAGCCCCATATCTACTCGCCTGCCGACATGCGACGGATGCTCGACGTCGCACGTGCGTATCCGTCGCCACGGGTGCCGCTTCGACCGCGGAGCATGTACACGATCCTGCTGCTGGCTTATTGCGCAGGCTTACGGCGCGGCGAGCTTGCCCGTCTCGATCTTGGTGACGTCGACCTGCAGGACGGTACGATAACCATCCGGCAGACCAAAGTTCTTCAAGACCCGGATTCTGCCGCTACCCGACAGCGTTGTAGTCGAGCTTCGGGCCTACATCGATGCGCGGCGGCGTGCCGGTGGATCACGGGGCGCGCGCTCCGGCCTGTTCTGGCACGAGCGAGGCGACGGCCATTACACGCCGGAAATGATCACCTGGCTGCTTGCCGACGGATCGAAGAGCTCGGACTTGGGCGTGGCGAAGAAGTTCTTCATCAGCTGGAATGCTGACACTGGTACTGCCATCCCTGGACGCCATTCTGTTTGTTAAGCCGCTATGCGGCTCTGATTGGTTTCCCTGGGTTTCGGCGCGCAATTTTAATTTTGACCCTGAGGCGGGGAATCGGCGTGCAATTTGACAGTCTGGACGTGCAACATGCCCGAAGGTTGTGTCCAACTTTCGGGGTCAGTTCACATCAGCCGGGCCTCCTTCCATTTGCACGGCTCGGACGACTTTCAGCGCGCCTCGGAAGCTGCAGACTTCGTGCCAACGCGGGCGAGTTCCTAAATCAGTTCGCCGTTTCCTCTTTAGTACGCGGCCAACTTTCGTTTTCTGAAATCCTTGATGATTTCTCTCGCCGCGTTATGGCCTGGTACGCCTGTAACACCTCCGCCGGGATGCGAGCCGGATCCACACATGTAAAGATTGCGCAGCGGACCCCGATATTGAGCGTATCCGGCGGCTGGGCGCAGAGCCCAGAGTTGGTCGAGTTGAAGTGCTCCATGGAAGATGTCGCCCCCCACGAGCCCGAATTCGCGCTCAAGATCGAGAGGACTGAGCACCTGGCGGCCCAGGATGCTTGAGGTGAAGTTAGGTGCATATCGGTTCACCGTCGCTATTATGTGGTCGGCCACGATCTCTCTGACATCGTCCCATGTCTGACCGTCCGCAAGCTGAGGATTGAAGTGCTGGCAGAACAGGCTTGCAACATGTCGACCTTCCGGCGCGAGACTATCGTCGCATAGGCTCGGAATTATCATGGACACCAGCGGATCCTTGGACCAGGCACCCCTTTTTGCGTCGTCATATGCCCGCTCAAGATAATCAAGCGACGGGCAGATATGGATCCCACCGTTCAGCGGCTGGGCAACATGCGAAATCCGATCCAAACCGTGGAAACGCGGGAGTTCCGACAAGGCCACATTCATCCGGAAGGTACCTGAACGGCACCGCCACCCCTCCATCTGGCGGAGGAAATCAGAATCGAGCGCGGAGCGATCGATCAGCTTCAGGTACAGTAACTTCGGCCCCACGTTGGCGGCGACGGCCTTCGCCCGCACGATGCTTCCATCGCTGAGCACAACACCACGCGCAATACCCTTCTCTACGATAACTTCGCGAACCGGCGAGTTGACTCGAATCTCAGCCCCTGTCGCTTCAGCCGAGCGGGCCATTGCTTGCGTTATAACGCCCATACCGCCCCGCGCGTGCCCCCAGACGCCCTTCTTGCCGTGCGTCTCTCCAATCACGTGGTGGATTAGAACATAGGCGGAGCCCGGGTGATATGGGCTGACCATATTGCCTACAATACTATCCCAGCTCAGATGACCCTTTAACGGATCCCCTTCGAACCACTCGTCCAGGTAGTCGCCGATACTCATCGTCATCAGATCAATGAAGCTCCGCTGCTTCGTCCGGTCCAGTTTCCGGAAGCGATTGCCCATTTTAATTACCGACAATAAGTCACCAAAGCCACCAGCGAGGTTGGGCGGTGTCTCCAACAACGTGTCTCGGATAACGTCCGCGGCCGATTGGAGTTCTTCGTGAAATGCACGATAACGTTCGGCATCCTGGGCAGAAAAGCGCCTGATTTCGCGTTCTGTATCTTCAATCTTCGGCGAGATAAACATTGAGTCGCCGGCTGGCAGCGGCAGAAATGTCGTTCCAGTCCTTTCGATAATGTCTAACCCGTATTCGTTAAGTTGGAGGTCCTTAATAACCTTTGGATGGAGGAGGCCCACGACGTACGAGCAGACGGAGTTGCGAAAACCAGGATGAAACTCTTCGGTCACGGCCGCGCCGCCTACTATACCGCGCCGTTCGAGCACTACCGTCTTAATGCCCGCACGGGAGAGATACCCGGCTGTTGCCAACCCGTTGTGCCCGCCGCCAATTACAACTACATCGTACTCAGCCTGGCTTGCCATGACGTAGAAACTCCTTACTGCATGTAACGTCGTTCTATCTAGAACGACGTAACAAATTTCGCCAGCCGTGTCCATCTGCGCATCCTAGATAACTTCAAGCGCCTCGCTTGAACGCAGGAGTCCAGGGTGCTAGAATGACGTTCTTGATGGAACGGAGCCACCTAGTGAGAGTTGTCAATTCCCTCGTCGAGCGGTGTTTTGCTGTCATCGAACTGCTTGCAAATGAAGCTTCAGCAATGCGCTTGGGCGAGATAGCGGAGAAACTGGACCTCCAGAAAAGCGCCGCTCACCGGATGCTAAACGTGTTATGCGAAATCGGCTGGGTAGAACAGGAGCAAGTTACGGGTTTCTACAAGCTGTCTCTGCGTCTTGCTATTCTAGGACAGCGGTTCTTAACAGCGACGCGGCTTACCGACGTTTGCCAGCCCGTGCTTGAGGAGCTTGCCACAGATAGCTCCGAGCTCGTCAGAATGGCGGTTGTTCAGGGAGAGACGTTGACCTGGATATCACAAGTTCAAGGTGCCAAGAATGGACTAAAATATCAGCCGGAAATGGTCGCTCGCGTTCGCTTGGCGACCACCGCAAACGGAAAGGCATATCTCTCAACATTGAACTCCAAGGACGCGCTTCGCATTGCTATCAGCGGCGGCGACGAGGGCCAAAACGGCACGATTTCGTCAGTGGAAGATTTCATGGAAGAGTTAAAGCTTACCCGAAAACGCGGCTGGGCAATCTCTGATGAGGAGGCTGAATCTGGTGTGGTCGCAATTGCGGCACCGATCTCCTTAACTGGAGGAGCCACAGTCGGCACAGTGAGCGTCGCTGGCCCTAGCTCGCGACTGGCCGTGGAACACCACGAGAAAACGGCGGCGGCCGTTGTGAGGGCCGCCGCTAAGCTCGCTGAACTATGGCCCCTTAGACAACTGGGTAACCAAACAGAATAGGTTCAGACAGCGCAGTTCAAACCCGCGTGGCTAAAATCGATAAACGCCGAGCTTCTCGAATGTTGAGTAAATACGGTTCGCATATTCGGTGAACTGCGGATATTCACCGAGATGCGCTGGCCGCGGACGCGGCAGGTCTATCACGATCTCATCGACGATCCGCCCCGGCGACTGCGACATGACAAGGACTCTATCGGACAGCCCAATTGCTTCATCAATTGAGTGGGTTATGAACATTACGGTCATTCGCTTTTCCAGCCACAACAGCTCTAGATCGTGCCTAATCTGAGTGCGACTGATCGCGTCAAGCGCGCCAAACGGCTCGTCCATAAGAAGCATCGACGGCTGATGCACCAATGCACGCGCGATCGAGACACGCTGGCGCATTCCACCAGACAACTGCGCAGGATAGCGATCCTGAGCGCCCTTCAAACCCAATTTCGTGAATAGCACTTCGGCATCCTCACGAACCCGCTGTTTGTTGAGGCCGCGTATCTGCTGCTGCAGCATGACATTGGCCATCGCAGTGCGAAACTCGAGCAGCAGATGATTCTGGAACACGATTCCGATGTCGGTAATTGGTCCAGCAAGCGGCTTGTCGTCTATCGCGACCGTTCCGGACGAGCGCTGAAGCAAGCCAGCTACCATGAGCATGGTGGTGCTCTTGCCACAGCCCGACGGACCAATTACACTGACAAATTCGCCTCTTTTGAGATGCAAGTCGATCGGCCCCACCGCCGGGACTGTTCCTCCAGGAACATGAAATACTTTTGTAAGCCCGGTTGCTGTAATTGAGGCGCCTGTGCCGGCAGCATCTTCCATAGCGGTTTTCAGTTTCACAACGTGCATGAACCGTCCCCTGTTTTGTAACATTGGGTTTTGCTTTGATCAGCGTTTGATGCGGGTCCAGGGTGTGAAAACATGCTCAAGGGCCGCGAGTGCATAAAAAAAGATGAGACCCTGAACCGTGACAGCAACGATCGACGCAAACATTCCTTCGAGATCCATGAAGGTAGACGCCTGGATAATCAGATACCCAAGCCCGCGCGTTGCGCCAATGAATTCGGCCAAGAGCTCCCCGCCTACGGCGTAAACGCTGGCAATTTTCATGCCCGAGAATATGAAAGGGAGTGCCGCTGGCACCTGCACACGTATGAAGGTCTGCCAACGAGTAGCGCCCATCGAGCGGGTGATATCGTACAGTTGAGGATTTATGGCCCGCAGACCCGAAACGGTGTCGACCAGGATTGGAAAGAAGGTCAACAGTGCTGTCAACCCAACCTTCGAACCTACCCCTATCCCAAACCAGACGATCAACACCGGGGCGATGATGGTTTTCGGTATCATCTCGGAAAATGCCAACACTGGGTATAGCCCGCGCTCAAGCGCGGGGAAGGTTGCAATGAGCAGGGCCAAGGGGATAGCTACGAACGCCGCCAACGCGAAGCCTTGTATGACCATCGAGGCTGTGAAACCAAAGTGCGTCCACATCTCGGGCCAATCGTGGAGCAGTCTGCTGATGATGGCTGTCGGCGTGGGCAGGAGAAATTCGGGAATTGAGAAAAGCCGGCTGGCGTATTCCCAAGTGAGACCAAAGAGAGCTATCGTCACCACCGGCAGAAACCAAGTCATCACAGGGTCAGCCAGAGCCCATATTCGCATCGTGGTGAGCCGGGGCACGAGTGAGTTCATCTGCGTTCCTTATCACAACCGCCGTGGCTGATGTGAGCGTCCGCGCGTCTACGCGGACGCTCGTGTTGTATTGCTAGGGGCACGATGGTGCGTTGGCCGGGAGATAATCACGGGTATAGTATTCAGCGATCGGCTTTGTCGTTGGTAGCTCAAGGTACTTGGTCAAAAGCTCGTAGTTCAAATTCCAGTTTGCCTCTGGCACGTCACCCAAAGTTTTAGCGCCCTGGATACAGAGTGCGGGGATGATAAGCGTTTTCGCCGACCACAGAATCGCGTCCTTACTATTAGCTTTAGGGTACATTTCAAGGAGAGCATCCGCTGCGGCATCCGGATCTTGGCGGGCAGCATCCCATCCTTTGAGCGTGGCATCGAGGAACCGCTTGTAGAGATCGGGATTTGCCTCCAGCTTGTCCTGTCGTGCAATCAGGCTGAGACCGATGGTAGGAACACCATTGTCACGGTACATGATGGCGGTGGTATCGATTCCACGGTCCCGAAGCGGAGCACTAATGCTGCCGGGATCGGACAGAACCACGTCAACTTGCTTTTCGGTTAGGAGTCCGATGAATGCCGCCCCGTCAACATTGATGACCTCCAAATCGGACCGTTCAAGGCCGTTGGCCTTTAGAAGCGGCTCCAAAAGCGCTGCCTGCGAACATCCGTTGCATACGGCTATTTTCTTGCCTTTCATGTCTTTCATAGAGGTGATGCCCGCCTCCTTGAGAGAGATCGCAGCGGAAGTGTTACCCTCAAGAATAGGCGCGATTATCCTAAAGTTTGCTCCTTTCGCGGCGACGCTCAAGGCAGCAGGAGCATCAGCATAGCCGACATCAGTTTGACCGGTCGCCACAAGTTGGGAGGTGATCGAGGATCCCCTGCCCTCTTCGAACTCAATGTCGATGCCGGCCTTCTCGTAAAATCCAAGCTTCTTCGCCAGGATGAACCCGAGGTCGCCCTCGTCGGCAGTCCAGTTAAAAGTCAGTTTCATCTTATCAGCCGCAACCGATAGCGAGCTGCTTGATCCCAACGAAATCGCAGCGATCAACAGAACTCGGCCAGCTTTCTTCAGAATACGTCCATGCGCATAGTTCATTTCATTCCCCTTTTTTATCAGCTTTAAGGTCTTTCCAAGTGGCGCACCCAAGGCATCAACGCACTTTCGGCGTAACGAATTCCGTAGTTGAGAACTATTCCAACCAACGCAGCGCAGAATAGCAGCGCGAATACCAAGGGTATATCGCTCACGCGTACAGCGCGCAGGACCAAATACCCTATACCGTTGTTTGATCCTATGTATTCAGCGATAATAACCGACGTGACCGACAGAACGATGCTTACCTTGACTCCTGAAAAAATGTGAGGCAAGGCCGCAGGCAGCCGGATCAGGAAGAGCGTTTGCCACCAGCTGGCACCCATGGAGCGGGAGATATAGAAAATATCCCGGTCGACCGATTTGAAACCGGCAAGGCTGTCGACCAAAATGGGGAATACTACGAACATAACCGTCAGCGTGATGGCCGAGGTGTGCCCGAAACCCAACCAGATTATTAGAAGCGGCAAGAACGCGATTTTGGGCGCGATTTGGAAAAGCAAGATCAGAGGATACAAGCTACGCTCGAGAAAGGGACTCACTGAAATGATGAAGGCCAGTGGGATCGCTACTGCTGCGCCGATTGTAAAACCGATGCCGATCAACAACAAGCTATCCAGCAAGTTGGGCCAAATAAATCCGCTTTCATGAATTATCCGCGCAAATATCTGTGAGGGCCTCGGCACCAAATAGTCAGAAATTCCTACCACATCTAAAGACACTTCCCAGATAACGAACAGGGCAGCGAACCATAAAATTGGCGTCATCCACGGCAGTGAGGTGACGCTGCTCCGTCGCGAAAGGGAGTCATCAGTGGTTAGACCGTGCACCATCTTAAGCAACCTAGAGGCTTAGTTGTTCGGACCTGTTAACTCTTAGCCTTATGTCGGCCGAGCCGATATAGGTGGAACGATGTTCCATCTGTAACTCTCTCGCTGTTCGCTGTCAACGAGAATCTCAGATCGATTTGGTGCGCTTGGCACCCGTGCGGATTCCGACGATTTACCCGGACGGCATACCGGGTCGCGCGTACTCCTCCGGTGAATGCCGCCTTGTAGGCTGAGGGCGAACGTCGGAAGTCCTAGGGATAATCCTAGGAGTAGCTCTATGACGATGCCGCGGGTTGAGGTGATCACGTCGGTTGAGAGGCGCCGGCGCTGGTCGCTGGAGAAGAAGGAGCGTCTGGTCGCGGCCTCCTTCGAACCTGGAACCTCGACCTCGGAAGTCGCGCGATCGGCAGGCATTCACGTCAGCCAGCTCTTTCGATGGCGCAAGGACCTGCGCGATAGGGTCGATGCCGCTTCATCGCAATTGATCCCGTCGAGATCGCTGCTGCTGTTGCCGCGCCAGCTGTTGAGGCGCCGACGCCATCGGTGTCTCCCGGTCGACGTCGCCGTAAGAGCGGCATCATCGAGATCGAGCTTGGCGGTGGGCAGCGGGTCCGGGTAGATCGTGATGTCGATGTCGATGTCGATGTCGATGTCGAGGCGCTGCGGCGCGTTCTGGACTCGCTTGGGTCCAGATGATTCCGGTTCCAAGCGGCGTGCGGGTGTGGCTGGCGACCGGCCACACCGACATGACATGAGGAAGGGCTTTCCGGGCTTGGCGCTGGTGGTGCAGGAGACGCTGAAGCGTGATCCGCACAATGGTCACCTGTTCGTCTTCCGCGGCCGGCGCGGCGATCTGATCAAAAACGCTCTGCATTATCCGTTGCACAAGATAAGGCACATGCGCGGCGCAAGTTCTTCGTGCTCGCGGACATCGCCGCCAATGCGCGTCGGGGAAAGACCGCGCCGCCGATCTCGCCGATCGCCTTCGAAGCCGTCAAACGCATTGATCTCCTGTTCGACATCGAGCGCGATATCAATGGACTGGCCGCAGAACAGCGCCTCGCCGTCAGGTCAGATAGGAGGGCGCTGCTCGTCGCCGAACTGGAAGACTGGATGCGCGGCGAGCGAGCAAAACTCTCGCGCCACGCCCCGGTCGCCCAGGCGATCGACTACATGCTCAAACGCTGGTCCGGCTTCACGCGCTTCCTTGATGACGGGCGCGTCTGCCTGACGAACAATGCTGCCGAGCGGGCGCCGCAAGGCGTGGCTCTTCGCCGGTTCGGACCGTGGCGCCGAGCGCGCTGCCGTCATGTACACCCTGATTGGCACGGCAAAGCTCAACGACGTCGATCCTCAGGCCTGGCTCGCCGACGTGCTCGCCCGCATCGCCGACACGCCGCAGAGCCGGCTGTCCGAACTCCTGCCGTGGAACTGGACGGCGCAATCTGCAAGATTGGCGGCATGAGCCACGCCGATCGTATCGCCCGCATCAGGATCCAGCTCGATGACTGGCAGCCCGCCATCTGGCGGCGCGCCGAGGTGCCGCTGACGGCAACGCTCAACGCCTTGCACGACGTCATTCAAGCGGCCGTGCGGTTCGACGACTATCACCTGTTCGAGTTCCGGGCCGACGGAAAGCGCTACGCTATCCCCGATCCCGAATGGGATAGCCTGCGCGACAAAACCTACTCGGCGAAGACCACGCGGCTCGGCACGCTGGTCGATCGCGGCATCACGCAATTGGCCTACACCTACGACTTCGGCGACGACTGGCGGCACACGGTCACAATCGAGGAGATCGCCAGCGCCGATCCAGCTGCCGAGTATCCCCGTTACATTTGACGGCGCAGGCCGCGCTCCGCCCGAGGACCATGTCGGCGGCATCCCCGACTTCGAACTGTTCCTCGACGCCATCGCCGATCCAAAGCACGAGCAGCATCGCGAACTCAAACGCTGGCACGGCCGCCCGTTCGATCCCGAACATGCCGCTGATGAGGAAATCCAACCCCGGATCGGAAAGCTCGCCAGACGCCGTGCTCTCGGCAAGGCCGGCTTCGAGAAGAGCCGCAGCCAGACACGCTGAAGATCGCGAGGGGCCGCGGCCCTCACCGGAGGCTTACGGTCGCGCAGGATTGCTAACCTGCGCTTCGGCGGACAGTTCGTATGCATACGACGAAGGCCGCCTACTGACGCGTACCTTGAGGCGTTAGTGTCCGCTTAGATTAAGTGGACGCTTGGCGAATGAAGTATCTGGCTATGGAGCAGCCGTCGACGGTGGAAGCGAGCACGTCCGCGGCTCTGCCACTGCCGCCAGGTGCGAGCCGACAGCGGACGCGCCGTAAGCGGTGCGCCAAGGCACCTTGCAAAGGCTGATAAACATGGAGCTTTCGCGCCATGACATTGGAACATGCGAGGGGCGATATGGTCGCCGAGATCAGCGGCGGCGCGCCGGCCGAAGATTGTGCAGCGCTGCCCGGGCGCGTGCGGCAACGAAGGCTGTGGAGTTGCACCGAGAAGCGCGCGTTGGTCGACCTGGCGAGCGCGGCGGGGTCGTCGGTGACCGAGGTCGCGGAGGCGTTCGGCGTAGCTCCGTCACAGCTTTATGCCTGGCGCAAGCAGATGGCCGGCGGCGAACTCGAGGCCGATCGGGCGATGGCAACTTTCCCGCGGATCGAAGTGAACGATCTGCCCGAGGTCGAGCGTCGTCCCGTCGCCGATTGCCCGGACTCGGCCGGCAGGATCGTCGTGGCCTTTCCGAACGGCGCGCGATTGCGGATCGACGGGACCATCGATCCGACGGCGCTGCGTATCGTACTGGCGGAGTTGACCAGGTGATCACGTTGGTGCCGACCGACCGGATTTACTTGTGCTGCGGTGAGACCGATATGCGCCGCGGGATCAACAGCCTGGCGCGGATGGTGCAGCAGGTGCTCGCGCTCAACCCGCATTCCGGCGCGATCTTCTGCTTCCGTGGACGCAAGGGTCATATCATCAAGATTTTGGCGCATGACGACCAGGGGTTTTGCCTTTTTACAAACGCCTTTCCGATGGGTGTTTCGCCTGGCCAACCACCAAGGATCAGGTGACCGTGTCGCTCACCAAGGCACAGCTTTCGCTACTTTTGGACGGGATCGATTGGCGCCGGCCGAACAAGATTTATCGACCGCGTCTGGCCGGCTAACTTCGGTCGTTTCTTATTGATTTTGTATAGATTTTGCTTCCGTAGACGAGGTCTTTCGGGTATGTAATTTGGGTGTCGGAACAAGCTCCCTCCATCGCTGATTTCATCGCTCGGATCGCCTTTCTGGAGGCGGCCGTTTCCGCCCGTGACACCGCCATTGCCGAACGGGATGAGCAACTGCGAAGAGAGCGCGCCGAGGCCGCGCTTCGCATCCAGCGCCTGCAGCTGCGGATCGATCGCTTCAACCGCAAGGCCTTCGGCCGCTCGTCCGAGAAGCTAGGCCAGATGCGGCTCGAACTCGAAGATCTCGAGACCGATTTCGCCGCCAACGTGCCCGACATCGAGCTGCCCATCGTTGCTGACACCGACAAGGTCCGGGTGTTGCCGGTGCGCAAGCTCAACCCCAACCTGCCGCGCAATCGGATCGTTCGCGAGCCCTCTTGCGCATGCTGCCCGGGCTGCGGTGGCGACATGCGCGCCATGGGCGAAGATAGCGAGGAGATGCTCGATCTGGCCGCCCAGGCCTGGCAGGTGATCGAGACCATTAGACCCAAGTACAGCTGCCGGACCTGCGATAAAATCATCCAGGCGCCGGCGCCAGCCAGGGCCATTGCACGCGGCAAGCTCAGCTATGCCGCACTTGCCCATATCATGATGGCGAAGTGGGGTTATTATCTGCCCTACTACCGTCAGGTACAGATGATGGCCGCCAAGGGTGTCGATATCGAGCGATCCACGCTTGCGCGCAGCGCCGGCTACGCCGTCGCCTTGCTCGATCCGATCTACAACCGCATCCGTGAGATCGGCCTTACTCGCAGCAAGATTCACACCGACGACACGCGGCTTCCGATCCTGGCGCCCAGCACCGGCAAGACACACAAGGGCGCGCACTGGGTCTACGTCGCCGACGACCGCAACTCGGGTTCGCAGGAGCCGCCGATCGCCTGGTATCGCGCCACCATGGGCCGCGCCGGCGAGAGCGTGATGACCGAGCTCGCCGGATTTGCCGGCACCCTCCAGGCCGACGGATTCAGTGGCTACAATCAGCTCTACAAGGGCGGCGCCATTCGAGAAGCTGCCTGCCTGGCCCATCTGCGTCGCAAGATATTCGACGTTCACGAAAGCCAGCCGACCGAGCTCAGCACGACGGCGATGGCCGGTATCCAGGCGATCTACCAGATCGAGGAAGAGATACGGGGGCTGCCGCCCGCCGAGCGATTGGCCGCACGACGAAGGCGAACCCGACCACTGGTACGCGCGCTGCGACGATTGTCGGGCTCGAGCTGGCCATCTTAGAGGAAGCGATTGAACGCGCGCCATCGCTGGAGGCCTGGATGGCCGTCAAGACCAACCCCCGCCCGCTGGTGCGGACGCGATGTCGGCGCTGGATGGCTTCGTAACGGCGGCGGTCACCGGGCCGCGGTTCGCGGACCCGCAAGACTGGATGTGCCCGCTCATGGGGTTGCGGCGCGACGTCGTGGCCAAAGGCTCTGCAGCCGATCACGCCGTGTTTGCCAGCGTCGCCAGGATCCACAACCGGATCAACGAGACGCTCTTCGACAGACCGCAGGATTATGCGCCCCGATTCGCCACCAAGCCCACCGGCGGCATCGACCCGCGAACGTGGTGCCAGGGATTTTACGCGGCCATCAATCTCAACAGCAAAAATGGAAATCGCTACTCGACCTCAACAACCCCAACCACGGCCTGCTGCTGCCGATCCTGATCTACTGCGTCGACAAAAAGGGCAGGCCCGTCCTCGGCAAGCCCAGGCCGGGGCCTGAGACCGCGCGCTTCATCGGTAAGCGATGTTCTCAGGCCACTGCGCTGAGTTCGTGAGCCTGGATGTAGGCCCATGGCAAGAGGTCGTCGATCTGG
>NZ_JBVVQX010000031.1:0-41355 GCF_055811675.1 Mesorhizobium sp. WSM4808
GAGAAAGGGGCCGCTGCTTCGAAACTCAAAACGATGCACACGATTGTGCTGCCGACCGTCGACGAGATTATCGCGCCAATGATCTTTGCCCTGCCGATACAGCTTCTTGCCTACGACACGGCTGTCTTCATGGGCAAAGATGTCGACCAACCGCGCAATCTCGCAAAATCGGTTACCGTCGAATGATTTGTGATGGCCCGTCCATACGACACACGCCGGAGCAAAGCGCGTCATCGGCCACTTGGATGTCGAGGAGATGCCGACCCGTTCAGCTGCCTGTGGGTCGTATCTCGCGCTAAACGCATGCCTGCGTTTTGATCAGACGAAGCAAAAACACAGAATAGATCGCGATCGCCGAGGGCGGCCACGGCCGGTGACCCCAGTCTGCGGCGCGGGCTCCAGGCGCGTAAAAGGCTGCTCTGTGAGCGATCCGGCCCATTCCCCATCGCACCTGGTCGTGCGTAGTGTGCATTTCAGTTCACATCGCTCCGCGCGATGCTTGCTCCCCGACGTTCAGAACAGCGGAGCAAGCCAATGACGCCCACGAAGTTGCTGATCGGGCAGATCGCCGTCGTATTCGCAATCGTCATGCTCGGCGTGTGGGCGGCCACGCAGTGGTGCGCCCACATGCTGGGTCATCAGCCGCCACTCGGCACGCCGTGGTTTGTCGTGGCTGGCTGGCCGATCTACAAGCCGTGGAAACTGTTCGACTGGTGGTACCATTTCGACGCCTATGCGCCCGAGGTCTTCGATAAGGCCGGTGCGCTCGCCGGCGCCAGTGGGTTCGTGGGCTGTGCCGCAGCCATCGCGGGCTCGCTCTGGCGCGCGCGACAGCTCGGATCGGTGACGACCTATGGCTCGTCGAGGTGGGCGACGACTCAGGAGATCGAGGGGGCAGGGCTGTTTCGACCGGCCGGCGTTTTCCTCGGCAAGCTTAAGGATCGCTATCTGCGACATGACGGGCCCGAGCACGTCATGGCCTTTGCCCCAACACGATCAGGCAAGGGCGTCGGACTGGTTGTTCCAACGCTTCTGTCCTGGACCGGGTCGGCCGTCATTCACGATATCAAAGGCGAGAATTGGCAATTGACCTCCGGCTGGCGGTCGAAATTCTCCTATTGTCTTCTCTTCAATCCGACAGATCCCAGGTCGGCGCGCTATAACCCGTTGCTCGAGGTGCGAAAGGGTCCGCAAGAGGTCCGCGACGTCCAGAACATCGCCGACATCCTGGTAGATCCGGAAGGTGCGCTGGATCGCCGGAACCACTGGGAGAAGACAAGTCATTCCCTCCTCGTCGGCGCCGTTTTGCACGTTCTCTATGCCGAAGAGGAAAAGACGCTTGCCCGCGTCGCCACTTTCCTGTCGGACCCGCAACGTTCCTTCTCCGCGACGCTGCAGCGGATGATGACCACCAACCACCTGGGCACGCCCGACAAGCCTGAGGTCCATCCGGTGGTGGCCTCGGCGGCACGCGAGGTGCTGAACAAATCGGAGAACGAGCGTTCGGGTGTTTTATCGACCGCCATGTCGTTTCTTGGGCTCTACCGCGACCCGACGGTTGCGGCGGCAACATCGGCCTGCGACTGGCGCCTTGTCGATCTTATGGATGCCGAGCGACCGATGTCGCTCTATCTGGTCGTGCCGCCATCGGACATCTCGCGCACCAAGCCTTTGGTGCGACTGATCCTGAACCAGATCGGCAGACGCCTGACGGAGCGCCTTGAGGGCGACCCTAAGGGTCGCAAACATCGGCTCCTCATGATGCTCGACGAATTCCCGGCGCTCGGTCGGTTAGATTTCTTCGAGACCGCGCTCGCCTTCATGGCCGGCTACGGCATTCGCGCTTACTTGATCGCGCAATCCTTGAACCAGATATCCAAGGCCTACGGCGAGAACAGTGCCATTCTCGACAACTGCCATGTGCGCATTGCCTTTTCCTCAAATGACGACCGCACGGCCAAGCGCATCTCGGACGCGCTCGGCACGGCGACGGAACTGAGATCCATGCGCAACTATGCCGGCCATCGTCTAGCCCCCTGGCTGTCGCACGTCATGGTCAGCCGCCAGGAAACGGCCCGACCGCTGCTGACTCCTGGCGAGGTGATGCAGCTGCCCCAGAACGACGAGCTGGTGCTGATTTCAGGGCTGCCGCCATTGCGCGCGCAGAAGCTGCGCTACTACCAGGATCGGAATTTCACGGAACGCGTGCTACCATCCCCGGTGCTGCGGGACGGCACTTACGCCGACTGTCCCGCTTCGCGCCCGGACGATTGGACTGGACAGGTCCGCGGCGTTGACAGCCGTCTGGCTGCAGGCGACGAGATTGCCGACGCGGCGATCGGGGACGAGGGCGGCGTCCAGCAGCAGCGACATCCAGCTCTGCCAGAAGATCAAGTCGTGCTTTCTCAAGAAGCTGACCAGGGCGATCTCTTCAAGTCTGTTGACGATGATAGCGAGCCGGTCGCCGACAAGCGTGTCATGGATCGGATTTCGACGGCTGCCCGCGCCTATGGCATCAACGAGGGAAGGGGCGACGATAAAGACATCGTGCCCGGTTTCTGAACGCCGCTTCCTGACGGCGTACTTCGGCGTAGATAACGGCGATAAGCTTTCGTGGGCATCTGGCGGATGCTTGTTCCCGTCGCCGGCGCGCCGGCGCTGGCAGCTGGAACAAGCCACATGAAGCCCCGCCGCATTCGTCACCAGTTTCTGCTTGAGTTTGAGCTGAGCGAGAAGCTGGACAAACTCAGTCGTGATCCTTCGACCACCAAATCGGCGATTGTCGCGAAGGCGGTAGAAGCCTTCATCGAACGCCGTGGCGAGAATGAGCTCGACAAACGCTACGGGGTACGGCTCGACCGTCTTTCTCGCGACCTCGCTTATGTCAGGCGCGACGTCGAGATGATGCTGGAGAGCCTGGCGCTCTTCATTCGCTTTTCGATCACGCTTCACGCCCACACGCCGGTCCCGGACAGGGCAACGCAGGCCGTTGGCCAAGAGCGCTTCGACAAATTTGTCGAGCAGGTGGGTCGGCAGATCGCGTCCGGAAAACGATCGCTTGGCAAAGACAATGACGTGGGAGGGGAAGGGTGAACTCTCATCCTGAAGCCGACCACCGCCGCAGCGCGATGCTGCGCACCGCCATGGGTCCGGCGATCACCAAAGCGCTCTCCGATCCATTGATCATCGAGGTGATGGTCAATCCCGACGGAGCACTGCGGCTCGATCGGCTCGGAGAAGGCCTGGTCGACACAGGCGTGCACATCCATCCTGCCGAGGCGGAGCGGATCGTCCGCCTCGTCGCTTCCCATGTGCGCGCCGAAGCGCATGCGGATAAGCCGATCGTCAGCGCCGAACTGCCGTCGGGCGAGCGATTCGAAGGCCTGCTGCCACCCGTGGTGTTGGCGCCCTGCTTTGCTATTCGTAAGCCTGCCGCAAAACTCTACACCCTGGCCGATTATGTCGCCGACCGCGTCATGCTGCCGCTGCAGGCCGATGCGTTGAAGGGAGCCGTCCGCGAACGGCGCAACATCCTGATCGCAGGCGGCACGTCCTCGGGCAAGACAACCCTTGCCAATGCGCTTCTGGCCGTCGTCGCCGACTGCGACGAGCGGGTGATCCTGATCGAGGATACGCGCGAACTTCAATGCGCAGCAAAAGACTGCGTTGCCCTGAGGACGAGGCGGGGTTCGGTCACGCTCGCCGATCTCGTGCGTTCGACACTGCGCCTCAGACCCGATCGCATCATCGTCGGCGAGATCAGAGGCGCCGAAGCGCTCGACATGCTGAAGGCGTGGAACACCGGTCATCCAGGTGGCATTGCCACGGTTCATGCCAACTCGGCGCGGTCTGCCCTCTACCGCATCGAGCAGCTCGCACAGGAAGCCGTGGTCGCCGTTCCCCGCCGGCTCATCGCCGAGGCAATAGATCTGATCGTCTTCATCGCTGGCCGCGGATCCTCGCGCCGCATCGAGGCGATCGCCGAGGTCACTGGCCTCGACGGCAGTGGCGACTACGCCGTCACCCAGCTCACGCTTCCGCAACTCCAGCAACTCTGAAAGGTCACTTCATGCGCAAGAAGCTTCGCTTTCTCTGGGCCACCGCGCTCGTGTTTCTTCTCACGTTTCCGGCATACGCCGCCGGCTCCGGCATGCCTTGGGAGCAGCCGCTGCAGCAAATCTTGGAATCGGTGCAGGGTCCGGTCGCCAAGATCATCGCGGTCATCATCATCATCACCACCGGCCTGACACTCGCCTTTGGCGACACGGCAGGTGGGTTCCGTAGGCTCATCCAGATTGTCTTCGGTCTGTCGATCGCCTTTGCCGCATCGAGCTTCTTCCTCTCCTTCTTCTCCTTTGGCGGCGGGGCACTCGTCTGATGCTGGTCGGAGAGCACATAGAAGGCTTCGAGGTTCCGGTTCACCGGGCACTGACCGAACCGATCCTGCTCGGCGGCGCGCCACGAGCGGTGGCGATCCTCAATGGCACCGTTGCCGCGGCCATCGGGCTTGGCTTGCAGCAGTGGATTGCCGGACTGGTGCTGTGGATCTGCGGGCACACTGTGGCTGTCTTCGTGGCCCGCCGCGACCCGGACTTCGCCGGCGTGCTCGTCCGCCACCTTCGCCTGAGGGGGTGGCTTGCATGCTGAATCTTTCGGAATATCGGGGCAAGGCCGACCGGCTTGCCGATCATCTGCCTTGGGCCGCACTGATAGCACCAGGCATCGTGCTCAACAAGGACGGCAGCTTCCAGCGCACATTCGCATTCCGCGGCCCTGATCTCGAGAGTGCAACAGAAGCCGAACTCATCGGCATCTGCGCGCGAGCCAATAATGCGCTCAGACGTCTCGGCTCTGGCTGGGCATTGTTCTTCGAGGCCGAGCGCATCGAGGCGCTGGGCTATCCAGACTCGCGCTTCCCCGACGCTGCGTCATGGTTGGTCGACGAAGAACGGCGCGCGGCCTTTCAAGGCAAGGTCGCGCACTACGAGAGCCGCTACCACCTGACGCTGGCGTTCATGCCGCCGCCGGATAGCCAGGCGCGGGCGCAAAGCGCTCTCGTCGACTCGCATCATTCACAAGGCGAGAGAGAGTGGCGCCAGGAACTGGCGCGGTTCCGGGACGAGACCGGCCGCGTGCAGGATCTCCTGTCGGGCTTGATGCCCGAAATACGCGCACTGGATGATGCCGAGACGCTGACTTACCTCCACGGCACGATCTCGACCAGCCGCCATCCCGTCGCCGTGCCGGAAACACCGATCTATCTCGACGGCATCCTGGTCGATGCGCCGCTTACTGGCGGATGGGAGCCGATGCTTGGCGACCAACATCTGTGCACGCTCACCATTCTCGGTTTTCCGAATGTCACACGGCCCGGAATTCTCGACGCGCTCAACCACCAGGATTTCGCCTATCGCTGGATGACACGCTTCATTCCGCTCGACAAGACGGAGGCCGCCAAGACGCTGACACGGCTGCGGCGGCAGTGGTTTGCCAAGCGCAAATCGATCGCGGCCATCCTGCGCGAGGTGGTGACCAGTGAACCTGTCCCGCTCGTCGACAGCGACGCCGAAAACAAGGCGCTCGATGCCGACGCCGCACTCCAGGCGTTAGGCGGCGATCATGTCGGGTTTGGCTATCTGACGACGACGGTGACGGTATGGGACGAGGACCATCAAGCCGCCGCGGCCAAACTTCGCGCGGTCGAGCGCGTCGTCAATGGCCTCGGCTTCGCCACGATCCGTGAAGGCGTGAATGCGGTCGAGGCCTGGCTCGGCTCGTTGCCCGGCCATGTTTACGCGAATGTGCGCCAGCCGCTCGTTCACACATTGAACCTCGCCCACTTGATGCCGCTTTCCTCGGCGTGGGCCGGCCCGGCGGCGAACGAGCATCTCGCCAAGGCAATCCAGGCAGAGGCCCCGCCGCTTCTCTTCGCCTCAACCAGCGGGTCGACACCGTTCCGGCTCTCCACCCACGTCGACGATGTCGGCCACATGCTGATCGTGGGACCGACTGGTGCCGGCAAGTCGGTTCTCGTTGCCCTCTTCGCGCTGCAGTTCCGACGCTATGCCGGCGCGCAGGTCTATGTCTTCGACAAAGGCAATTCAGCCCGCGCCGCAATTCTTGCCATGGGTGGAGAGCACCACGCGCTGCGTGCGCACGGTGCGCTTGCCTTCCAGCCGCTGCGCAAGGTTGATGATCCGGCCATCCGCAGCTGGGCGGCCGAATGGATCGCCGGACTCATCGCTCATGAGAACGTCACCGTCACCCCAGAGGCGAAAGAGGCAATCTGGTCGGCGCTCACCAGTCTTGCAACCGCGCCGGCACAGGAACGCACACTCACCGGCCTGTCGCTCTTGCTTCAGTCCAACGCGCTGAAGTCCGCATTGATGCCCTACACGCTCGACGGCTCCTTCGGCCGGTTGCTCGACGCGGATGACGATCGGCTGGCCTTGTCGGATGTGCAGTGCTTCGAGACCGAAGAGCTGATGCACAGCCAAGGCGCTGTTCTGCCGGTGCTCACCTATCTTTTTCATCGCCTCGAAGCGCGGTTCGATGGGCGACCGACCTTGCTCATGCTAGACGAGGCTTGGCTCTATCTCGACAATCCGCTCTTTGCCGCCCGCCTGCGCGAATGGCTGAAGGTACTGCGCAAGAAGAACGTCTCCGTCATTTTCGCCACGCAGTCACTGGCCGACATCGCTGGCTCTGCAATCGCACCGGCTATCATCGAGAGCTGCCCGCAGCGCATTTTTCTTCCCAATGATCGTGCCGTAGAACCGCAGGCACGGGAAGCCTACGAGCGTTTCGGCCTGAACGAGCGGCAGATCGAACTGGTCGCGCGCGCCACGCCGAAGCGGCACTACTATCTTCAATCGCGCCGCGGCAATCGTCTGTTCGACCTGGGCTTGGGCGCCATCGCGCTTGCGCTATGCGGTGCCTCCGATCCCGCCAGCCAGACCCTGATCGACAGGATCCTGTCGGAGCACGGGCAGGACGGCTTTGCCTTCCACTTCCTAAATGCCCGCGGTCACGAGTGGGCCGCCGAGCTTCTCCGCCAATTCCCTCAACCAGACATGGAGCAATCGTCATGATGCGGCGCCGTTTCCTTTCCGGCCTGATCACCCTTTCCCTCCTCGCCAAACCGATGGCCGACTATGTCCAGCCAGCCTATGCGCTCATTGTCTTCGATCCGTCGAACTATAGCCAGAATGTGCTGACGGCGGCGCGCTCGCTGGAGCAGATCAACAACCAGATCCAGTCGCTCCAGAACCAGGCGACCATGCTGCAGAACATGGCGCGCAACCTTCAGAGGCTGGATTTTTCTTCGGTGGGCCAGCTCACCGGTTCGCTGCAGCGGATCGACGGCCTCATGGACCAGGCGAGTGGCCTGAGTTTTGATCTGGGCAAGCTGCAGGACCAGTGGCGCCATCAATATCCCGAAAGCTACGACGCTACGATCAAGGTCAGCGATGTGGCAACCGCAGCGCGCGAGCGCTGGCAGAGCGCCATGCAGGCGTTCCGGCAGACGATGGGTGTCCAGTCGCAGATCCTCGAGAACGTCCGCGGCGATCGCGACCTGCTTGCTGATCTCGTCAACCGCAGCCAGGGTGCTGCCGGTGCGCTTGAGGCAAGCCAGGCCACCAACCAACTGATCGCGCTGTCAACCAAGCAGCAGATGCAGATCCAGACGCTGCTCGCGACGCAGTTTCGCGCTGAGGCGGAGGACGCGGCTCGCAAGGCGCAGTCTGAAGAAGCCGCCCGCCAGACGACAAAGCGATTCCTCGGCACCGGCACGGCCTATCCCGCCAACTGATCACCAGTTCTTTCACGAGGGGGAAGGCGGAATGAACGACCTCGGGGTCATCGATCGCTTCATGGAGACTTTCATCCGCTATATCGAAAGCGGGTTGGGTCTGCTGTCGGGCGATGTCGCCTTCCTCACCACGATGCTGATCGGCATCGACATAACGTTGGCCGGGCTCGCTTGGGCATTCGCCGGCGAGCCCAACATTCTCGCCCGCCTTATTCGCAAGGTGCTCTATGTCGGCGTCTTCGCTTTCATCCTGAACAATTTCAAGAACCTCGCCGACATTATATACCGCTCTTTTGCCGGGCTGGGCATCCACGCTTCTGCCGACAATCTTTCCCCCGACAATCTCCTGCGGCCCGGACGTATTGCCGCCACAGGCTTTGAGGGCGCCTGGCCGCTGCTCGATCAGGCGAGCCAGCTTCTTGGCTTTCCTGAAATCTTCGGCAACGCGCTCACCATTTTCGTGCTGCTCGTGGCCTGGTTCCTGGTCATCATCGCCTTCTTCATTCTTTCCATCCAGCTCTTCATCACCATTCTGGAGTTCAAGCTCACCACTCTCGCCGGATTCGTTCTGGTGCCCTTCGCACTCTGGAACCGGTCGGCGTTCCTGGCCGAGCGTGTGCTCGGCAACGTGATCTCGTCGGGCATCAAGGTGATGGTGCTTGGCGTCGTCGTCGGCATCGGCTCCACACTGTTCGGCGAGTTCGCTTCCGCGCTGCACGGCAAGGAGCCGGATTTGGCCGCAGCCATGTCGCAGGTGTTGGGCGCGTTGGCGCTTCTTGGGCTAGGGATCTTCGGGCCTGGAATAGCATCCGGTCTCGTCTCCGGCGCCCCGCAGCTTGGTGCGGGCGCCGCACTGGGTACGGCCGCGGCCGCGGCCGGTGCATCACTCGTTGCCGGAGGTGCCGCGGTCGCTGGCGCGCGCGTGGCAGCTGATGGCGGGCTTGCCGCAATTCGAGCCGGCACGACCATCGGCTCGGCAGCTTCCTCAGCATGGCAGTTGGGGCGTGCAACCTCGCCTGACTCCGGCCTGTCCGGTGTGGCTGCTGGGATGCAGGGCGTGGCAGGTGCCGCCAGTGGCGCCGCGATGCGAGCGGCACGATCTGCCGCGGGAACCTTCGGACGCAGCGCCGATGCCGGGCGCCAAGCCGCATGGACCGCGACCGGCGGGTCGTCTTTCGCGTCGATGACTGAAAGTGCTGCGGGTTCGACCGCCGACGCGGCCCCTGGCTGGGCCAGGCGCCTGCGTTCCCAGCAGTCTGCGCGAGCCCACCGCCACGCCGCCATACAGGCCGTGCGTGATGGTGACAGACCGGGCGGTAGCGCCAATCCCTCTCTCAACGACAAGGACGACTAGATGCTCTTCAAGCGATCCGTTCAACGCTACGGCAAGACACCCGAGCCCATTACACCGTACCAGAGGGCGGGCCACCTGTGGGATGAGCGCATCGGCTCATCGCGGGTGCAGGCCCGCAATTGGCGGCTGATGGCTCTTGGCTGCCTGGCGTTGGCAACCGGGCTCTCGGGCGGGCTCATTTGGCAGTCCATGCAGAGCCGGGTTGTGCCATACGTCGTCGAGGTCGACCGCTTTGGCGAGACGCGCGCCGTAGCCTCGGCAATCCGGGACTACGAGCCAACGGATGCCCAGATCGCCTGGCATCTTGGCCGCTTCATCCAGAATATCCGTTCCGTTTCCACCGATCCGGTGTTGGTGCGGCAAAACTGGTTGGCGGCCTATGACTTTGCCACCGACCGCGGCGCGCACTTCCTCAACGAATATGCCAAGGCGAACGACCCTTTCGGTCAGATCGGCACGCGCAGCGTGTCCGTCCAAGTGACCAGCGTGGTGCGGGCTTCCGACAGTTCGTTCCAGGTCAAATGGACCGAGCAGGTATTTGAGCGCGGCAGCCTTGTCAGCACGACCCGCTGGACGGCGATCCTCACGGTCATGATCCGGCCGCCAAGCAATACGGACCAACTGCGCAAGAATCCGCTCGGCGTCTTCATCAACGCCATCGATTGGTCGCGCGAGCTCGACAGCGCCGCGCCGTCATCCGTTTCCCCCAAGGAGCCCGCCAATGACAAATAGAGCCCCATCGGTCCGTGCCTCGCTGATCCTGTCGGCCTCAGCCGCGGTGCTGTCGGCCTGCGCATCCAAGCCGGTGCCACCGCCCGAGATTTCCTATGACGCTGCCGACTTCAAAGCAGCGTCGATCGAGAAGCCGCCGGAGCAACCGGTCAAGATCGTCGAGGTGCCAAAGCCGCTACCGCTGCCCGGCCAGTTGCAGCCTGACCCGGTCAAGGTCGCCGACGACAAGCGCTCACCTGAAGAACGCGTTGCCGATGCCAACAAGGCCGCAACCCGACAGCCAACCAGGTATGGCTATGTCAACGCGGTCCAGATCTATCCCTTCACCGACGGTGCGCTTTATCAGCTCTTTGCCGCGCCGGAGCGCGTCACCGATATCGCTCTGCAGCCGGGCGAGAAGCTGACAGCCGTGTCCGCCGGGGACACGGTCCGGTGGGTCATAGGCGATACCGTCAGTGGCACCGCTGACAGTCAGCGCACCCATGTTTTGGTGAAGCCGTTTGCGCCCGAGCTTACCACAAATCTGGTGATCACCACGGATCGACGCACCTATCACTTGCAGCTCCAAAGCACGGAGAAGACCGCAATGGCGGCCATCTCTTGGACTTACAGCGAAGACCAGATCCTTGCGCTGCGTCGGCGAAACGTTCAGGCCGAGGCTGCTACGCCGGTCGCGTCGAATGTTGCGCTCGAAAATATCCGATTCCGCTATTCAATAGCCGGCGATACACCGCCCTGGAGACCGACACGGGCCTTTGACGACGGCAGCAAGGTCTATATCGAATTCCCGCGCCGCATCGATCAGGGCGAGGCGCCGCCGCTCTTCATCGTCGGGGCCGACGGCGGCAATCAGCTGGTCAACTACCGCATGCGCGGCAACTACTACATCGTCGATCGCCTGTTCGCCGCGGCCGAACTGCGCCTCGGCGCCAAGCCGCAGCAGGTCGTGCGCATCACAAGGATTGACGGTCGGCAATTGCCGCGTCGGATGCCACTCTTTGCCGGTTTTGGCAGGTGAGGGGACAAGGCTCATGACCGATACGTCCCACTCCAATGCGCCGCCGAAACTTGATCCCGACCAGCTCCAGCTGCGCGCCTCACCCCGCGCGGCTGTGCGCTTCAGGCGAGGTGTGATTGTCGCGATCGCTGCCGCCGGATGCGGTGCCATTTTGGGCGTCATGATGATTGCGCTTCAGGGACCGGCATTGCGATTCAAAGGGCATGCGGAAGACCTCTACCATCCTGACCACAAGCCCACCGCCGACGGACTCGACGGGCTGCCCAGGGATTATTCCGGCGTCAAGTCTGAGGCCCCGGTGCTTGGACCGCCGCTACCCGGTGATCTCGGCCGCCCCATCCTCGAGCGGCAGCGCCAACTCGGCATCGCGCCGGGACAGGAGGTCTCCGCCGAGGATCAACGCCTTGCCCAGCAGGCGATCGAAGCGCGCGAGTCGCAAGTGTTGTTCCGAATCGACAATCGACCGAGACCGACAGATCTCGCCGGCGGCGGGGAGAGTGTACAGCAGCGGCCTGAAGCGGTTCCGCAACCGGGAGCGACAGGCGCATCGGCTTCCGTCGCTCCAGCCGAAGGCGATCAGAACAACCAACAGCGCAAGCTGGATTTTGTCAGTCAGCGGAGCACAAGCGGGATCTACAATCCGCATGCGCTGCAGACGTCTGCTTCGCCCTACCAGCTGATGGCTGGCAGCGTGATCGCGGCTAGCCTGATCACCGGCATCAATTCCGACCTACCCGGCCTTGTCGTCGCGCAGGTCACAGAGAATGTCCAAGACACAGTCACGGGCAGCATCTTGCTCATTCCACAAGGTTCACGGCTGATCGGCACCTATGACAGCGTGGTGGCGTTTGGGCAAAGGCGCGCATTGCTGGTCTGGCAGCGAATAATCCTGCCGGACGGTTCCTCGATCGAAATCGACAATCTGCCGGCAACAGACAGCGCCGGATATGCAGGGCTTGAGGACAAGGTGGATTTCCACACCTGGCAGCTGATCAAGGGGGTTGCGCTTGCGACCTTGCTTGGCGTGGGCACCGAATTGAGCCTCGGAGACAATGAAAGCGATCTGGTCAAGGCGATCCGCGAATCCGCCCAGCAGAATGTCAGTCGAGCCGGCCAGCGCATAACTGAGAAGAATCTCAATGTTCAGCCCACCATCACTATCCGACCAGGCTGGCCGCTGCGCGTCATCGTGCACAAGGACCTTTTGCTGCGGCCGTACAAAGTTGAACGGGAGTGATTATGGCCAACTTGAAACTTGGTAAGCTTCCAGATCGAACGCCTTTGAAGATCACCATCACTGTGAGCGCGGAGTTGAGCCAAGAACTCAATGCGTATGCTGCGCTCTATCGTCAGACCTACGGCGAGTCTGAAACGGTGGCGGAACTCATCCCTTTCATGCTGGCGGGATTTCTGGAAGGCGACCGAGCGTTTGCCAAGGCCAGAAAAGAAGGTATGGGGACAGCCAGCGTCCCGGGCAAGTCGCGGTCTCAGCCAGCTTCAGATTCCAAATGACCGCAGCAGAGAGTTGGTCAAGTGCAATGGTGGCGCACCGCCCGCTCGGCGGGTCCATCCATATGAGGCCGAGCTGTCGCCAAGCGATGGTCCATCGCCATCATGCGGCGGCCGATCTCGACCGGGAAGACAACCATTAAGGCGGCAGCGTCGTGTGGAGGCAGCGTGGATGCAGCGCGTCAGCTTAGGTTTTTCCGATCCGATTCGTATCCCTGCGTGCTTGTCATTGATTCTTCAACGAGAGGGGTGCGCTGACAACATCGTGGCATGGCGAAAGGTCACCGATGATGGACCCTGCCCGGTCTGCGACGCACTCTGGCTCAAACTGCCACCGAGTGCCTGGCCTTTCCGCTTTCGAGATATTTGTCGAACTTCGCAGCGACGCTCCTGACAAAGGGACGACTTTCCACCGGCACGACGAAACGGTCGCCATCGAGTTCAAGCAATCGGACGGGGTTGTCGAGGGCCACGGTACTCGACCGGAGAAGGAGCTTCTGGCCGGCTTTGCCGAAGCGTTCCACCAATTCGACTGCCGAGAAGCCGAAATCGCACATCAGCCGCTCGATGATCCAGCCGCGAGCGCGGTCGTCGTTGGAAAAAACAATTCCGCGGACCGAAGCCAACCCACCCTGATCCACCATGCGGCCATATTCGCCGGTTGAAGGCATGTTCTGGACGTAGCCTTGCTTGAATTGGCTGATGGACGAGGGGCCGAGGCCGATTAAAGTTTCGCAGCGATCCTCGGTATAGCCCTGAAAGTTGCGACGCAGAGTCCCGGCGCGCGCCGCCAGGGCCAGCGCATCGTTCGGTTTGGCGAAATGGTCGAGCCCGATTGCTTCGTATGCTTGGTCGAGGATGGCGCGTGCTGCCAGTTGCGATTGGGCAAGCCGCTCCTCCGGGCCTGGCAACCAGGCCTCGTCGATCATGGTCTGATGTTTCTTGAACCATGGCACATGGGCGTAGCCAAAAAGGGCGATCCGGTCCGGCTGCAGCGTCAGCGCCTGCATGACTGTAAACAGGACTCTCTCCCTGGTCTGGTGCGGCAAGCCGTAGAGCAGGTCCAGGTTGACCGATTCGACGCCGCGGGACCGAACGCCGTCGACAACTGTTTTGGTCTGCAAGAAGGTCTGCTCGCGATTAATGGCCTTTTGCACCTTCGGATCGAAATCCTGCACGCCGAGGCTCGCCCTCGTCATGCCGATTTCGGCAAGCGCGTCGAGGCGGGCTTCGTCCATATCGTTGGGTTCGATTTCGACGCTGATCTTGGCGCCGGGAAGAAATGTGAAGCTGTTGCGCAGGACGGTTGCCAACGCCACCATATCTTCGGGTTTGAGCATCGTCGGCGAACCGCCGCCGAAATGGATAGCACGCACGCGGCCCTTGCCTGCGACAAGACCGGCGACGGTGGCGATCTCAGCATGCAATGACCGCAGATAGGTAGTAACCGGTTCGTAGTGGCGTGTCTGCTTTGTGTGGCACGCACAGAACCAGCAAAGTTTGTCGCAATATGGGATGTGCACGTAGAGCGATATCTCATCGTCCCCGCCGAGCGCCTCCAGCCAGCCACGATAAGCCGCAGCATCGACGCCCCCATGGAAATGCGGTGCCGTCGGATAGCTGGTGTAGCGAGGGACGTTTTCGACAATCCAGGCAGCTACTTTCGACTGCATGTCGTGGTCACCATGTTTGCATAGCTGGAACTGTTGACTGGTTGGCCGGCCAACGCCCTGATTTCGATCAAGTGCAGCTCGGACAAACTGCCGCAAGGATTTTTCTACCCTGGATTGCTATCCTGTCGGTGCTTGGGAGAGGGTAGAGCGAGCGCATGACATTACGGCAAGACATTCACAGTTCCGGCATTCCCGTTCTTTGCCGCTCTTGCGAGGGAAGGCGTCGTGGTATTTGCGGTGCGCTCGATCCAGAGCGTTTGGTTTGGCTCGCCAAGACTTCGTCGCGGCATAAGATCGAGCCAGGAGTCGAACTTATCGGCGACTGCGAGGCTGTCGGCAGCTATTCGAATGTGCTTTCAGGCGTGGTGAAGCTGACGAAGAGCCTTTCGGACGGGCGCCAGCAGATCGTAGCTCTCCAGTTTGCACCGGATTTTCTGGGGCGACCCTTCAAGGTGGAGAGTGAGATCAGTGCGGAAGCGGCAACTGTTGTCACGCTGTGTTCGTTCCCCAAGCCAGCCCTCGAACGGATGATGAAGGATTCACCGGAACTCGAGCGCCGCCTGCTCAAGCAGACGCTGGACGAACTTGACGCAGCACGCGAATGGATGGTGACGCTCGGACGCAAGACGGCATCGGAAAAGGTGGCGAGTTTTCTTCTCATGATCGCCCTGAATATCGATTCCAATGTTAATCCGACTGCCAGCTCGGCGTCCTTCGATCTGCCGCTGACTCGTGCCGACATCTCTGATTTCCTTGGACTGACGAATGAGACCGTGAGCCGGCAGCTGACTCGATTGCGAGCTGAAGGCGTGATCCGGATCGAGAACAAACGCCATGTGATGGTGGAGAGCGTCGGCCGGCTGGAGCAGCGTTGCGGCGGCCGAAGGCCGCGGCAGTTTGAATAACCCCAAGCGGCGGGGTCTGCGCCGCCAACCCCGAAGCCGCGGCAGGACATGCTGCGTTCGAACGGTCGCTGCAGCCTTCGAGCCCCGGTAGCATGGACACGAGAGCATCCGCGACCCTTATCGGATAAGCTAGCCACCCGCCATGAGTGTTTCGCTCGCCGATGAAGCATTGATCGTTGAGGTCCTCGTACCCGCAATGGTAGTGACGATGTCGCCATTTACGTCGTTCCCGAGCCGTTCCAAGCGACGCTAGCAGCAGTACTTCCAAGTCGCGGAGGGCACGCCTCGACATATCGCCCGCCTCGACGTTCGCTCGACTTCAATCCACTTGTCGTGAGCGGGGCAGGCCCGTCGCGCGCTTCCGTATGCCACCTTCTGATTTGCGCGAACTCGATTCTACCGAACAAACCTGGCGCCTGACATGGATCAGGGCGAGCAGAGGCCAGCTGCGCAATTGATGCACAGCGGATTGGGCGTCCGCCCGATTCGGGATCAGGAGTTGCGATGAAATTCGGGACAGCGATCGTCGTGGTGGGCTTGTTTGCTTTTGCAGCCCTGGTGGCTGCCGGCTTCGGCATTGACGGACCTTTCCGCCAGCACATGTGGGTGCTGTTTTTTGCCCTTACTGCCTTCACCGGGATCTTGTTGCGCAACACGGAGTTCAAGCCGGCAACTCCGATCGACCGATCCGCTTATATGGATGATCCGATCCGCTACGGCGCCATCGCCACCATGTTCTGGGGCGTCATCGGCATGCTGGTCGGCGTGGTCATCGCGCTGCAGCTGGCCTATCCCGATCTCAACATTCAGCCCTGGTTCAATTTCGGACGCTTGCGGCCGCTGCATACGTCCGGCGTCGTCTTCGCCTTCGGCGGCAACGCGCTGCTATGCACGTCGTTGTACGTCGTTCAACGCACCTGTCGCGCCCGCCTGTTCGGCGGTGATCTCGCCTGGTTCGTGTTCTGGGGCTATCAGCTTTTCATCGTCATGGCCGCGACGGGCTACCTGCTCGGCATCACCGAAAGCCGCGAATACGCCGAACCCGAATGGTATGTCGACATCTGGCTGACCATCGTCTGGGTGGCCTATCTCATCCTGTTCCTCGGCACGATCCTGAAGCGCAAGGAACCGCACATCTACGTCGCCAACTGGTTCTATCTGTCCTTCATCGTCACCATCGCGATGCTGCACGTGATCAACAACCTGTCGATGCCGGCCTCTCTCCTAGGCTCCAAGAGTTACTCCGCCTTTTCCGGGGTCCAGGATGCCCTGACGCAATGGTGGTACGGCCACAACGCCGTCGGCTTCTTCCTGACTGCCGGCTTCCTCGGCATGATGTATTACTTCGTGCCCAAGCAGGCGAACCGGCCGGTCTATTCCTATCGGCTGTCGATCATCCATTTCTGGGCACTGATCTTCCTCTACATCTGGGCCGGGCCGCACCACCTGCATTTCACCGCTCTGCCCGACTGGGCGCAGACGCTCGGCATGGTGTTCTCGATCATGCTGTGGATGCCGTCATGGGGCGGCATGATCAACGGCCTGATGACGCTGTCCGGCGCCTGGGACAAGCTCCGCACAGATCCCATCATCCGCATGATGGTGATGGCCGTCGCCTTCTACGGCATGTCGACCTTCGAAGGCCCGGTGATGGCTGTCAAGGCGGTTAACTCGCTGTCGCATTATACCGAATGGACCATCGGTCACGTGCACTCCGGCGCGCTCGGCTGGGTTGGCATGATTTCTTTCGGCGCGATCTACTACATGGTTCCGAAGCTCTGGAACCGCGACAGGCTCTATTCGCTGCGGCTGGTCACCTGGCACTTCTGGCTGGCGACGCTCGGCATCGTCGTCTACGCCGCGGTCATGTGGGTGTCCGGCATCATGCAGGGCCTGATGTGGCGCGAATACGACGAGCAGGGCTTCCTGGTCTACTCCTTCGCCGAGACCGTTGCCGCCATGCACCCCTACTATGTCATGCGCGCCATCGGCGGGGCGATGTACCTCTCCGGCGCCCTGATCATGGCCTGGAATATCGCCATGACCATCCTCGGCCACCAGCGTGAGGAGAGGCCGATGTCGGGTGCCGCGCCTGTCCTGCAGCCTGCCAGGGAGCCAAACCAATGGGCTTGATGGACAAACATGCCATTATCGAGAAGAACGCCACCCTTCTTCTCGTAGGCTCCCTTCTTGTCGTGACCGTCGGCGGCATCGTCGAGATCGCACCCCTCTTCTATCTCGACAACACGATCGAGAAGGTGGAAGGCATGCGTCCCTACTCGCCGCTCGAACTTGCCGGACGCAACATCTATGTGCGCGAGGGCTGCTATGTCTGCCACAGCCAGATGATCAGGCCGTTCCGCGACGAGGTCGAGCGCTATGGCCACTACAGCCTGGCAGCCGAGTCGATGTACGATCACCCCTTCCAATGGGGATCGAAGCGGACGGGGCCAGATCTGGCCCGGGTCGGTGACCGCTACTCCAATGCATGGCATGTCGCGCATCTTTCGGATCCGCGTTCCGTGGTGCCGGAATCGGTCATGCCGAGCTATGCCTTCCTGAAGGACGCACCGATCGAGGTGAAGGACTTCTCGACACATCTGGTTGCGAATGCGCGCGTCGGTGTCCCCTATTCGGATGACATGATTGCCAACGCCAATGCCGATCTGAAAACGCAGGCTGACCCGAATGCCGACACCTCCGGCCTCGAGAAGCGCTATCCGAAAGCAAAGGTGGGCGACTTCGATGGCAATCCGCAACAAGTCACTGAAATGGACGCCCTCGTCGCCTATCTGCAGATGCTCGGCACGTTGGTCGATTTCAAGAACTACGACGAAGCCGCCGGCTACCGCTGAGGAGTGTTTTCCATGGATTACAATTTGATGCGGGAGTTTGCGGATAGCTGGGGTCTGCTTGCCATGGCGCTTTTTTTTGCGGGGGCAAGTGTCTTCGCGCTCCGCCCCGGAAGCCGCGCTCAGGCCGACGAAGCTGCCCGAATTCCGCTTCAGGACGAGTGATCATGAGCGACGAGCATATCGATGCAATCTCTGGGGTCCCAACCACCGGCCACGAATGGGATGGCATCCGGGAGTTGAACAACCCGCTTCCGCGTTGGTGGATCACCATCTTCTACGCCACCATCGTCTGGGCGATCGGCTACACGATCGCCTATCCGGCATGGCCGCTGCTGCACTCGGCGACGACGGGTGTTCTCGGCTATTCGAGCCGCAATGACGTCAAGCACGAGCTCGCGGATGCGGAAGCAGCGAAGGGCAAATACATCGCGGCGGTGGAGTCGAAAAGTGTCTGGGAAATCGTCTCGGATGATGCCCTGCGCGAATTCGCCATTGCCGCCGGTAGCGCCGCCTTCAAGATCAATTGCGTCCAATGTCATGGCTCCGGCGCCCAAGGTTCCAAGGGCTTTCCCAATCTCAACGACGACGACTGGCTGTGGGGCGGCAAGGCCGAGCAGATCCAGCAGACAATTACGCACGGGATCCGCTTCGCGTCCGATCCGGACACGCGCCTGTCGGAAATGCCTGCCTTTGGCGACATCATAGCCGCTGACCAGATCGCTCAGGTCAGCGCCTACGTCGCCAGCCTTTCCGGCGAGGTCCAGGACGCAAGTCTGATCGAGCCCGGCGCCAAGGTCTTTGCTGAAAATTGCGTGGGCTGTCATGGCGACAAAGCAAAGGGCAACAAGGAGCTCGGCGCGCCCGACCTGACCGATGCGATCTGGCTCTATGGATCCGGCGAGGCAGCCATCGCCGCGCAGGTCCGTGCACCGAAACAGGGAGTCATGCCGGCCTGGGTCGGCCGTCTCGGCGAGATCAAAGTCAAGGAACTTGCGGTCTATGTCCATTCGCTTGGCGGCGGAGAATAGGAAGGAAAGCCCTATTCTCGGCCTCCCCCTGCCAAGCGACGAGGCCCGGCGCGAGCCGGGCCTCGACACCATTTCGGCTGCGCCGCATCATCAATGCGGCACGCTTCGGACATTGGCTGGGAGTGGAGACGCATGTGTGCAGTAGTACGCGAATAGAACGGCTCGAAGCCTCGGCCATGAATTCCCCCAATCCGCGCCAGCCGCATTATGCCAGACGCGAGAAAATCTTCCCCAAGCGCGCCTCAGGCAGCTTTCGCCGCTTCAAATGGCTGGTGATGGCGATCACGCTTGGCATCTACTACCTGACACCGTGGTTGCGATGGGATCGAGGTCCATTTGCCCCAGACCAAGCCGTGCTCCTCGATCTCGCCAACCGGCGATTCCACTTCTTCTTCATCGAGATCTGGCCGCAGGAATTTTACTATGTGGCCGGCCTTCTGGTCATGGCCGGCGTCGGTCTTTTCCTGATTACCTCGACTGTCGGGCGTGCCTGGTGCGGCTATGCGTGTCCGCAGACGGTATGGGTCGATCTGTTTCTGGTCGTCGAGCGCGCCATCGAGGGTGATCGCAACGCATGCATGAAACTCGATGCCGGCCCGTGGACCGCCCGCAAGCTGATGCTGCGCGTATCGAAGCACGCCGTCTGGCTGGTCATTGGGGTGGCGACCGGCGGCGCCTGGATCTTCTATTTTGCCGATGCGCCGACGCTGGTTGGCGAACTCTTCACCGGCACCGCCGCACCCGTCGCCTACATCACCGTCGCCGTCCTGACGGCTACCACCTACACGTTCGGCGGTCTGATGCGCGAACAGGTCTGCACCTATATGTGCCCGTGGCCCCGCATCCAGGCGGCGATGCTCGATGAAAACTCTCTCACCGTCACCTACAATGACTGGCGCGGCGAACCGCGTTCGCGTCATGCCAAGAAGGTGCAAGCCGCGGGACAGTCGGTCGGCGACTGCGTCGACTGCAATGCCTGTGTCGCGGTCTGCCCGATGGGGATCGACATTCGCGACGGCCAGCAGCTCGAATGCATCACCTGCGCGCTTTGCATCGACGCCTGCGACGGCGTCATGGGCAAGCTCGGCAGGGAACGCGGACTGATTTCCTACGCGACGCTCTCCGATTACAACGCCAACATGATGCTGGCGACCGCGGGCGGCTCCAGTTCAGTCAACCCGCCGCTGGTCAGGACCGCTGATGGCCTGTTCTCCGACAAGTTAGCGCATTTTCACATCCGCAAGATCTTTCGGCCACGCACCTACGTCTACATGGGCATCTGGTCGCTGATCGGCCTGGGCCTGCTCTTTTCGCTGCTGACGCGCGATCGGCTCGAACTGAACGTATTGCATGATCGCAATCCTCAGTTCGTCACGCTGTCCGACGGCTCCATCCGCAATGGCTATACCGTCAAGCTGCTCAACATGATCCCCGAGCCGCGGACGCTCGTCGTCACCATGCAGGGCCTTGAAGGCGCCGACATGGTCGTCGTCGGCGACGACATCCCGGCAGGCCGCTCATTCGCCATTCCGGTCGAACCCGACCGCCTGAAAATGCTGAAGGTCTTCGTGCGCCAGCCCGCGGGCCAGATCCGCGCGCCGGCGCAGACTTTCAAGTTCCGCGTCGAGGACAGAGCCAGCTTCGAATCGAACGAGTACACCGCCACCTTCAACGCGCCGGAGGCCCCCAGATGACCGCCAATGTACAAAAGCCTCGTGAATTTACCGGCAGGCACATGCTGGCCATCATCCTCGCCTTTTTCGGCGTGATCATCGCGGTCAATTTGACCATGGCGACGCTCGCCAGCACAAGCTGGACTGGCCTCGTCGTCGAAAACACCTATGTGGCGAGCCAGCAATTCAACAAGAAGGCCACGGAAGGACGGGCACAGGCAGCCCTTGGCTGGACCGGCAAGCTGACCATCGCATGGGGTGAAGTTCGCTATGGCCTCACCGACGTCGCCGGCAAGCCGGTTCCCTTGCATGGCGTCAAGGTGCTGTTTCGTCATCCGGCCTACGAGAAAGAGGACGAGTCTGTCACGCTCGCGCTCGGCTCCGGCCAGGAATTCGCCGCGCAGCATATGCCCAAGGACGGCGTCTGGATCGTCGAGATCGACGCCGACGCCGGCCTGGATAAACCGTATCGCGACGTCCGCCGGATCATGATCTCCCATGGAGCGCTGCAATGAGCTGTTGTGCACCGGGCGCCGAAATGGCGCTGGACCTGGGCAGCGTGGCATCGGTGCTGCCATCCAGCCAGGAAATCAGGCTCGCGAGCCGCTCGCTTGGCGACGATCTTCGTCAGACCGATCTTTCAGTGCCGATGGTTCATTGCGCAGCCTGCATCCGGACGATCGAGACGGCGCTGGCGAAACTCGATAATGTCGAAGGCGCGCGTGTCAACCTGTCGACGAAGCGGGTCGCGATCCGATGGCGTGGAGACAAGGTGCCGCCTTTCGTCGCTTCACTGGGACGACTGGGCTACGAGGCGCATCTGTTCGCCGCCGAGATCGATAAAAATGACAAGACGCTTGCCGAGCTGATCCGCGCCGTTGCTGTCGCGGGCTTTGCCGCAGGCAACATCATGCTGCTTTCGGTCTCGGTCTGGTCCGGCGCCGAAGGGGCTACCCGCGACCTGTTTCACTGGGTCTCGGCGCTGATTGCCATCCCGGCGCTCGCCTTCGCCGGCGGCATCTTCTTCCGCTCGGCCTGGAATGCACTGCGCCATGGCCGCATGAACATGGACGTGCCAATCGCGGTTGGGGTGTCGCTCGCTTACGCGATGAGCCTCTACGAGACGATCAACCATGGCGATCACGCCTATTTCGACGCGTCGGTATCACTGCTGTTCTTCCTTTTGATCGGCCGCACGCTGGATCATGTCATGCGGGAGCGTGCCCGGACCGCCGTGAAAGGCCTATCGCAGCTTGCGGCGCGTGGCGCCATGGTGCTGCGCGGCGAGGGCGCACGCGACTATCTGCCGGTTGGCGAGATCGAACCAGGGATGCAGCTGCTGATTGCTGCCGGCGAAAGGATACCCGTCGACGGTAAAATCTTTCAAGGGGCATCGGATCTGGACTGTTCGCTTGTCTCGGGCGAGAGCACGCCCCGAAGCGTTGCAGCAGGCGAGCCCGTGCAGGCTGGTGTCCTCAACCTGACCGGCCCGCTGACGATTGAGGCGACAGCCGCCGCGAAAGATTCGTTTCTGGCGGAAATGGTTCGGCTCATGGAAGCCGCAGAGGGCGGCCGCGCGCATTATCGCCGGATCGCCGATCGCGTTTCAGCGCTCTATGCTCCGGTGGTTCATCTCACCGCCTTCGTGACTTTCCTTGGCTGGATGGCGGCGACGGGCGACTGGCACCGGGCGACAACCATCGCCATTGCCGTTCTGATCATCACCTGCCCGTGCGCGCTCGGCCTCGCCGTGCCGATCGTGCAGGTGGTCGCCGCGCGGCGCCTGTTCGAGAACGGCATCATGGTCAAGGACGGTTCGGCCATGGAGCGCCTGGCGACAATTGATACAGCAGTGTTCGACAAGACCGGGACCCTCACGCTCGGCCAGCCCCGGCTGGTCAATGCATCGTCGATCGATCCGGCCATGCTGGCAATCGCGGGAGACATGGCAGCGCATTCGCGTCACCCGTTTTCAAAGGCCATAACCGGCTTTGCCGCTCCTGGCGGGCAACACAAATTCGATGCCGTCACTGAGCATCCAGGGTTTGGCATCGAAGCCACCGACGCCGGAAGCACCTGGCGGCTAGGTCGACGCGGATGGGCTGGATGGAAGGCCCGGACCGGCGGCGAAGGCAAACATGGCTATGGCGGAACGGTGCTGACAAAAGACGGGCTCATTGTCGCGACCTTCAATTTCGAGGATGCGCTGCGCGCCGACGCCGGCGCGGCGATCAAGCGATTGAGCGACGCCGGGGTGTCGGTGCAGATGCTGTCGGGCGATACTGGGGGCGCATGCGCCGAAGTTGCAGAAATGCTGGGTGTCGACGACTTCGCTCCGTGCCTGCTGCCGTCAGGCAAGGTCGAAGGCATCGAGACCTTGGCCAAGGACGGACACAAGGTTCTGATGGTTGGTGACGGCCTCAACGACACGCCTGCACTGAGCGCGGCGCATGTCTCGATCGCACCGGCCACCGCCGCCGACGTTGGCCGCAATGCGGCCGACTTCGTATTCCTGCGCGAAAGTCTTCTGGCAGTGCCGCTCGCGCTGGACGTCTCGCGCAAGGCGGGGCACCTGATCCGCCAGAACATAGCCATTGCGATCGTCTACAACGCCGTCGCCGTGCCGATCGCCATCCTGGGCCACGCCACGCCTCTTATCGCAGCGATTGCCATGTCCGCTTCTTCGCTGCTTGTGATCGGGAACGCGTTGCGTCTGCAAGGCTTTGCGCCGAACCGGATGACGAGAGTTTCTTCGACAGCCGCTGGTTCCGGCATTCATGCATCGGCGCAGCCGTCGTGACGACGCTTGTCTATCTCATTCCGGTGGCTTTGCTTCTCGGCGCGCTGGGGCTGTCTGGCATTGTGTGGGCCTTGAGCAGTGGTCAATATCAGGATCTCGACGGCGCCGCCGAGCGGATCCTCATCGACCAGGATGACGATCTGGAACGCTGAATGAAGCCGCTGTCCATGTTCTGGAACAAGGTGCGGATGCTCAGCAGCTTGCAATTCCCAGGCCCGACTTGACGTTGATTGTGAAAAGCCTCTCTCAGACAGTGGTTGCGTTGCCAGTGCACGTGCGGAGTTCGCGGCGTACGGGAGTGCGAGATCGCGATCACCAGTGGAGCGGGAGCCCGCGCTACCTTCCAACGCGTCTGACTGATTCAGATCAGGACTATCTCCTCATCACCGTGGTTTATCGGCCCTGCAAGGGAGAACGAATGCTCAGTGGAGTTTGGTCGCCAGTGTCACCGTCTCGACGGTTTTGGCTTTTCACCGTAGCGGTCGGCTCTGCTGCTTCGACGAGCCGCGCGCGCTTTCGATCAAAACGGCCGCGAAGAATGAGCAGAGCCAGATTAGGCGATGTGGGAGCGCGGGCGGCGGCCAGATCATTCCGTGGGTCTGGGCTGACGCGCGCCGACCCTGTGCGCAGCGTGATTGTGGCGCTTTGCCCGTCAACAGCCGGCACTGTGAGAAGCTCGCTTGCTGGCTGGCCTTACGCTTGGCTGCGAAGAAACTATGACCGGTCCAATCATGCGCGTCCGCGATTGAACCGATGGTATGCTTCGGGTTTTACTGCCCTGCGCCTTGGGGCGACGCAGTCGCCCGAAGGCGGCGCACAGCACCGGTCCGAGCGTAACCTGTATCTGCCCTGCACAATCCACCCATGGCGGTACGGTGATGTGCAGCCCTAACCATAGCTTCGATATTGTTGTCGTGGGAGCCGGGCCGGTCGGCCTTTCATTCGCCGCTTCGCTCGCCCAAAGCCAACTCAAGGTGGCAGTTGTTGAACAGAACTCCATCGACCGTCTCGCGAATGCGCCTTTCGATGGCCGCGAAATCGCTCTGACTTCCGCCTCCATCAGAATCCTTCGCCAGCTCGGCGCTTGGGATACGATCCCAGCTTCGGAGAAATCGCCGCTTTATGGCGCGCGCGTGCTCAACGGTTCGAGCGCTTTCGCACTGCGTTTTGACGCTCCCACAGCGTCTGGAGAACCCCTCGGAATCTTGGTCCCGAACTGCCGCATTCGCGATGCCTTGTTCAAAGTCGTTCGGCTGCGTGATGATCCACTTCTGCTGTGCGGCCACCCGGTTGTCCGTGCAACGACCAGCCACAAAGGAGCAGTGATAACGCTTTCTGACGGCATGCAGTTGAGCGCCAGGCTTGTTGTTGCCGCGGATTCGCGCCTGTCGCCCACGCGTGATCTGCTCGGCATCGGCGCCGACATTAATCGGCTTGGCCACTCGATGCTGATCTGCCGGGTGCGACATGAGGGCGCCCATCACCAGGTGGCAACCGAATGGTTCGATCATCATCAAACGATAGCGATGTTGCCTGTCGGGGAGGGGATGTCCTCGTTGCTGCTCACTCTGCCCTCAAGCGAGGCAGACAGACTGCTTGCCTTCAACGACGATTTGTTCCTCTTGGAATTGACGAACCGGTGTCGAGGCCGTCTCGGGAAGATGGAATTGGCAAGCAACCGCCACACCTATCCGCTGGTCACCACGTGGGCGCACAAATTCAAGGCTCCGAGCGCGGCACTCATCGGGGACGCTGCTATCGGAATGCATCCGGTGACTGCGCATGGCTTCAACATCGGTCTCAGCAGCCAAAAGCAACTTGCCGATGCAGTCTTAACTGCAAGGCGCCACGGCCGTGACATTGCCGATCCCGCCATGCTGCACAGATACGAAAGGTGGCTGCGCCTGTCTGCGGCGCCTCTCTACCATGCTACGAATATACTCGTCGGTCTCTACTCGAGCGAGCAACCGGTGGCACGGCTTGCACGCCATGCTGGGCTTCGGTTCGCCCAACATGCTCCCCTTGTCCGGCATGTCATCTCGGCCATGCTCAAACGATGAAAGCACCAGATTGGAAATCCTTCCCCGAGCGGCGAAGCTCGACACCATATAGCCTAACCGTGTTCTTTCCTTGTACCGAGCTGCAGCGCCAGTCATCGCTCGTTCATTCGGTTCAGTCATCTGCAAACAGATGAGGAGGCCCTAGGGCACGGCTGCGATACCGGCTGGGAGCGGCTCCTCCAAGTCCCGCTGGAAAAAGTCGTGCTCGTCGATGACGAGGACAAGGTAACTGCTAAACAAAAGAGGCTTCTGCACCGAGCATTGTCGATTTTTTGGTCAATAGGTCGGTTGGAATTCTGATGCAGCGTCGGGCGGCAGTGAAGTATCACTCGCGGGTTGTTGGTATAATATGTTCTGCGGTCATCCCCGATCAAGTGAGGCGACTTTGACTGCCGCTCACCGCCGGCTCGAAGAAGAGATGGGACTTGATTGCCGACAGCGGCCAGCCGGCGTGTTTCAATATGAGGCGCGCGTCGAACCTGGACTGATCGAGCGCGAAATTGATCATTTGTGCGTGGCTGTATGCAACGGAATCCCGGCGCGCAACCCGGCTGAGGTAAGTGACTGGACCTGCCTTCCTCCTCCGACACTCTCCCGATATCAGAGTGAGAAACCTTCCGAGTCTACTCCTTGGCTACAACACGCGTTTGCGCACGTCCGGAATCATCGTCTTGCTGCTGCGCTGTCATGAGTCCGCGACTGCATCTCATTATTGGACCGACGACGGCCGGCAAAACCGCCGCGTCCCTCGAGCTCGCTCAGCGTACGGGCGCGCCGGTGCTCGTTCTAGACCGAATTCAATGCTATCCCGAACTCGCTGTCGGAAGCGGCCGACCCTCAAACGCCGAACTGCGGTTCACCCGTAGAATCTACCTTGCTCAAAGGCCAGTTATTGCTGGAGAGATCTATGCCGCAGAGGCGAACTCCCTGTTGCACGATCATGTAGCGCAATTTGATCAGCACGTGCCGTTGCTTATCTTGGAAGGCGGCTCGGTTTCACTCCTGCGGGCAATGGTCGCCGATCAGAAATGGAAAGCGCACCGCTGGACTTACGAACGCCTCCACTTGAAAACACGCGCGGACTACATTGCCAAAGCGAGGTCGCGCGTCCGTGAAATGTTAGCTCCCGTAAATGGTTGCCGCTCGATGCTTAACGAGATTGGTCAATTGTGGCCTGACCCGCGCTCGCATGTGTTCCTGCGAGGCCTCACGGGCTACCGTACAGTCATAGCGTATGCCGAAACCCTAGGAATCGCACTGGGCGACCTCCCGCGTGCGATCCAGCCAACTCAGATCGTCTACCTTTCTCAGGCAATCGCGCTTGAGTATCTGGCGCATGCTCGCTGGCAGGAACGTGAATTTCCCTGCATTCCTGCGGCGTGGAAGAGCGGCAGGTGAAGAGTGTCGACCTGAGCCGCAGTTGAAACGAATCAGAAATATAAAATCACGTCAATGAGCTCGCCGGCGACGCCCATTAATTGCTGACATGCCGCTTGCGGCGTTCGCCCTGGCGATGATCTTGGCATGCGACTCGAACAAGCTGACCAGCCTGTCGCCGGCCTCACTACCTTTTCAGCCAGAGTCCGCTCCTTCTGCAACATCTCTCCAATCAGCGGCTGGGGGCGGGCCACGGCCTGCCAGTTCGCAGGCTGGACCCGCCGCTGGCGCCTGCCTTGCCGCCTGCTCGACATAGCCGGGGGGCTTGCCCGGTCATCTTGACCAATTGGCGGTAGGGGCTTGCCCCCTTTAGGCGGCAGACTTGATCGTCTGCCCTGCTCCTTCGCCGCGGGCAACGATCGTGTTATGGGATCGCACTTTTCTTCGAAGGCTTGGCCGGGCAACGAGACCAGCCGCAACGCTCCGCCTCTGCCGGTCGACGAGCGCATCGATTTTATTGCCATCGCGGAAGGCCGGCGTCTGATTGAGGAACTCACGCAACTACCGCGCGCGGCCGCGTCGCGGCCTTGATCTCCGCAATGGGGGACGAGTTGGCAGTCATTCATAATCAGGACAGCGTAGGGGCCGATGAGCACGCGCCGGCCAAGCGCAAAAGCGGTCGGTCTGTGCGGTAGGTAAGTGAGAGAGCTGGGCGGTAAGCCCAACCGTGCCCAGCTCAAGGCCGGCGCGACGTGTTCACCCAAACGCTTACGGCTCAGGCCGCTCCTTCTGTGATCAGTTTCGGCCGACCGTCTCGACGATGGCCTTCGCCAATTCCTCATTTTCATCGACGGCTTCGCTGCAGCAGAGGCCGCGCTAGCGAATCTCCGTCGATACGTTGCCAGTCACACGATCCTTCAGCAGATCATCTGCATGACATCCGAAATGGGTCCCGCGAGGCAGACGTTATCATCGAGCAGGCCTCGTTCGCCCCAGATGACTACATGAGAGGTGGCCCTTGGTTCAAAAAGGTCAGCCGGCCTGCCATCGTTCCGGGACAGACAACTCATGAAGTCGCCAGTCTGGCGTGAGCGCTTTCCGACCTGTTCTGTCGCCTTTTGTCGGGTCCGCGACACCGACCTATTTCGCCGAGCTGTCTGGCCTCAGGCTAACTCACTGAAAATAGTAAAATATTTTTTCCTCTGCTGGGTCGCCAAATTGGCACGAGTTTTGAAACTCCTTCGTTGCAAGCCGGAGCCGCCGAAAATGTCAAATCCGCATCAGATAGCATTCTATGGAAAGGGAACCCCGGCGAAACCGCCGCTGCCAAACAGGCTGCCGCCCTCTTCGACCCTTGTGAACGAAATGTCGATGGCCGGCTACGACTCAAAGGCCGGCCTACCACACTCGCCTTATCCTCAATTCGAAGGCGCAGGATAAGTCGGCTACGCCGCGGACGTCCACATGCCGTCTCGCGTCATTGGCTGCCCGCAGCGCCTTTCGCCCTTCCATAGGTTAGAGACTGAAGTGCCACGATGTCCCAAAAACCACTGCCGACGTTGCCGATGTGGCGCGTCGATCACATCGAGCCCTCGCCCGAGATGTTGGCGCTACGCGCCAACGGTCCGATCCACCGCGTGCGCTTCCCGTCCGGGCACGAAGGCTGGTGGGTGACAGGCTACGATGAGGCCAAGGCGGCGCTGTCCGATGCGGCGTTCCGCCCCGCGGGAATGCCCCCAGCGGCATTCACTCCGGATTCAGTAATTCTCGGTTCGCCGGGGTGGCTGGTCTCGCACGAGGGGGGCGAGCACGACCGGTTACGCACGATCGTGGCGCCGGCCTTCAGCAACCGCAGGGTGAAACTGCTCGCGCAGCAGGTCGAGGCGATCGCCGCGCAGTTGTTCGAGACGCTGGCTGCCCAGCCCCAGCCCGCCGACCTGAAGCGCCACCTCTCCTTTCCGCTTCCGGCCATGGTCATCAGCGCGCTGATTGGCGTGCCCTATGAGGATCACGCTTTTTTCGCCGGACTGTCCGACGAGGTGATGACGCATCAGCATGAAAGCGGTCCGCGCAGCGCGTCTCGCTTGGCTTGGGAAGAACTGCGCGCCTACATTCGCGGCAAGATGTCGGACAAGCGCCAGGATCCGGGCGACAACCTGCTGACGGATCTGCTCGCGGCGGTCGACCAGGGCAAGGCGTCCGAGGAAGAGGCGATCGGCCTGGCTGCGGGCATGCTGGTGGCGGGGCACGAGAGCACCGTTGCGCAGATCGAATTCGGCCTGCTGGCCATGCTCCGCCATCCGCAACAGCGCGAACGCCTGGTCGGCGATCCATCCCTGGTGGACAAAGCGGTGGAGGAAATCCTGCGCATGTACCCGCCGGGCGCGGGCTGGGACGGCGTCATGCGCTATCCGAGGACCGACGTGACTATCGCGGGCGTGCATATTCCCGCGGAGAGCAAGGTGCTCGTCGGCCTGCCGGCGACGTCGTTCGATCCGCGCCATTTCGATAACCCGGAAATCTTCGATATCGGACGCGACGAAAACCCCCACCTGGCGTTCTCCCACGGGTCGCACTACTGCATTGGCATGGCGCTGGCCAGGCTGGAACTCAAGGTGGTGGTCGGTTCGATCTTTCGGCGCTTTCCCGCGCTGCGCCTGGCCGTGGCGCCCGAAGCGCTGAAGTTGCGCAAGGAGATCATCACTGGCGGGTTCGAGGAGTTCCCGGTGCTCTGGTGATGTGCGGACGCCGCCCGGAATCGCGATCTTCTCTGCAATTTGCCGGCGCGCCTAGAACGCGCCGGTCAGATCAGCTAGCCAACAGGTAATCAAGATGGACGTGCAAGAAACCACGGCAGCATGCGGGGATGCCTTCGCCGAGCTGGCGTCGCCAGCGTGTATCCACGACCCCTATCCGTTCATGCGGTGGTTGCGCGAGCACGATCCGGTGCATCGCGCGGCGTCGGGCCTCTTTCTGTTGAGCCGCCACGTCGATATTTACTGGGTGCTCAAGGCCACGGGCGATGCGTTTCGGGGACCAGCGCCGGGCGAACTGGCGCGCTATTTCCCGCGTGCGGCGACCAGCCTGTCGCTCAGTCTGCTGGCGTCCACGCTAGCGATGAAGGAACCACCGACGCATACGCGTCTGCGCCGGCTGATCTCGCGCGATTTCACTATGCGCGAGATCGACAACCTGCGGCCGAGCATCGCGCGCATCGTCGCAGAGCGCCTGGACTGCATGGCGCCCGCGCTTGAGCGGGGGGAGGCGGTGGACCTGCATCGGGAATTCGCGCTGGCCTTGCCCATGCTGGTCTTCGCCGAACTGTTCGGCATGCCCAAGGACGACATGTTCGGGCTCGCCACTGGCATCGGCGCCATTCTAGAAGGCCTGAGCCCGCACGCCAGCGATCCCCAGCTCGCCGCGGCGGACGCGGCCAGCGCCAGGGTGCAGGCCTACTTCGGCGACCTCATACAGCGCAAACGCACCGATCCCAGCCACGACATCGTGTCGATGCTAGTCGGCGCGCACGACGACGATGCCGACACGCTGTCGGATGCGGAGTTGATCAGCATGCTGTGGGGCATGCTGCTGGGCGGCTTCGCCACCACTGCTGCGAGCATCGACCATGGGGTCCTGGCGATGCTGGCGTTTCCCGAAAAGCGGCACTGGCTTCAGGGGGACGCCGTGGGAGTGAAGGCATTCGTCGAAGAGGTCCTGCGCTGCGACGCGCCCGCCATGTTCAGCTCCATTCCGCGTATCGCCCAACGCGACATCGAACTGGGCGGCGTGGTAATCCCGAAGAATGCGGACGTGCGCGTGCTGATCGCGGCCGGCAATCGCGACCCGGACGCCTTCGCCGATCCCGACCGCTTCGATCCCGCGCGGTTCTACGGCACCAGTCCTGGCATGTCGACCGACGGGAAGATCATGCTGAGCTTTGGCCACGGCATCCACTTCTGCCTCGGTGCGCAATTGGCCCGGGTGCAGTTGGCCGAGAGCCTGCCGCGGATCCAGGCGCGCTTTCCCACGATGGCATTGGCCGAGCAGCCAACCAGGGAGCCCTCCGCGTTCCTCAGGACGTTCCGCGCGCTGCCGGTGCGGCTGCATGCGCAGGGGGGCTGAGATGCGCGTCGTGGTCGACCAGGATCTGTGCGGAACCACCGGGCAGTGCGCGCTGACGCTGCCGGGCACCTTTCGTCAGCGCGAACCGGACGGAGTGGCCGAATCATGCGTGGCGACGGTCCCGCAGGCGCTGCACGCCGCCGTGCGGCTCGCGGCCAGCCAGTGCCCGGTCGCCGCCATTCGGGTCATCGAAAGCGACGCTAGCGATGACGAGCGCGCCGGCGCCGACCCTGCGCCTTCTCCGGCGGAGACTGAGCGGCACGCCGCGAAAACCAAGGCAACTCAGGAGGACACGGTGGGACGGTTTGAAGGCAAGGTGGCCGTGGTGACCGGCGCCGGCGCCGGCATCGGCAAGGCATGCGCCCTCGCCATCGCACGAGAGGGCGGCAGAGTGGTGGCGGCCGACATTGATGGCCCGGCGGCCATCGCCTGCGCCGCGCAGATCGCGGCCGAAGCGAGCCACGCGCTGGCCCTGGCCGCGGACATCGCCGATGCGGAGGCGGTGGCAGCGCTATTCGAGACGGCCGAGCGGCACTTCGGTGGGGTCGACCTGCTGGTGAACAACGCCAGCGCTATGCATCTGACCCCACGCGACTGCGCGATCCTCGACCTGGACCTGGCGGTCTGGGATGAGACTATGGCGACCAATCTGCGCGGCACGCTGCTCTGCTGCCGACAGGCCATCCCACGGATGATCGCCCGCGGCGGTGGCGCGATCGTCAACATGTCGTCGTGCCAGGGGCTCAGCGGTGACACCGCGCAGACGTCCTACGCCGCGTCGAAGGCGGCGATGAACATGTTGTCGGCCTCGCTCGCCACCCAGTACGGTCATGCGCAGATTCGCTGCAACGCTGTTGCGCCGGGTCTCATCATGTCCGAGCGTCTCCTCGCCAAGCTGGACGAGTGCATGCAATGGCATCTGCGCCGGCACCAGCTCCTGCCGCGCGTCGGCCGCCCCGAGGACGTGGCCGCGCTGGTGGCGTTCCTGCTCTCCGAAGATGCTGCGTTCATTACCGGCCAGGTCATGTGCGTCGACGGCGGCATGCTGGCGCATGTGCCGACGTTCGCCGACGGTGGCAACAGCCCCGCAGCGCGGCCTGCCGGCGGCATCCCCGAAGCGGCCGCGGCGCCGCGCTGCTGATGGACATGCTGCTCAACCCACTGGACCGTCGGCACCGGCTGCGGCACGACATTCCAATCATGCCCGGCGCTTTTCCCTTGGTCGGGCATCTTCCCGCCATCGTCTGCGACCTGCCGCGCCTGCTGCGGCGCGGGGAACGGACGCTGGGCAGCCACTTCTGGTTGGATTTCGGCCCTGCCGGACACCTGATGACCTGCGTGGATCCGGATGCGTTCGCACTGCTCCGGCACAAGGACGTGTCCTCGGCGCTGATCGAAGAGATCGCGCCCGAATTGCTTGGCGGAACGTTGGTAGCCCAGGACGGCGGCCCGCACCGCCAGGCGCGCGATGCGATCAAGGCGGCGTTCCTGCCCAAGGGGCTGACCCAGGCCGGCATCGGCAACCTGTTCGCGCCCGTCATCCGAGCGCGGGTGCAGGCGTGGCGCGACCGCGGCGACGTAACCATCCTGCGCGAAACCGGCGACCTGATGCTCAAGCTCATCTTCAGCCTCATGGGAATCCCCGCGCAGGATCTGCCGGGATGGCATCGAAAGTACCGGCAACTGCTGCAGTTGATCGTCGCGCCCCCGATCGACCTTCCCGGACTGCCCTTGCGGCGCGGCCGCGCCGCCCGCGACTGGATCGATGCGCAGCTGCGCCAGTTCGTCCGCGACGCGCGCGCGCATGCCGCGCGCACCGGGTTGATCAACGACATGGTGAGCGCCTTCGATCGCAGTGACGATGTGCTCTCCGATGACGTACTGGTTGCCAACATCCGCTTGCTGCTGCTTGCCGGTCACGACACCACCGCCTCGACGATGGCCTGGATGGTGATCGAGTTGGCTCGGCAGCCTGTGCTGTGGGACGCCCTGGTCGAGGAGGCGCTACGCGTGGGCGCGGTACCGACCCGGCACGCGGACCTGGCGCAGTGTCCGGTCGCCGAGGCGCTGTTCCGCGAGACGCTGCGCATGCATCCGGCGACCACGCTCCTGCCGCGTCGCGCGCTGCAGGAATTGCAACTCGGCCAACGACGCATTCCGGCGGGCACCCATCTGTGCATCCCGCTGCTGCATTTCTCGACCTCGGCGCTGCTGCACGAGTCGCCTGATCAGTTCCAGCTGGCGCGGTGGCTTCAACGCACAGGGCCGATCCGGCCGGTGGACATGCTGCAGTTCGGTACCGGCCCACACGTCTGCATCGGCTACCACTTGGTATGGCTGGAAATGGTGCAGTTCTGCATCGCCTTGGCGCTGACCATGCACGGGGCCGGGGTGAGGCCGCGGTTGCTGAGCGGTGTCGAAAAAGGCCGACGCTATTACCCGACCGCACATCCGTCCATGGCAGTCCGCATCGGATTCTCATGAGCTGGCATCGCATGCCCCGTCTGGCGGGCAGCGGCGCCGGAAAGGCGCGCTGCACTCAGTGCGACACCGGCAATACCGCGGCGGTTCGGAGCTCGCAGTGGCCGTGTCAGGTACAAGGACTATGAACAACATGCAGACCGGTTCCACGCTACACAACGACCGAACTGGCGTTTCCGCGCCCGGGGAATTGGGCGCTCAGGCGCGCGGCGCGTCCGGCAGGCTGCTGCCGGAGATCTGGATGCAGGACGGCGCAAAGCGGGTCGAACAGGCGCTGGCGCGTCTCCTTTGCGCCGAAAATGACGGTGAGACCGAGTTGATGGCGGCCATGCGCTATGCCACCTTGCACGGCGGGAAGCGCACCCGCGCCTTGCTCTGTCTGGCTGCCGGCGCACTGGCCGAGACGCCGGCGCACATGCTCGACGACGTCGGCGCAGCCATCGAGATGATGCACGCCTGTAGCCTGGTCCACGACGACCTGCCCTCGATGGATGACGACGTGCTTCGCCGCGGCCTTCCGACCGTGCACGTTAAGTTCGGCGAAGCCACTGCGATCCTAGTTGGCGATGCGCTGCAGGCGCACTCCTTTCTGGCCCTGGCGAGGTTGGATGCGCCGGGCAACAACCGTATAGCGCTCGTGCGCGAACTGGCGCAGGCGGTGTCCGCCGAGGGTGCCGCAGGCGGTCAAGCCATGGATCTGTCGCTGGTCGGAAAGGACGTCGAGCTGGACAGGATCGTGGCGATGCACCGGATGAAGAGCGGAGCGCTAGTGCGCGCGTCCGTACGCATGGGCGCGCTATGCGCCATCGCGGAGGATGCCCCGCACGCTGCGCTGTACTGTGCGCTCGATCGCTACAGCGCCTGTTTCGGCCTGGCGTTGCAGGTGGTCGACGACGTTCTCGACGCGACAGCGGATACCGCGACGCTGGGCAAGACCCCCGGCAAGGACGCGGCAGCCCAGAAGCCGACCTGCGCCTCGATCATGGGCCTGCAGGCAGCGCGCCAGTTCGCGCTGGATCTATTGCGCGACGCCGGGGAGGCCATCGCCCCATTGGGACCGCGTGCGGAACGGTTGGGGCAGATGCTGCAGCGGGCCAAAGCGTATCTCTTCCAGCACACGCCCTGCGCATGAGCTCGCCCGTCCGCATGGAGTCGCCCCTGTGCCGCAGCGATCGGCCGGCGGCAGCGGTGCATGCTGCGCCGTGTCCGAGTCCGCGGCAATGGTCAACGGTTGCCCAGCGCGGCCGCGGCGCACGGCGCGCTGCGCGCAAGCCTATTCGGCGGACCGGCGCCGGCATTGGCGCGCGTCCCCGCGCCGGAGCAGGGCTGCCGTCCGGGGCTGCACATGCGCCGGGCGACGGCTGCGACGAGGTGCGCGGCGTCTGCCCGAACCTGATTCTCGTCAACCGCCTGCAGAAAGAACATCCCGCGTGAACGCGCTGTCCGAACAGATCCTTTCCGAACTGCGCCATCTGCTGAGCGAGATGAGCGACGGCGGCAGCGTCGGTCCGTCCGTCTACGACACGGCGCGAGTTCTGCAGTTCCACGGCAACGTCACCGGTCGGCAGGATGCCTACGCGTGGCTCATCGCGCAGCAACAAGCCGATGGGGGATGGGGAAGCACGGACTTCCCGCTGTTCCGCCATGCGCCCACCTGGGCGGCGTTGCTGGCATTGCAGCGTGCCGATCCTCTTCCCGGGGCTGCCGATGCAGTCCAGACTGCAACTCGGTTCCTCGAGCGCCAGCCCGATCCTTATGCGCATGCGGTGCCGGAAGACGCGCCGATCGGCGCGGAGCTGATTCTTCCGCAGTTGTGCAGCGAGGCCGCATCCTTGCTGGGCGGCGTGGCGTTTCCGCGCCACCCGGCGCTGTTGCCGTTGCGGCAAGCGCGCCTGGTCAAGCTAGGTGCGGTGGCGACGTTGCCGAGCGGCCATCCGTTGCTGCACTCCTGGGAGGCCTGGGGCACCTCGTCGACCGCCGCATGCCCGGATGACGACGGCAGCATCGGCATCAGTCCGGCGGCCACCGCCGCGTGGCGTGCGCACGCCGCGACACAGGGGAGCACGCCGCAGGTCGGGCGCGCCGACGCGTATCTGCAGGCTGCATCGCGGGCGACGTGCAGCGGCATAGAAGGTGTCGTTCCCAACGTCTGGCCGATCAATGTATTCGAGCCATGCTGGTCGCTGTACTCCCTGCATCTGGCCGGGCTGTTCGCGCATCCCGCGCTCGCCGAGGCGGTGCGCGTGATCGTCCTGCAGCTCGACGCCCGCCTGGGCGTGCGCGGTCTGGGTCCGGCCTTGCACTTCGCGGCCGATGCGGACGACACCGCCGTTGCGTTGTGCGTCCTGCGCCTTGGAGGCCGGGACGTGTCGGTCGACGCATTGCGCCATTTCGAAATCGGCGAGCTATTCGTCACCTTCCCCGGCGAGCGCAACGCATCGGTGTCGACCAACATCCACGCCCTGCATGCGTTGCGCATGTTGGGAAAGCCCGCCGCCGGCACCACCGCCTACGTCGAGGCCAATCGCAATCCGCACGGTCTATGGGACAACGAAAAATGGCACGTCTCGTGGCTGTATCCCACCGCGCATGCGGTCGCTGCGCTGGCGCAAGGCAGGGCCCGTTGGCGCGACGAGCGCGCGCTGGCGGCGCTGCTGCAGGCGCAGCGCCACGACGGCGGCTGGGGCGCCGGTCACGCGTCCACGTTTGAGGAAACTGCCTATGCGCTGTTCGCGTTGCACGTGATGGACGGGAGCGAAGGGCCGACAGGGCGTCGGCGCATCGCGCAGGCGGTGGCGCGAGCGCTGGAGTGGATGCTCGCCCGCTATGCGGCGCATGTGTTGCCGCAGACGCCGCTGTGGATCGGCAAGGAACTGTATTGCCCCACCCGGGTCGTGCGCGTGGCCGAACTCGCCGGGTTATGGCTGGCGCTTCGTTGGGGGCGGCGCGTTCTAGCCGAGGGACGAGGAGTGGCGCCATGATCCAGCCCGAACGCGCGCTGCCCCAGGTGCTGGAGTGGGGGCGTTCCCTGATCGGATTCGCCGACGAGCATGCCCTGGAAGCGGTCAGGGGCGGCCAGTACATCCTGCAGCGAATCCACCCGAGCCTGCGCGACACCAGCGCCCGCACCGGCCGCGATCCGCAGGACGAAACGCTGATCGTGGCGTTCTATCGCGAACTGGCGCTGCTGTTTTGGCTCGACGATTGCAACGACCTTGGCCTGATCGCGCCGGAGCAACTCGCCGCGGTAGAGCAGGCGCTGGGGCAGGGCGTGCCGTGCGCGCTCCCCGGATTCGAGGGCTGTGCTGTGCTGCGCGCTTCGCTGGCCGCGCTCGCCTATGACCGTCGCGACTATACTCAGCTTCTCGACGATACTCGGTGCTACTGCGCGGCGCTGCGCGGGGGAGACGCGCAGGCGGCAGGGGCGGAACGCTGGTCCTACGCCGAGTACCTGCAAAACGGCATCGATTCGATCGCCTACAGCAACGTGTTGTGTTGCCTGTCGCTGTTGTGGGGGCTGGACATGGCGACCATGCGCTCTCGCCCGGCGTTTCGCCAGGTCCTGCGGCTCATCTCTGCGATAGGGCGCCTGCAGAACGATTTGCATGGACGCGACAAGGACAGGTCGGCTGGCGACGCCGACAACGCGGCGATCCTGCTACTGCAGCGCTATCCGGCCATGCCCGTGTTGGAGTTCCTCAACGACGAGCTGGCCGGCCATACGCGCATGCTGCACCGGGTGATGGCGGAAGCACGCTTACCCCTGCCATGGGAACCGTTGATCGAGGCCATGGCGGCTATCCGCGCGCAGTACTACCAGACCTCGCCTAGCCGCTATAGCAGCGACGCAGGCCAGCATGGGCCGTCCTGAACGCGCGGGAGGCGGCGGCGTGCGCGCGCTGCCATCGGTCCGATCCGCCGCAACGCCGTCGCCCGATGCGACTGATGGAGCGAGCATGAACGACACCGCCCTGAGCCAGCGCAAGGACGATCATCTTGACATCCTACTGGATCCGCGAATGGCGCCGGCCACGGTCGCCGCCGGGTGGGAGGACATCCGTTTCGCACACTGCGCATTGCCCGAGTTGGACCTGACGCAGATCGACCTGCGTGCCTCGCTCCTGGGCAAGACCATGCGCGCGCCGCTGCTGATCAGCTCCATGACCGGCGGCATGCCGCGCGCCGAGACGATCAACCGGCATCTGAGCGAGGCAGCGCAAGCCTTGGGGATCGCCATGTGCGTCGGTTCGCAGCGCGTGAGCCTGCAATCCCGCAACTCTCAGGGGCTGACGCGCAAGTTGCGCCGCCTGGCCCCAGACATCCCCTTGCTGGCCAATATCGGCGCCGCGCAACTGCGCGAGGCCGACGGGCTGGACCTGGCGCGCCGGGCGGTGGATGCGCTGGAGGCCGATGGACTTATAGTCCATCTCAATCCGCTGCAGGAAGCGGTACAGCCGGAGGGCGACCGCGACTGGCGCGGAGTCTTGGCGCAGATCGCTCGCGTCGCGCGCAGCGTGGGCGTGCCCGTCGTGGCCAAGGAAGTGGGGTCCGGCCTGTCCGCGTCGGTGGCTTCTGCGCTCGTCGAGGCGGGCGTGGCGGTGATCGATGTCGCCGGTGTCGGCGGCACCAGTTGGGCCGCGGTGGAGGGCGAGCGCGCCCGCGATGCCGCCGATCGTGCAGTGGCGATGGCGTTCGCCAATTGGGGGATTCCGACCCCGGCCAGCGTGCAGGTGGTACGTCGGGCGCTGCCAGCGGTGAAGCTGATCGCGTCGGGCGGGATCCGCGACGGCGTCGACGTGGCCAAGGCCATCCGCTTGGGCGCGGACATCGCCGGGCAGGCGGCCGGCGTGCTGCGGGCGGCGACGGTGTCCACCGAGGCGGTTGTCGCGCATTTCGAGATCGTCATCCGCCAGTTGGCCGTCGCTTGCTTCTGCACCGGCTCGGCTGATCTGGCAGCGTTGCGGCAGGCGCGCTTGTTGCCCTCGACGCATCAGCCCGCCGGTTGATGCCAACGTCGCCCACGCGTTCGGCAGGCGCCTAGGCTAACAGAGTGCCTTTGTCGTGAGAGGTCTCGGCCTGCCCCACCGCTTCTAGTTACTACTTAGGGGTGATCTGTAGGGCGCACGAGGCATCTATTTTCACGTGCTCGACAACTGTCTTACAGTTCAGTCGTGTGCGGTTACAGACGGGGTTGTTCGAAAACCAACGCTGAGTCCGCGAGTATTCTGTCGGCGGGGCAGTCGTGCCATGTTTTCCCGTCTTTCAAGAGCAGCCCCGCAAAAAACCTCTGTTGGCATGCCGGTTGCATGGTCGCCGCAAAGGACTCGCACGACCACGGGGTCTCGCAATCCTTACGCCGGAGTTAAAATGACTTCGATTCGATCAATCGATGCCACAGACCTGCACCATAAGTCCATTCCCTAACCTTTGTCCGCGTCTGGAAACCACCGAGCGGGGCCGCTCATCGAACTCCGCCACGCACAACAAGCTGACAGCGATGTTGCCGAGCGCAATTCCATCGCGCCTTGACTTCCCAGGAAAGACCCAAAGGAGCCCTTAAGAAATGAACGTGCCGAGTTATTCCGCGGCCTTGCCAGATCAGCGGGCCGTGCGGGGGATCTTCTCTCACCGAGCTGACAACATCAATCACCGCCTGCGAATACGCCCGCTTGGCATTGTTAGCGATTTTGTCGCCGACCAACTCCCGCACCGTATCGCGGAGATCAAAAATAGTGAACAGCGAGCTGAAGCGGTCAAGGCGCTTGGGCGTAGCATTAACATGATGCTAGCGGGAGAGGACTACGAGGCGCACCTGCTGAATCTGACCCAGTCGGAGTTTGGAGTCGCCAAGACAGACATCCAATATCTCGTGAATATTGCTTACCAGATGTCTGCATTTGCGGGACTTAACTATGACGATGCCGAGTTAGCGGTAGGGGAGCGTCTGAGGCGTATTGCAGACTTAAGTTGCAAGCGGCAGCCTAGCATAGATGTTCTTTCTTATGAAGATATGATCCTTACCAATCCAGTAGAGAGCGATCCGCGCGTATATTGTCTCGACTCAGCTGGCGTCGAGGAGCGAGATTTTTGCCTGGGTCACCAACTCATTGAGAGAGACTTGCAGTTTGCAATCGACACCCTGCTTGCGTTGCGTGACGAGGTCAGGGCGGATGCGCGCCAGTGTCTTGCCTAGAGCGCCTGGAGTCGGCGAATTACATTCTGACGCGCTTTCATGATTATATGTCGCCTGGTCTATTTGGCGAATTTCGCGAGTTCTACGGAAAAAACCCTTTCAAGAATAGGCTGGCTCCAAGTGGCCGGTTCTCGGCCAGCGTTGTCGCGGTCTCTGTACTACTCGTCGGTGAAGAAATCTTCCGCCAAAAACCGCAATTCTATCGGGATGTTTATCGGCTGTCAGAATACTATCCCAGAGGATGCATTGGTGCGGTCTTTGGCTGGTTGTCATCAGATAAGAGGCGCGCGGGGGTCTGGCCAGGCTGGCTTGAAGGCAAAGCAGCCTTTCCTAAAATAGCAACCGTCTCGCCCGTCGTGGAGCGGAAAGGCACTGAAATCCGAGAGCTGTACGCATCCTGTGTCGATGCGCTGGATCGGTTCACCCGGATGCATCGGAAGACGGCTTTTAAACATACGATTGAACCAGGTCGCCCCATCGCTGGAGTTGAGGCGTCGGAAAGCATGGCCGCTGTGCTTTCACAACGGCTGCTAACGGCGGCGGATCAAAGCTAGCTGGCGCAATTGTCTGCGTGAAAACTGGCGCGGCTCCAGCCCCGCCGGCGTTCAATAGGTGATGGTCGATGTCTCAAGACGACGTGGTCTTTCGTAGGTTTGAACGTGGGGATGTCGATAATGTATGGCACCTGCATAGGAGTGCATCCGAGGCTGTTGGTGTGTATGGTCCGGAAGGGGTGTGGGAGGATGATTTGCGTAATGTCGGAGAAGTATATATCGAGTCTGGCGGAGACTTCGTGGTTGGGCATATTGGTATCCAGCTCGCAGCTATGGGCGGATTGCAGCCTGTCGACGAAGAAATCGCAGAGCTCAAACGTATGCGGGTCGATCCCGCCTTTCAACGACGAGGGCTTGGAAGGAGAATTCTTAGCAAATTGGAATCGCGAGCCGTTGCTCTCGGATTCAAATACATAGTGCTCGAGACGACCACAATCCAAGAAGGGGCTCAAAAACTCTATGAGACGGCTGGCTATATTAGCCGCGGGGAAGGGACGTTGCACGGATATACCGTGATCTTCTACAAGAAGTGTCTCTCCGGCCACGATGCTGTTGGTATCTGCTGAGTGTCCCACCATCCGCCTTTCATATATGTAGGTCAAATGTAAGGGGCGCGTCACGACGCGGAACCGTTGTTCGCCAAACCCGGGCTCTGCAATGAAGCCGCACCGACGGAGCGTACCTGGAACGCTGAGTTCGGAGCCGTCGTGCGGATTATGGCCGTCGCGTCCGATTCATAACATCTTGCGACTGAGCCGGCTGGGCTACTCGAAACATTCGCGATAGATGATGCAGTCAAAAGTGTGCATGCCGAACGAGCGGCTACATTGTTGTAGCCTTTTCAACAGCGTAGGAATCCGACGGTATTTTTGACGGTATATTGAGAAGAAGTTGACGAAATTTACACGAAGAATCATGTATTTAGCATTCCTGTTGATGATTGAGTGGGAGTGAGGGTACAAACGGCGGCAATAGCGTAGTTTCGGCGGCGAATTTCGCCGTCGCGCAATGTTGTTGCAGTCCGTACCTTACTCCGCAGAGCTGGCGTTCTCCGTTTCTGCCTCGGTGGTTCGATCTGCGCCCAGTTTCCGGATGATGTAAAATCGCTTTAGAGGGCGGGAGTGCTCTAGCTGTTTAGTCCCGGCATTTGCTGGAGCGGATCGAGTTTGAAGCGTTCCGGTTGTGACGCCCACGCCTTGCAGATGAAC
>NZ_JBVVQX010000032.1:0-41311 GCF_055811675.1 Mesorhizobium sp. WSM4808
GCCGATATCGCGGCCACTTTCGGCCTCACCCAGCATCAGGTGAAGCGCATTCTGGCGCTCGGCGAGCTTCTGCCTAGAGCATTTCACGTTTTGACGGAAGCGTATCCGGCGTTTGCGAAGTAGTTCTTGCACTCGGCAGCCTCGATGGTTTCGACGAGGTGGCCGATATGGCGCCAAGTGTCCTCGACGGTGCGTTTCTGAGCCTGGCGCATCCAGTGTTTGATCTTAGCGAAGGCCTGCTCGATCGGATTGAGGTCCGGAGAGTAGGGCGGCAGGTACCAAAGCCTGGCGCCGGCGGCCTTGATCATTTGCCTGATGGCCGCCGATTTATGACTTCCCAGATTGTCCATGACGACGGTGTCGCCTGGCTTCAGCACGGCGACGAGTTGCTGTTCTACATAGGCGCGAAAGCATTGGCCGTTGATTGGTCCGTCGAAGACGCAGGGTGCCGCGAGCCGATCCCAGCGCAACGCGCCCAGGAAGGTCAGCGTGCGCCAATGGCCGTGCGGAGCCAAGCCGCGCAGCCGCTTGCCCTTCGGTCCCCAACCGCGCAGCGGAGCCATGTTGGTCTTGATCCAGGTCTCATCGATGAAGACCAGGCGCTGCGGATCGAGACCAGTTTGCCAATCGCCATCGCTGGCGCCTTCGGGCAATATCAGAGCGTGCCTGCTCAAGGGCGAACAGCGTTTTTTTTGAAGCTCAGGCCCTCGCGGCGCAGGAACAGCCACACCGCGTTGTGGGAAACCTTCACCCAACGGCCAGCCAACTCATCCTTCAGACCATGCAGCGTCAGATGTGGCGTCTCACGTATACGCGCCTCGATGAAAGCACGGTGCGGCTCAAGCACCCTCTTGCGATGTCCACCCATCTTGCCCGGCGCCACCGACCCGGTCGTCCCATAGCGCTGCAACAGCTTCACCGCCGCCGAAACCGAAATGCCGAACCGTTTGGCGGCAGACCGCCGGCTCTCGCCACTCAAAACCGCCGCCACAACCCGCTCGCGAAGATCATTGGAAAGAGGTCGAGTCATCAGATGCTGGCCTCCACTCCAGCCAGCATCTTGAATCACAAAACCGACAAATCGGGAATCCCTTCGATTCCACCAAGCCGTGAACCGCTCTAGGATTCGCGAAGCCTATCGCCGCGAGGAAATCGACGCCGAGACGGTGCGCCATCTCACCATGGCCTCGAAGGCGCAGGAGAAGGACTGGCTCGCGCTCTTTGCCGACCCCGACAGCCGCGCGCCGCGCGGCTGTCAATTGAAGCAATGGCTGTTCGGCGGCCAGTCGATCTCGACCAAGGTGGCGCTGTTTGCCATCGAGGATTATCCCGGCCTGATCGTCTCCGATCTGTTCGGCGAGGAAAGCTATTTTGCCGACGCCGACCTGTTCTGGCTCAAGCAGAACGAGGCCATCGCCGCCAGACGCGATGCCTATCGTGAGGCCGGATGGAGCGACGTGATCGTGCTCGAGCCGGGTCAGCATTTTCACGCATGGGATTACGAAAAGACGCCGAAGAAGAAGGGCGGCAAGGTCCTTATATCAGTCTCGCATCGCGGCGAGGTCGGGTGCACGAGGGCTGGCTATCGCGCAAGGAAGCCCGCCGCGCCGGCGCCAATGGCGAGGCCGCAGAGGCCGGGACCCCGGATAAACCGTCGCGGCCCGAACTCACCGGACCGATGCAGAACTATGTCGATCTGCACCGTCATGCCGCCGTGCGCTTGGCGCTCCTCGACCATCCGGCAGCAGCACTTCGCCTGATGGTGGCGCATGCGATCGCCGGCTCAAGCCTGTGGCAGGTGCGCACCGAGCCGCAGCGCGCCGCCAACCAGATCGTGGCTGCGAGCCTCGCAGCCTGCAAGGCCGAGGCCGCCTTCGCGAATAAGCGGCGTGCGGTCCTGGCGCTGCTGGGACGATCCGACGAGGATGGCAAAATCGCTGGCGGCAATGGCGGCGACATCGGCACGGCAACCCTGTTTGCGCATCTGCTGACGCTGTCCGACGACGATGTCCTGCGCGTCCTTGGCATCGTCGTGGCCGAGACGCTTGAAGCCGGCAGCGCCGTCATCGAGGCGCTCGGCAGTCATCTGAATGTCGACCTCGCCGCTTGCTGGCAACCGGACGACGCCTTCTTCGAGCTGTTGCGCGACAAGGAAATTGCCAATTCCATGCTAGCCGAACTCGGCGGCAAGCATGTCGCGGACGGCAATGTCGCCGAGAAGGTGAAGACGCAAAAGACGATCATCCGCGATTTTCTTTCCGGGGAGAACGGCCGCGAGAAGGTGGAAAGCTGGCTGCCGCGCTGGATGAAATTCCCGGTCGAAAGCTACACGCAGCGAGGCGGCTTGCGCACCGCCGATCAATGGGCGCGCGTTCAACCGCTGTTTGCGGCGCAATGATCTAGCCAAGCCCACGGCGGCGGCTCTTTCAAAAGCCGCCGCTTGGGGCAGCCATCTCCCGGCACGGCGCCGGCCGCACATTCGCAGCCTTTGAGCCGCGCCACGACCGGCGCGGGGCTCACGGGCAGCTGAGAGGGAAGGTGCTTGCGCACCGCGGTGACGCGCAAGATTGCACGGCAGGGTTGCAAATTGGGTGATCTGTGATAAGAAAATGTGAAGTCAGAAGAGGCCTATTGAAATGAAGCGCATGCAAGAAAAAGACATTCCCGCATTCGTGCAGGACGTGGTCGCGACGGGCTGCGATATCTGCGCCGTCGGTCCGAGTTGTTACTCCCTGGGCGATACCGATGTTCCGCGCGACAAGCGTAGGGGATTGTACAAGAAGCTCGGCGAAATCGATGCGCGCTACGGGAGCCGCGATCACCTGCGTTTCCACATTGCGGCGCACCTGGCGTCGATTGGCCGCTACATCGACGCGCCCCCAAAGGAGGAGGAGGCCTGGATCGATAATGAAACACCCGAGTTGGCCGAGGTCACGCCTTATGACGTGGCGCACTTTCAGACTTACGCCGTCCTGCTGATGTCGGAGGCGATGGGCCTCGACTGGCGCAAGGTGGCACGAGCCATCTTGAACATTGACGCAGAGCGCCAGCCGGAACGGGCACGTCGGGCTTGGACATCCCACTTGGCGCGGGCGCGGTGGCTAGCGACGAGCGGCTGCGGGCAGCTTCAGAGCGACCGGTTGCAATAGCCGCCCCGTACGGGAAGCTCGCGTGACCAAGCCAGCCGTTGCCAAAAGGCGAACATGGAACTTTTCGAGCGGCGGCGTGTCGAAAAAACTGCAATCCTTTTTCGTTTATACGCTAATCGAGTACCAGATCGACACGTCCAGGACGGCAACATCAGGATGTAACCGTCGTTACGCTGCTCAACGCCGTCCTTGTGATGGCGTTGAGCAGAAGGCGAGCTCCAGACCTTAGGCGTTAGCTAGCGTTTCGCGGCTGGCTTCTTGATTGGAGTAGACTTCTCTTCCTATGCCAAGTTGCCGCCGATTAACTCGGCGCAGCCGTCCTTTGCCAAACGGCATGGCCGACAGTTCTTACGCGTTCAGAAGGTTGGTCGTCCGATTTATCGTTTCCGTACCTCAGAAGTCGCGAGGAGATTGGGAGGGCAACGGTATTCATCTAGAAGCTAGGATGCGCTGCTTTGCCCCTGCCGGAAGAATCCCCATTTTTTTGCCGTCCACAATCATTGCATATATGGGTGCTACGGAGGGTCCGATCTGGGAAACAAAACAAATCGGGCGAGGCTTGATCATGACGACCCCCAGCCGAGCGAAATCGCCCGCACAGCTTTTCCGGCATTTGTCGGCGAAGTGGCCTGCGGCGTTCAATCCGAAAGCGCCCAAGCCGCTTAGGATCGGCATCCACCATGACATTCGCGTGCTGGACGGCGAACTGTCAGATGATGAATTGAGGAGAGCCCTGCGCGCCTATACCAGCATGCCCAGGTACTTGGCGAGACTGAATGCTGGCGCTGTGCGAGTCAATCTTGATGGCGAGCCGGCCGGCGAGGTATCGGATGCGGAGGCGGCGAGCGCCAAGGCTTTGCTGTGCGCCCGCAAGAACAAGGAAGAGACCAAGAAAACGCCGGAGCCAAGGGCGCCTGATGCCCCGCCCCAACCGAAGCCGAAGCAAACGGCCGTGCTCACCGCGAAGAATACGGCTGGAATAGTCGTTGAGACGAAGCGTCGCCGGTCTTTCCGAAAGCCGATGGCTTGAGCGGCAAAGGTCTTCCCAAGACTCATGGGCTTCCCAGCAATAGCCATGATGAAGAGGTCTATGCCCCAGAGGAACATTTCTGAGCGGCGGCGCGCCGGTTGGAACATCGTCACCGCGGGCGACGAGTCCGCGGTCGATTGCACGGTCGAGGACACGATTGTGCGCCACAGCCACGCGCTCGCCCTCGGCAGCGTCCGGCATGTGGCCAGCGGAGAGCCGGATCCGGCTCTGATCTATCATCATGGCGCTTACGGATCGTCTTGAGCGAGCGGTACACCAGTGAGTGGGCCGCAGTCACGCGCTTTTATTCTCCTTCTGGCCCGTTGAACGGTCAACCTACCGCTCGGCCCGGCTCTGGCGGAGCACCCACGGCAGGCGCCGCTTCCATCGTTCACTTCGCGGCAAAGGCACATCTTTCTGCCACCGCTTCTTGCGGCGTGTTCGTCCGTCTACAGGCGATGCGTGCGGCGCTTCCGAAACCGGCGCCTCCTCAACAGTTGCGGGCTCAGGAAGCGATGCGTCGGGCATGATCATGTCCTTGGCGTCGGATACTGCTTCAGCGGTGGTGAACACGGGCTGGGAAAGATTTTCGCCAGGACCAATCGACTGCCGCGTCGCCTCAGCGACTGCACCTTTCGTGTTCGCTTTCGCGACATCGTACGCGATGGCGGCCAGGTCGATGCCGGCCCAGATCGACTCTGGCCGTTTTACGAGGCCACGCTTCTGTTTGATCTCGACGACAAAGGGTCGCTGCTGCTTCATAGTGCTCTCGGCGGACTTGGGGATTGCGAACGTCGTCTAAGCCCATCGCGCGCCTTCGTCCACCCGCCCCCACGCATTGTCCACATCCATCCAGCACCCTCATGGTGTCCGCTTCCGGCACACTGTAGAAGCCAGGTCCTAACCGCATGAAATTGGTCTTTGGCTTCTGTCGCGGACACACGATAATTTCGTACCCACTCGCGCGAGACAGCCTGTTGCACATCTGCGCCGCTGACATCGAATCCCGGTGGTTGTTCCACGTTCGCCACGACCATTAGCAGTACCAAAATTGGCAATCGCGGTGCCTAGACGTGACGGCCAGGCTTCAATGACGGGGAAGTGGGAGGATTGCGCGTTTACCAGGCGAGCTGGTCGGCCGTTCAATCGAAAGCGTCAACTGAGGCGCTTCCTCGCCCGCCTGCAACTGGGAGACACGCTCGTCTAGTTCCTTGTCCACTTCCGTCAGGCGGTGGTTCAGGCGAAGGTAGTCCGTCCAGGTCGGCGTGCGGAATGTCTCTGTCCATTGCATGGGCTTCTGCAGGTTGCGCTGAAGCGTCCAGTTCCGAGCGCCGACGCGGCTGTGGATATGCCTGCGCTGCCGCATGAGCTCGAGGAAGGCCTCGACATTTCTCTCGGCTATCAGATATTCGACCTTGACCACGATAGGACCGCTTCTCGGCTTCAAATTGAGAGCGACAGCCGGGGCGTCGAATTCCTCCAAAGGATCGGGCTCGGACTCGTGGCGCTCGCGCAAAGGAAACAGCACGCCAGCTGCGGCGACGAGCAGCAGCGCTCCAGCGGAACCCTCCAGCGCCCATGTCAGGGAATGGCTTTGGGAGACCGTGCCCCATACCCAGCTGCCGGCCGCGATGCCGCCATCTATCAATGCATAGTAGATCGAAATCGTGCGCCCCACGACCCAGCGCGGGCTCGCCAGCTGCACGCTTACGCCAACCCCGGACCAGGCGGTGACCCACCCCGCGCCGCCCAAGGCGAGCGCAAGTGCGGCCACCGCAATCGAAGAGGTCAGTGCCAGGGAGAGGGAGCAGGCCGCGCAGGCGACGCACGCGAGCTTCATCAGACGTTCTTGCGACAAGCTCCGTCTGAATGTGCCGTTGGAGATGCCGGCGAAGACGGCCCCCGTCCCGAAGCCGCCATGAGCGTGCCATAGGCGAGCGGTCCGCCTCCCAGATGATCACGGACAACCAGCGGCAGCAGCGCGAGAATGGCGATGCTTGCCAGGCCAAACAGCGTTCCGCGTGCGATCGCCGCCTTGATTTCCGAAGACATCGCCGTGAAGCGCAGCCCGTCATAGATCGCCGTTCTCATCGACTCACGCGGGAGAGGCGAAGAGCGAACCTTCCACTTGCAGCGCCATATCGTGCCCAAAGGGACCAAATAGGTGAGGGTGGTCATGGTAAAAGCTGCCAAAAGCCCAAACGAGGCAACCACAATGCCGCCGAGTGCCGGGCCCACGGTCCGGACCGTGTTGAAGCCGACGGAGAGCAGGGTCACGGCGGCCGGGACATCGCGGCGGTCGACGATATCGCCAACCGAGGCCTGCCAGGCGGGATCGTGAAGAGCACCCCCGCATGCGATCAGGAAGCTGAAGCCGAGGATCATCCACGGACTGACAAAGCCCAGCGCCACAACCGCCGTCAGCATTGCAGATCCTATCACCATCAGGCAGCGGCCGGCGAACATGACCCGGCGACGGCTGAAATTGTCGGCGAGAGCCCCCGCGAATACTGATAAGATGAACGCGGGCAGGTTCGATGACGCCTGGACCAGCGCAACCATCAGATCGGAAGTCGAGATCGTTGCCATCAGCCAGCTGATGGCAACAGTCTGCATCAGCCAGCCGAGAGAAGAGACCTGGGTGGCGAGCCAGATCGAACGAAAGGTCGGCTGCACGAGGGGCGAAAAGGTCTTTGGTGCAGCCAAATCTTCAACTGATCCAGCTGCTTTACTCATTCTTGCGAGCCTTTGCTTTGCGTTATCGGCCGTCTCGCATGTAATCTCGACTGAACAGTGGCGGCTGGCAAACTTGAGAGAAACTCTTTTGCACCGCAGTTCCTCTCAGCAGCATTTTTTCGGCCGAGACGCAGACCCGAGCCGGCTCGCCTCGCCTTGGAAGACTTCATCTGGGTGGAGTCCGGATTCTTGCTTGTGGTTTGACGCGGCATGCTTCATCAACGGGCACTTTGCCGAGCGATGCCTTTTCGCGAGACGCGGCCATGTTCTTTCGATGAATACTCACTCGCCAGCGACGTTCGATGCGGCTGAGAGTGGCCTTGGGGAGAGTGAGACGCTTGCAGATCCTTTACAGGCTTGACGCATTGATAGACGCAGACGATTGCCGGGCCGCTATCGAAGAGGCGCGCGCCTTGCTGCTTCAATTCAAACCAAGGTCTGATGCGCTCACACATGCGATCGACGACTTTCTGCTCGATCTGATGACGCTGTCTTTCGTTGTTGAGTGTTACGGACGTGGCTTTGAACTTCTGGCGCGAACGCTTGCCCGCAGACGGCTGGCAAAGGTCCGACTTTTGGCGGGAGGGGTCGATACAGCCAGGCAGAAATGACACCCAAAGCCTGAGGGCTGGAAGCGGCGATCACGCCGCGTTCCGCACAGTGACGAAGGATGACGTTGCACTACCAAAAAAATAGGGTCGTCGGAAAACCGAGGGCCCTTTAGATGTGAAGGTCAAAACCTCCAGAGGGGAACAGCCGATTGCGATGCAAATGGGAGGAAACCATCTCGTCTTCAGCTTTAGCCTTAATGGCTAAACGCTGGGCGATGCGCAAACACATTTTGTGCGATGCAGCTATGCAGGAACGCCGAGCATCCCTCTCACCTCCAAAATGCCGAGGCGGCCATGCCCAGCGTGCGTCAACTATCTGGATGATCTCCATCCGAATGCGACGCACAGCGCGGAGGCTGCATGATGCTGCATTCTCCGATCCATGTCGGGGTGGCGCAGAGCCATTCTTATCTTGCAGCCGGCTGAGGATCCGCCATTGGCACCCGGTCAGTTCGGGTAGTACCCCGGCGGGCCGAGCCAAATCAGCCGGCCCCTGCCGACGTCCCGCTCGGGTTAGGTATTTCCGTGTGTTCGCGGTCATCCATCCTTAAGCGGCAGACGCCGGACCCTCGGAGTCTCGCCAGTCGGCCGGTCGTCAATCGACCGAAGTGATGGGGGCGGGTGCGTCCCTTTCCGGCTGTGGCTGTCGGTAGTTTTTGCCATGATGCGTGACGGGGACGGCCGGGCCTGATGGCGCCTCACCGTGGCTGTGGTTGCGGTGATCGTGCCGCTAGGGTTCGCCTGTCGTCTGGCCGGCGGTTTCATAGAAGGGCGCACCACCTGCGTCCTCGATGGGGCTGGTCTGACCGAAGGCCGTCTTCGCTACGCTGCGCCTCGTTCCCAAGCCCGCAACAGCCGGCCGCGACTTTCTTCCCCTGCTGGCTTCGCCATCATTCCGCGCGGAACAAGAAAGCCTCGTCCTGGCTGCCCTTCACTGTCGTTCCGGCCCTAAGGACCACCCCATTGCGCACGCGCAACGGGGACCCTGGTGGGTGCGGGGCCGATCGCCTCCGGTCTGTCGACCGCTATCGAGGTCGCGGTGGTCGCGGCCCGAGAAACTCACGGAGACGACATCATGGCTACCATCGGCACTTTCACCTCAAACGGCAACGCTGGCTTTTCCGGCGCCATCAAGACCTTCAACCTCAACGTCAAGGCCAAGCTGATCCGCGTCGAGAACCCTTCCGACAAGGGCCCTCACTTCCGCGTCTACTCGGGTAGCGTCGAACTGGGAGCCGCCTGGCAGAAGGTCTCCAACGAGGGCCGCGACTACCTCTCGGTCAAGCTGGACGACCCGAGCTTCCCCGCGCCGATCTACGCCACCCTGATCGAGGTGGAAGGCGAGGAAGGCCTGCAGCTGATCTGGTCTCGCCCCAACCGGGACTGATCGCCTCGAAGAGGGCTCCGCCGCACGGCGGGGCCTTCGGCCGTTCCAGCGGCAAGGATACCGAGCGGCCGAGGCTGAAAACCATGCTTAAAAGCCCCGGGCCCGGCGACCAGGTGCTAGCCGTTGCCACTGATCGCATCGCCCGCAATCTCCTCGACCTACTCACCATCCTGCGCGCCATCTAGAGCAGCGCGCTAGCCTGCGGCCTGCTGGACGAGCCGTTTATTGACACGACGATCGGAGATGGCTGATCTCATCATGTTCGTCGTCGGCTGGGCCACGTACTGACAGCGCTGCAACATTCTGCTACGCACGTTTGATGCCCTGATCCTGCCACCGTCCCCAGGCACTGCGCCAACCAGAAATCTCCCATCGCGCCCCTTGAACCGTCTCGGTCCGGACAGCACATTTGCGATGGTTGCCGGGCGGAATGCTCGTCCAAAGCGGTGGTTCGTGAACTGGGAGGAGCGCATGGATGCGGAGGAGTTCGGCAGCCCCATTTTCGTGAAGCTTGCGCCCTATATCGTGCAAGAGATTGCGAGCCTCGCGGACGCCATCGATTTCCTCAGCGTCTGGCCCGAGCATCAAAGAGAGCTGATCCACCAGACCGCCCTTCAGGCCTGCTATGACGCAGAGGATGGGCACAAACCGTTAAGCGCCGCACACCACACTTTTATCGATTTCGCCAGGCAGGTCGCCAATTTAGAAGATCCAATCTCCGCCATGCAGTGGATCGCCGCCTGCAAAAAGCGGCGCGCGTAGGGACAGGTTGGGTTTTAGCTAAGCTTGGGGGCATTCCGTTCGATTTTCACCGATCGCGGACAAGAGCGGAAGAATCTCCATCATCACCGGTAATTCCGGAAAACAGGAAGCGGCTGGCCGCCGAGGCATCGAGTTGGCCTTTGGGCCTGCGATCTTTTGCGCGATGTCGCCAGCCGCTAGTCCGGATCACAGTCGCGATATCCGCGCCGGCGCTTGGCACGCTGAAGCTTCATTGATGCGGTGGCCGCACTGTCTTCGCTATCGAAGGTTTCCATCATCGACTGGCCGCTGGTCCCGATGCGGCCCCAGTTGCGAATGACGGATGCTCCGCCGAACAAGGTCGGTTGGATCGCAACCATATAAAACCGCCGCATATTCTGCGATGGGTCGATGCGTCGAAGATGAACCGGCCCTGCCTCTTCGTTTTCCATGGCCGCAGTCTCACTTGGCTTGGAAGCGGCGTCCAACGAGTTCTTTGAATCCAACCGGCTCAACCGATTCATTGCGGTCATGGGTGCGGCGCGGTCGCTTCAGGAAGGTCATGATCACCGCGGTGGCCAGCAAGCTCATCGCCGCACTGTGCATGATCGAAGGCACACGCGTCGGCCGTCACGACGCAAGCGCGCAGCAATTCGGCCCCCGAGCCTATCAGACCGCCGGAACCACCCCTTCGCGGGGTTAATCGTCGTCATCAAAACTGCTCTCATCGCCTGAACCTTTGGCGGCGGGATCATGTGCGGCCGTTTGAGCGGCGACCGGCATAGACCTCGTGCCTCTGGTTTCGTGGCGGCATGATCGTGCCGCTTGTGCCGGATGCATGGCGGACATTCCGATATCTCCAGTATCGTCCTTCTGGAACGGATGCCCGGACCTTCCCTGAACGGCCTCTCTTAAGATTGGTCTGACGCCGGTCCGGCCTTTTTGCCTGCAACGGCTTCGCCCACCTTCTTCCCCTGCGGCTTCGCCGCATTCGCGGGACAACAAGCTCGGCTTCCGCCGTACTCCGCTCCGCTGCGGCCCAGCGGATGCAGGCGGCCGGACCGTCGTCTCACGACCGCTATCGAGGCCGCACAGGGCGGCTTCGGACAAACCAGTCAGGAGCACACGAACATGGCTACTATCGGCAACTTCCAGCTGGCAAAGTATTCAACGGCGAGATCGTCACGCTTTCCCTCCAGGCCAAGACGTCCGGATCGTCCCCAATACGCGCGCCAGCGCCGAAAACGCACCCAGCCACCGCGTGCTCGTTGATCGAATCGAATTCGGGGTGCCGGCTGGTCCAAAAAGTCCAACGAGGCCGCGCCTATCTGGGCCTCAAGCTCGACGGTCCGTGCTTCACCGCCCCAATCTACGCCAACCTCGTCGCCGACGAAGGCGGTCAGAGCTACAGCCTCATCTGGTCCCGGCCGAACCATCGCAACGGCGACTGACACTGAATGGCGCCCCGCAAACATCGGCACGTCATTCAGATCGCCCAGCTACTCAGCGCCTCAGATCGATAGCTTGACGCGCCACGGGGCGGCTTCGGGCAAACCGCAAGAAATTAGAACGCCAGGCATCCCCGCGCGATTCTTGCCTGCCGGGCGGCGATCTCAACGACCCGCTCGCGGATTTTTTTGATACTTTACTTTGTATGCTCCGCCTTGCAATCATGCCGAGTGAGTCTGAACGGAGGAAAAATCGAGCACAAAAAAACCGGCGCGGAGGCCGGCTTTTCCAGGGAATAGGCTACAGGAGTTGGCGCTCCTGATCTCGCCCGAAGATTTTGCGAGACCGTAGCCCGTCTTTCCCGGCATTGCAAGAAAAAATGCGCTTCCGCGCCACGGCTTTGCACGGCCTGGCGAGAGGAAAGAAATGGATCTCTATTCAACGTTGGGCCTATGGCTCGCGAACATTCGGTCATTAGCCGAGCTGGACGATTTTTGCCGGCAAATATGGAAGCTCTACGGCGAGGAGTTGCTGGGCGAGGCCGATGCGGAGCGGCTTTGCGAGAAGGCTGAGCGACAACGCGCCGACCTCAAGAAGGCCCCTGCGAATGGTCGCGCACTACCCCGCTCCTCTTATCCGCAACGCCCTCGCAGTGAGCGAGGCCGGCGCGAAGCTGCCAGCGGCTTGCGAGATCCCGTGCGGTGGAGAAGGAAGCGGCGTCTCGCTCGCATGCAGGCTATCCGGCCCGAATTCGCCGGCGAGTTCACCGAAGGGGAGAGCGCGGCACTCTACATCGTCATGTGCGACTGCCGGCAGAACGGCAACTGCGACCGATCGGTAAAGGAAATTGGCGATCGGGCCGGCGTCGGGGCGAGCACGGTTCGCAATGCGCTGCGCAAAGCAAGCAGGCTCGGTCTGCTGCGCGTCACCGAGCGCCGGCAATGGCGTGCCAGGAACCTGACAAATCACATTGTTATCGTGCATCGTCGCCAGATCGCCTGGATCGCGAAATTTCGGCCCAATCTCGGCCTTAAATTTTATCCGACTGCCTTCAAAAAAGCGGCGTCCACAGGAAGCTCCCGCAATAAACAGAGCAAAAGACCGTTTAACAGCCGATCCGACTGGCCTCCGGAGGGGTCGAAGCCAATTCCCCAGTCACGAATCGCCGACCGGCTGACGCGTTAGCCGCCAAAACCACGCTTGCCGCGGAACCCCTAAAAGCGGCACGAGGCTGTCTTTGAAGCAGCCGGCGATCGGTCGCGCCAAATCAGGCCGGTTGGTGCTGGCTGTCGGGTTCCCGAAACAAAAAGGTTGCCGGATCGCGACCGAGCGCCTCGCCGACGGCGGCGATCGTGTCGACACTGATATTGCCGCTCGCGCGCTCGAGCTTGGTGAAAGTGATCTCCGACACACCCAGCAGCTCCGCCATTTCATAGCGGACCAGGTTGCGGCGCTTACGCTCGCTGTCGATGATGGCGGCGAGGCGCGCGCGGATCGAATTTTCGGTGAGCTTGTGCGCCCAGGGTTCCACCTTGGCGCCGCCGACCAGAAGTGTCGCGATCGACACCTCGAGCGCCTGGGCCATCTGTTCGACCGTGCGCAGGGTCACGTTGTTTCGTTTTCTCATGGTGCGGATGTAGGTTCGGTATGCCAGCCCTTGACCCGGCGACGTCTTGAACAGTTCCGCCATGTGTTGATGGCGAAGCTTTCGCTTCCGGCGCTCGGCTTCGAGGAACCAGGCGATATTGTCCCGAAGCGGGTTGTTCACCTCGCCGGCTTCGTTTGGCAGCATGAATCTATGTATTCGCACGAACCCGCCTGTTCGGTCTGCCCTTTTCCCTGATTAAAATCCATAGTAAAGTGTCAAAAACGCTCAGAGGAAAAGGGCCCGCACCATGGTGAAATATCTCGTTGTGGGCGCTGTCGCGATCGCCGGCGCCGCGTCTGTTCCGTCCCAAACATTCGCATCCGAGTGGGGGTGTCAGGTCCTGCTTTGTCTGTCTGGTGACTGGCAGGGCACGCCGTCTTGTCATCCACCGATAGATCGGCTGATCGACGCCATGGGATTGCCGGGCTTTTCGTGGCCGACTTGTCCGCAGGCCAATTCGTCCAGCGCCGGCTACGATCCGTACGAGTCCTGCCCGCAGGGGTGGATGCCTTACGCGCCGGCCAGCGACCGGCCGGGACAAGGCCAGGCCAGCATGTGCCGGATCGCGGCTGGCAATCTCGGTCAGCCTGCCAACTTTGGAGCGCGGCAGGGTCAGGCCGACGGAAGTCCGACGGGAACCATCCAGCTCGGCGACCGCACCGTGCCGGTCCAGCTTACTCATGTCTCCAGCGGAGCACATAACGATCGAACGACCACCTATTACGACATTCAACGCCCGCGCCGCGCGAAGCCTTACTACATCGATTACGACGACGCGAACGGGCTGCGGCAGCGCACCTGGTTCAACCTTAGCAGACCATGATCCCGAGTCACCCCGGGCGGCTAAATTAGTGGTAGGAAAAGAGGCAGTTACCCCGATGAAAAGCGTCAACAGGTTCACCATTCATGGCAATGTCGGGTCGGTCGCGCCCTTCGACAAAAGCACCAAGGTCAACATTGCCACCAATCGCAATTGGCGCGACGAACAAGGCCATGCCAAGGAAGCCACTGATTGGGTCCAGGTAACGGTCCTTGAGGAGAAGCAAGCCGCCTGGGTGGCGGAGAACGCCAAGCCCGGCGATGTCGTCTTCGTCGAAGGCCGCATCAGCAACAACTCTTTCAAACGCAACGGTGAGACGGTTTATACGACGGACCTTATCGCCTCGACCTTCAACCTTTTTCCGAAGCCGTGATCATGTTCAATGCGGGGGCCCTTATCATGGCGGCGGCATCCGGAACATTGGTCGGCATAGGCGGCACGCTCGCTCTTTATCCGACACAAGACCAGCTCTCTGCGGCGATTGCGTCCGAGCCGGCGCTGTGTGCGAAACTGGCCGCGGCCGGCCTTGAGATTCCATCGCCGGCCGAGGCTTTGGACGCTTTCCGGCGAGCGAAAAATACTGATCAAGCGACGTTGCGCATCGGAGAGTGCTTGAAGAACGCCGTGGGACCCGGCGTGCAATGCACCGTGAAGTACAAGCTTCGCACTTCCTGGAAAGGCGAAGGTGATGGCCTGGTCGCATTCTCCAGGGGACCCGATGGCTGGCAAGCGGTACAGCTGCAATAATTGTCTGATAGCGAACATCTGGTTTTGCTCAGTTCCGGCTCAGCAATCCACTCGAACCCTTCCTGCAGTGATCGCCGCTGGTGGCACCGGACTCTTAGACCCGCAATCGGGTCCATCGAAGGATCTTCTTTTGTGTCGCCGCAATTCCCATGCCCAAAGAGCCGGAGCCGGAGCGCGCCCCCACTAGCGCCGTAGGGACGGCGGAGGCCGGATATAACGGGCCGCTGGTGGTTCCGGCGTATAGAAGCCGTGCAGCCCTTGGCTCGGGCCGCGCTTCGCGGCGCTCACTTGTGTGGGGTGCAATAGACGCCTTGGGATTCCAAAAGGACGGCGCCGCCCTTCAATTCCGTCAGCGCACCCACCCAGGCGTCGGAATAGGTGCGACTGGCATCCACCGCCGTCAGCCAGATGACCCGATTGTCGGCAAGCTCCACCTTGACCTCGCTTTGGAGAGGGCTTGCCTGCACCGTTTGCTGATAATGCCGCTTGATGCGGACATCGCCGCTGGCAAACTCGATATTGTTGTTGTCGTAATTGAGCAGGAATGAAGCATCCCCTTTTGCGACCTTGCAGGAGCCGTCGCGTTCACACACGATTTTTGCTGCCGTGGCGCAATCCCATCGCAGCCCCGCGGGCCACATCGGATTGCTGCCGGTCCCCTTGGACTGATTACCTGTAGCGGCGGCGCCGAGGCTCGCCGCCGCCGCTACGGCCACCAATACTGCCCTAATCATCCCTTCCGCACACCTTACTGTTCGGCACCATCAGGATCAGCTCGCGCTGGCGCATCATGCCGACGGAGGCAAGCGCGCTGTAATGCGCCAGCGTGGCGGCTGCCGCATCAAGCGCGGCCTCGCAGCCGTCGCGCGTCGAGATTTCGGCCAAAGCTGCCCTGAACATCACTGTCCTGTCCGGTTGATCGCTCATAAATTGACACTACACTTTGGGTTCGGGTATGACAATTGCCGGGCAGCGGTTGGCATAAAAGCGGTTCATCGAAGGTCCCCCGAGCTATGATCATATCTGCCGCTATCGCCAAAGGTGGCACTGGCAAATCGACCCTGCTGCGCGCGCTCGCATCCGTCGCCCTTAAGCGCGGCTACGCGGTGACACTCATTGACGGCGACGTTCGCCAGAACATGAGCCGGTGGGCTCAGATGCTCAAGGAGGCCGGCAATCGTCCCGAGACACTCCAGCTGGTCAGCGCCACGACGCCGCGCGAGATCCTGAAGGCGGCAGGACTGCACAATAGCGAGCGCAGCGTGGTACTGATCGACACCGAAGGCACCACGAACGACAATCTCATGGCCGGGCTATTCGCCGCCGACATTGTCGTGGTGCCAATCTTCTTCGCGCTCGACGATGTGACCGCCGCAATCCAGATCACGGATCACTACATTCCGCTCGCGGTCGAAACACGCGGCCGGCCGCTGCCAGCCGTGTTTGTCCTGACAAAACAGACCATCATCGATGCGAAGGCGAGAGCCTTGAGCGAACTGCGCGCAATCATTCAGGCGAACGGCACGCCGATCGCCGACCATGCGCTGCAAAACCGTGTCGCTTATCGGGACCTGCAAAGCGGTCAGACACTCTACAGCCCAGATCAGCCCGACGCGAAGGCGATTGCCGAAAGTGAAGGGGTCTTCGACGATGTCCTGAAGACCTTCACCGAAGCAATGAGGCAGGCCGCATGACCGACAAGAGCCTCCCGGAGTCACAGGACGACAAGAAGGCTCGCATGATGAGAGCGATCTCCACTGAGCCGCCGGCGCTTCCGAGCATGTTCATCGCTCCCAAGTCCGATCCCGCCCATCAGCCGCTTGCCGCCGCATCCGCGGCGGCATCGGAGGCCGAAGCTGCGCCAGCGTCACCTCGGCCGGACTTCCGCAAAATGCTGCGACAGGGCCAGAAGAAGGATCCGGTTGCCGGCAAGAAGATTCGCGACGAGGAAATGGTACGCTGCGGCTATTACCTTACGGCCGGGGAGCAGCGCCAATTCAAGCTGCTCGCGATCAGCAACGGCCACAGCATGACCGAGTTGCTGCGCCAGGCGGTGCAGGACTACATCAGGATCCATAAGCACAAGCTGCCGAACGATTAGGTCAGCCCGCTCCGCGGCATCCGCCGCGGCGAGGGTTAGCAGAGAACGCTCGAGGCCACGCGACCGGGGCCGGGCCATCGATGCTCGGCTCGGCGCAAATCGGCCGTGCCCGTCGGCCTCGGTCGCGTGGCTCTGCTTATCCGTCTTACGTAGCCCGCGGGGGTCGCGGCGATCCCGATCGCACGAGCTCATGTTCCCTGCTCCTTGCGAGCTGTCTCCATGTTAGCATGATGATGCCGCAGCAAGGTAACATGCTGAGACAGAAACATGTCGCAACGTTGGCTTGTCGCTAAGTTGACGATGCAATATGTCCACAAGGAAACATGTTTCCGTACTAACATGTGCAGATGAGTTTGGAAGGAAAGCGGGGGTTAGTTAGAGTAACGCCGCAAAGATATTTTGGTGATGTTGTTTTTTGTCTTTGGCAGGATAGCTTTTTTTGTGTTACACACGAAAAAAGAACGGCGCGGCCCAAGGGCCTTAGCGCCCGCAAGCGGGCTTGAAGATGAAACCCAACAACGGCCAAACAAAAAGTCAGAACGCATCCCGGCGCTATGGCGAAGTCCTGCATGTGCGCTTCTCAATCGTCGAACTGGAGCGGCTGCGCACCATGGCTGACGGGGAGTCGGTGACGGTCAGCGAAGTCGTTCGCCGCCTTGTTCGGACCGAGGCGGGCTTTCTGCCGACAGCGACCGGGGAACTGCGACCTTCCATTGAGGAGGCCACCGACCAGCTTCGCCGCGTCGGTGTGAATTTCAACCAGGCGGTCCGCGCGATGAACGAGGGCCGGGTGCCGTATGACGAAGACCTCGAGCGCGCCTTGATCGCCGTTGGCGAGCTCGTGCGCCGCTTCCGCGAAGAATTGAAGGCGATGATTGCGAGGCCGCGCAAGCGAAGCGAGGTCAAGGCATGAACGGTCGTCTCGCCGGATATGCTGCCGAAATCGAACGCTATTTGCGCATACCGGGCGCTGGCGATCTCGAGAAGCTTAACGATGATAAGCTTTTGCAATCGGCTGGCCGGGAGACGGCCGATCGTCAAGCGATGAACATCCGTGCGAGTGGCGTGACCCAGGCCCGCGTGGCTTCGCCTATGGCTGGCGTGCAATCGTCGATGGGGAGTGCGAGGCACCCGGGAGCGAGCTCCCGCGTCGCAAAGGCACCGGTTTCGTCCTCAGGCCGAGGAGGACCGCTCAGCGCGATACCGCTGTCTGCGGTCACCAGTGGGAGTCTGCGTTCATCCAGCAACGCAAATGGGGCGATAGCGATTTTCGGCCTCACACTCGGCGCCTTCGTCAAGGAAGAGGAAGAAGAATGGCGGCGCCGTGGCGGGGGCGGCGGAAGGTCGGGCGCGCTCCCGTCCGCTCGACACTTCGCGCGGCCAACGCGAGAGGCGAGGGCGGTTGCGGCGCGCGCGGCCTATGCCGCCGGCGCGCAGCCGGCGGTGTTCAAGGTCCTGTCGAGCGCGGCCAATGGCAAACAGGCGGGCGCCTTGCTTGCCTATATCGGCACACGCGCCAATGAACAGGGCGAGAAGCGCGATATCGAGATCTTCACCGATAGCGGACAGGGGCTTGCCAATGCGCAGGACCGTCGCGGTTTCCTGCACCAATTCACAGAGACATTCCAGGCGCAGCTTGAGAATACGAATTTCATCGAGGTGCGGTTCGAGCTCGCCGGCGACGTCACGGACGAAGCGCTTTCGGGAGCCTTGAACACGGCCTTCGGATCGAAGCCGTTCGTCTATGCTCGCAACGGCAACAGCGTCGACGTTTATGGCCACACCGACCAAAGCGCCGGACCGCTTGCCAAGATTCTAGCGGCCGGGCGGGCAAATTCACGCAGCAAAGCGCTCGACAAGATCGAAGCCGGCTTGGGCGAAGCCATGGGGAAGGCCGGCATCCGCGCCACAGCAGAATTGACGGCGGCCGTCGGCAACGAGCGTAAGGCGCAATATTTTCTGCAAAAGTTTATCCGGGCGCACGAGCAGGTTCGCCAGGCGAATGGTCAGACGGTTTCCAGCAAACAGCCGACGAAGGCGGCCGCAGCGATTTTTGAGGAATGGCGGCCACAACTTTCTGGCCGGGAGCGGCGCAATGCCTATCACCTGCTTTTCTCGGCCCGGGCTGGCACAGACGCGCAAGCGGTCTTGGCGGCCGCGCGGGCCGTGCTCGAGGAGCGGGCGCCCGGGCACAAATTCGTGCTCGCACACCATGCCGAGACGTTGCACGTCCATATCCACGCCATGGTGCAGGCGTGGTCGGCCGACGGCGAGCGGCTGACATTCTACAAGGCGGATCTCCATGCCTGGCGCGAAGCGTACGCGGAGAAGGCGCGCGAGCACGGCATCGCGATGGTCGCAACCCGCCGGTACGATCACGCAATGAGCCGACCATATACGAAGGAACATGCGGGCGCCTACAAGCGCGCGCAGCACGATCCGCGCTACCAGGTGAGTGACAAGACGGTCGCGCGCGTGGAGGACAAACGACAGCGTCGAATGGACCGCGGATTGCTCGTCGCCAATGGCGGAGCGATCGCCGGCGTGTGGCAGCAGACGGCCGCCGTTATGCGGTCGGCTGACATCACCGGCCAAGCTCTGACTGCGGCCGAGGCGATCGGCCACACTGTCCTCCAGGTTCATGCGCACAGGGGAGGCGAGAAGCCGACCCCTGCCATTTCCAAAGGTGGCGGCGGACTGGGGCGGAACCCGTCGTACTTGTCCCATCCGGGCATGAAAGAATTGACCAGGCTGATAGGAGCTACCGAAATGGCGCAGACACCTTTGGAAATGCGGCAGAAGATGGCACGTGTGAACCAGGCGTTGGATCAAATGCGGGACACGCTCCTCAACGCTGAGCAACCCCGTTTCGAGCAATACCGCGATGGCGTGAACGACAAGATGCACGATCGTCTCGCCCGGCTTCAGTTCGAGCAGCAAAGGGGCGCGGGCGGAGGTGGGGAGGCCGCGCCTGAAAGAGAGCCGCGCGGCCGCGATTTGCCGGCCCGAAAAGACACGCGTCAGCCCGAGACCTCGGCGCGACATGCCGAGAAGGTGCGGCAACGCGTTCAGCAGCAGAAAGACTTAGCTAAGCAAAGGGGCCGGCAGGCCGACGATCAGGACCGCAAGACACAGCGCAGCCAGGACGACGAATACGAGCGCTAAGCACATGTCTTTCGAAGGTGGGCCCGGTTTCGGGACAGGGCGCGTGAGTCCTTTGCACGCGCCTTGTTTTATGTGCGGCCACCGCGAGCCGCCAAACCCAATGGCCGAGTCTTTGCCGCCTACAGTGAACTCTTCTCAGCGGAAACGGAGCTTTTTGGACTGCACCAACAACGACCTCCGACGGGCGGTTGTCGGACGGATCATTCGTCCACGACATCCGGCAATGCTTCCGCGACGACGCTTAAATTGCGGTCGAACGTCTCGGGGTCGGTCGACTGCGGACGGAAGGATTTGGCCTGAGCAAGAATGGCCGCAATCACGGCCTCTTTTTGCGGCGAGATCCTGGTCGACGCCGCCCGGGCGGCCAAAGCCGAAAAGTCGACAGCCTGTGGCGCAACGGGCGCCGCCGGTGCCGACTGGATATGGGGCGCCTCAAGCTCATTCTTTTGCGCGGCGGGCAAGCGACGGCGAGCGACTGGCCGCTCGGCACGTCCGATTTTTGCAGCGAAGGTCGCACCGCGCTGCAGTCGCGACTGTGTGATGCCGGAGCGGTAGCGTGGCCCGACTGGCACGATCGGCTGGACGGGCGGGGAGGGGAGGGGAGCAGCGGCAGCGACTGGTTTGGCGTGCTTTGCGTTCGCCCTTTCCGGGAGCGTCATGAAAGCCCGCTTGGAGAGCTCCCGATCAGCGAAATAGAAATTGCGAGTTGCAAGGATTGCATTCTCGCCGCGTGGCAAAATGACGACCTTGCTGTTGTCCATGGTTCGGATTTGATCCGGACGCATCAGCGGCCGACGCACTTGCTTGCTGTGAACGGAGCGCGTGTAATAGGTGTCGAAAAGCCTGGCCTGAGTCCTGGTGACATCCTTCTGGAATTCGGACGTTTCGCCTATCTGCTCGGAGACGTAGCGCAGATCGTCGGTCTCCTGGGCGCCGAAGAAGATCTGGACTCGGGCAGCGTTGATCAGCGTTTCGCGGCTTTCTTTCCGGTAGATCTCGTCGACCGATTTGAGCGACTGCACGAAAAACCACATCGGCACGCCATGGCCGCCAAGGACGGTGGCCATGTCCGTGACCTTCTCAAGCTTGCCGAGGTTCTGAAATTCATCGAGCAGGACAAGCACCTGGTGCTCGCCGGGGCGTGGCATGGATTCGGACATGAAGTTCATCATCTGCGTGATGAGCACATTGAAAAGCGGGCCGAGCGAAGCCATCTGCTCGCGCCGAAAATCGAGATAGAGCGAGACCCGCTCGCTCTTGAGATTGCGGATGTCGAAGGAGCTGCGCGCAGTGGCCCGCATCAATCGCTCGTTCAGGAAGGGCGCCATGCCGGTGCGCACGCCGGCATAGAGACCAGAAAACTGCTTCTCCGCCATGTCCGCGTAGGGCAGAAGCGTCTGCAGCGTAAAATCGGAGACTTCATGCCGGCGGGCGTCGCGCAGACTCGCCAGGAACTCCAGGATCGGCTCGTCGGCGCCGTTCATGATCTTGAGGATGGTGGCGAAGCTGCGGTCTTCGTCGGCAATATTCGGCGACTCCATGACGTAAGAGGCAATGCCGGTGAAGAGCAGGCGCGCATCGTTGACCCAGTAAGGATCGGCGTTCGCAGGCGGCCGCGGAAAGAGCGCGGCCGCCATGTTGCGCAGGTCGATGTCCCGCTGAGCCGAATCAAGCGAAATGAAGTCCATCGGGTTATAGAAGGCGGTGTTGCCGTCGCGGTCGGCCGGCGCGAAACGGACGACCTGGCTGAAGGTGGCCCGGTGGCCGGCTGTGGCCTCATAGGTCTCGCCGCGCAGATCGAGCACGACAAGCGAATGTGGCCACATCAGCGCGTTGGGGATGATCAGCGCCGCGCCCTTGCCCGACCTTGGCGGTCCGATGACGAAGCCGCCCACGTCATCGCCGTCGATCCATAGTTTCTTGCCGCCGCGAACTCTGGGGCGCGTCAGGCGCAATTTGCCGGTGCGCCGATCGCGGTGCGGAGCAAAGACGTTGACCAGTCTGCCGCCGGCGCGTCCGATGAAGATGCCCCTCGGCTTCAGCAGGCCAGCCCGGCGAACGTCGGCCATCGACATGAATTTCGCGTCGCTGCGCTTGGGCGGCCGCATCAAGAATGCGATCGCGAGCGGCAGGCCGAAGCCGAATAGGGCCGCGGCACCGGCGTATTGAAGTTTCGCGAAGCGTCCAGCTCTCAGGTCCGCCCAGGCGTAGCCGAAGACTGGCCGCGGGTCCGCGTTGATACTATCGAAGAGAAAATGCGAACCGGTCCTGTACCAGTCGGTCGCCGCGTACGCGACCACAAATGCCAAGGCGCCCAGCGCCACGGGCATTAACGCCAGAAAAATCCTGCCGGCGATCTTTTCCATAATGCGCCCTCGTCAGATCGTCTCAGCCTTCGTGAATTTGATTTCGCTGATCGAGCGGCGTCCGCCGTCGCCGCGCACCATCTGCACGACGACCGGGATCACCTCGCGCAGGTAGTCAAGGATCTCGCTGCGAGAGAGCCCGACATTGCTTTGCATGACCATGAGGGCCAGGCGCTCATAGGCCGAGCGGGCGGAATTGGCGTGAACGGTTGTCAGCGAACCAGGATGGCCGGTGTTGATGGCTTGCAGGAAGGAAAATGTCTCGGCACCGCGCAGCTCGCCGAGCAGCAGCCGGTCGGGGCGCATGCGCAGCGAGGCCTCGAGCAGCTGTTGCGGCGTAACCCTGGCAAGGCCCTGGTCGCCTTTCGAGGCAAGCAGCGTCACGGTGTTGCCAGTCGCCGGCTTGAGTTCGCGCGTATCCTCGATGGTTATGATGCGCTCATGAGAGGGAACGACCTTCAGCAACGCATTGAGGAAGGTCGTCTTGCCGGTCGACGTGCCGCCGGAGACAATGAGCGAGATGCGATTGCGCACCGCGTATTGCAGAAATTGCAACGGCGAGGTGTCGTTGAGCATCTTGGCGAGCTGCTTTTCTGCGGCCGAGAGCGCCAGGCCACTGCCCATCTCGGTTTGTTCGAAGGCGCCCATCTTGGCATAGTCGCCAAGGGTCATGTCCATGATGACCTGCTTGCGGATGGAGATCACGCCGCCATCGGGTGCGGCCGGCGGCAGCACGCATTGAAACCGCTCGCCTGACGGCAGCGCGGCCGACAAGACCGGCGTGACCTCGTTGACGACCTGGCTGGTGGCCGAAGCGACGCCGACCGAGACCGAGCGGATCCAGTTTCTGGTGAGCTCGCGTTTGACGACGTGCTCCATCTCCTTTGTACCCAAGCGCTCAATGAAAACTTCGCCGGGTCGGTTGATGGCGATTTCCGAAACCGATTCTTCCTCCATGTAGGGCCAGATCGGTTCCAGTTCGGCGCGCAGGACCGGTGCGCGCGCCCAGGGGTTCGGCACAGGCAGCACATTCATCTGACCGGCGTCCCGTAGGCTGGATAATAGGGATCAGCCCCCGACTTCGGCGCCATGAAGAGCGGCGTCGGATCGACCGGCTTTGCCGGCTTGCCGCCGCGCTTCAGTCGAGCCAGCTCCTCTTCCACCGGATCCGCATAGAGCTCGGAAAAATCCAGATCCCGGCGCACGAAGACGACGATCGGCGTGCCCTGGTCGACGTAGATGGTCGGCGGGATGTTCTGTGTGTCGCGGAACGCCTCTTGTGCCAGCTGCTGCAGCGCCGTCGAGGACTTGTCGAAGGCGATGCTGCGGGCGTCGCGCTGCTGACCGGAGCCGCCATAGGTGGTGGTGACCGTCTGCCCCGTCACGGGGTCAACGGTCGTCACCTGCCGTTGCTGGCTGTCGTTGCCATTGTCGGCGAGGGAGGACAGGTACTCAGAAACGCCGCCCACGACAGAAAGCATGATCGCATTGCCATAGCGTTCGAGCCAATGCGTATCGACGCGGCCGCCGAGACCGCCCCGTCCGAGACGGTCGGCGCCAGGCGAGGCAATGTCGACCGACACGCCGTCGGAACGTATGACGCGGTTCCAGACGATGAAAACACGCTTTTGCCCGCGCGCGATCCCCGAACGATATTCGCCGGTCAGCCGAGAGCCCTTCGGGATCAGAATGCGTCGACCGTCGAGCGAATAGACGTCTTCGCGCGCCACCGCGCGAACCATGCCGGGCAGATCGGTGTTGATGGCGGTCTCCAGAAAGCCGCGGATCATCGTGCCTTCGGGGATCAACGCATCGGTGCGGCGGAAAACCCGCGCCTTCGCCATCGCGTTCGAATGTGTTTCCGATTGCGCGAGGAAAGCTTTGTTCGCATCGTTGTCGGCGCCCGGCACTGGAACAAGCTGACCGTCGGCGGCGATCTGCGCCTGGGCCGGCTGATCGTGCCCGGCGGCCGAGTTTGGTTGCTCGCTCGTAATCATCTGGTTCGACCGCAGGCGCTCCCACATTGCCTTTTGCCGCTCAGCCTCCTCGGCCTTCCTGCGGGCCTCCTCGTCGGCCGCTTGCTTGCGGCGGGCCTCTTCCTCTTCGGCTTTGCGGCGCGCCTGCTCGGCTGCCAATTGGGCTTCGATGGCGCGCCGCTGGGCATCGAGATCGGCGCCCTGCTCAACCGTCTGATCGACATTGTCGGCCTGTTGCTTGTTGGCTTCGCCTTCCGCGGGCGGCGGAACGACGATATGATCGATTGTGTTGTCGGCCGCTTGTGGCGTCTCGGCCATCGCCGGCGGGCGAAATTCAGGCGGGTTGAAATTTTCGCTAGCGTCCGAGGCCGCATCGCGAGAGCGCGGCTCGGGGGGCCAATTGATCCAGATCAGCGCGACCGCAACAATCAACCCTGCGGCGACCATGGCGACTTTTGTGCCTATTCCGGCATAGCGTCTGGCGACGGTCGGACCGCCATCAAGCTCGTTATAGTCGATGTTGCTCATCTATCGTCCCCTCGCGGTCGGGGAGGAGAAGGGGCCGGGACTGACCAGCTTCCTCGGCCCGTAGACGACAGAGACAGGATCCGTCTTCGACGGCCGGGCTCGATTGTAGAGGCAGAGCGTTTTGCCGTCGGCCCTCAGCGTGAATTGCCGGCCGATCTTGTCGACGATCGTGTATTTTCCCTGGGTCCTCTGATTGACCAATGATTCCTGACCTTTTTCGTCGACGACGAAGATGGCCGGGATGTCGCCGGTGAACTCCAGGAACATCTTGGTGCCGTCGTCGAAAGCAACGCGCGGCTTCAGGCTGTCATCCCCGACATAGACGTAATTGTAGTTGAGATCGGCATAGTTGAGGTTCTTGAGATCGGGATCGGCAGCGCTTTGCTGGGCCTGGGCAAGCAAGCGCGCGTCTTGATCCTCATCCGCATATCTGAATCGGACCTGGAAGGAGGCACGGTCGCGATCGCTGTCGGTGGCTTTGAGCAGCAGCGAATAGACGCGCCGGTCGGTGACGACGTTGACATTCGTCCAGGCGCCCCGTTCGAGCGGCTTGATGAACAGAAAGCGCGAGCCGCGTTTGAGCACGATCGACCAGCCTTTCGTGTCGCCGGCCGAAACCGTCTCGATCACCTCGGACGGGCTGAGCTCGATCATCGTGGAGACGCCGAGCGCGGCGTTAACCGTCGTCACACTGTCGTTGTCGAAAGGCACGTAGCGAATGCGATAGTCCCGCGCGGCAGCGCAGCTGGCCGAGCCAAGCAAAATCAGCAGGGACAGGGCGGCCCCAATGTGGGTCTTCATTGCGCGCTCCCGGCCGTTGTCGCCGACTCCTGATCGCGACGGTATTCGATCACCTGGAATCCGAGCGGATTGTCGAAGCGCCATTCGTTTTTTATCGGCGTCGTCGTGTAACGGAATTTCACCACGGCCACCCAGTTGTCGGTCACGGAAGAATTCTCGCGGCGCGTCGTGGTCGAAAACCGCACCGACGCCGTCGTGCTGTTGAGCAGCGACACCGACTTGACGTCAACGGAAACGGTGACGTTGCGCCCATAGAGCTTGTCGAGGGATTGCGCGTTGGACGGCGTGTAAGCCCAAGTCAAATCCCTGGACGCCGTTCCCGTCGAATAAAGCTGCGCCAGATCGTAATTCTGCTTGATCTCGCGCGCGTCATAGGTTTCGCGGGCGCGGATATAGCGGACGAGGTTGGCGGCCGTGACCGCCTCATTCTGCGACAGATCGCCGGGTTTCAGCGCGCGCGCAACCTCGAGATATCCGGTCGTCTTGTCGACCTCGATCACATAGGGCTCGAATTGCTTGAGCGGCAGGATGAGCACGAGCGTCAGTAACGAAAGGCCTGCAACAACACTAGCAGCGCCGCTGACAAGCCAGGCCAGCGTGCGCGAACGTCTCAGAGACCTGTGCGTGTCGTCCTCCCATGTCGCGCCGGCCTGATAGTAGCGACGGTCAACGAGTTTGCCGGTCTCGGCGGGGATGTTTGCCTGCATTTTTGTCACTTTACTTTAGCCTCATTGCCAAACTCCCACTGCGGCGCTCAAGCAGTCAGGCGGTTGCCTGCGCGTCTAGGCCAATGGCCTCGCGTTATCGCGCGCCGCTTGCTGAATGGATGATCGAGCCGCCTCGCTGCTGCGGGATGATCTCAGCCGCTGCCACCGGTTTGCGACAAACCGCGCGCCGGAGTAGCGGGCAACATTGCCAGGCACATTGCCATAGGAGCGGTATGCGCCGACTGTGCTCAGATAGCCGCCGCTATTCAGGATCGAGGCGATCGCCGGGATTTGCATCAGCACATAGATGCCGATGATCGTGACCAGGACGAGCGGCAGGACCATCGACATCTTGTTGTCGACGCTGGCGCCTCCCGATGTGGCAGTGTTCAAGGCCAGATTGACCAGCGAAAAATAAAAGCCCAGGAAGCCGTAGATCAGGATTTGCTGGATGATCAGATAGGTGGTCAGCGAAATGAAGCCCTCGCTCATCCGCGTTGACCACCGATAGAGCCAAAGCACAATCCAGACCGGCGCCAGCGCCAAAGTGATGAACAGCATGATCTTGGCAGCGATGATTGCCGCGATAGCAAGCGCCGAAAAGATGATGGCGGCCAGAAGCACGATGGTGGAAAGCAGCGCGCCGAATATGTCGTAAAATGTGCCGCTGTAGACCTGATTGGCAACATCCTGGGCGCCGCGGTAGAGATTGTCGATCAGGGCCGGGATCGCATCTTGATCCGAGAGCTGGTTGCCGGTGGCGCGCGAGACGGCCCCGACGATGATCTTGCCGATTTCGCTCGGCACCGCCTGCACCAGCTTGTAGATCGTCTCGGAGAACGTGCCCCAGCCATTCAGCAAAAGATAGATGACCACCGCGCGACCGAGGCGGTAGCCGGACTCGATCGGAGAGATCGCCTCGCGGCCGCTGAGGATCGAGTAGCCCCACCAGATGATGTAGACGGTGAGCATGAGCGCGTAGACATCCCCCAGCGCGTAGCCAAGCTGCATGTAGACGCTGGAGACAAAGCCCCGTCCGACGTCATCGATGCCGCCCAGGATGCTTGTCGCCAGCCCGTTCATCCAGCCTCGACAACACGATCGAAGGGCGGCGCGTTGACCGGCTTCAAGGGTCCACAGCTTGCGTTGCCCTCATAAGCCAGCGGCGCGCACGGCGCCTTGAGCTCGCGACCTGGCCCGGCGCAGCCGCCCAGCATGACACTCGCCACCGTTGCGGCGACGATACCGGCCCGCCGCCACCAAGCTGGCATCCATTTCGCTCGGCCCCTCAACGATCAGTTCCCGCTTGTGCCAAAATTTTCGAACGGATTGACTTGCGCCGGCGTCATCAGCTTTTGCACCTGGCTTTGCCGCAACAGCCGGGCCTTCATTTCCTCGTTGAGCGCGGCGACGGCACCATTCTGGACGCCGATGAGCTCGTTGACCGCACGCGCGTTCTCGAGCTGCATGCGCGTGTTCTGATCGACCGAGCCTTTGACATCCTCGGACTGGCCGATCTGGCCGCTGGCCGACTGCAACGACTGCTCGCGTTGCGCGACGCCTTGGGAGGCCTGAGAGGTGAGGGCGCTCAACAGCGACGCGACGTTGACGCTGCCGCCATAGGCTGTGTTGACGGCACTGCTGCCATTGGCGGTGATCTGTTGGAGCTGTTTGACCAGCTGCAGGCCATTGATGACCGCTCCGGCGATCTTCTGGATTTCCGGAGACAGCCCGCCGAAGGAGAGGGCGCCGCCATTGAGGATCGAGCCGAAGCTCGGCGCTTGCGCAATCGACATATTGCCGCCCAAGCCCATTTGGCCGATACCGAGAGAGCCGTTGCGACTTCCCGTCACGGCTTGCAGGATCTGATTGCTCTTTTCGAGGATGTCCTTGTTGGAGCCCATGATCGAATTGGTATTGTCGGCGTTCTGGCGGGCAATGTCCAAATTTGCATTGTCGATGACGGCGATCTGCGCATGAGCGGCGGTCGCCAGAAGTGCCGCCCCTGCTGCGATAGCGATTTTTCTCACATCAGCCTCCTATTCCTGGATTGCTTCGATCGCGCGAGCCGCGCCGGTTGGATCGGCGTTGATCTGCACGGACGGCGTGGTTCCCGAACCGCTCTCGGCGCTCCGGCTGGCACAGGGCAGCCATTGGCTGCGATCGAGGCGCAGCCGTTGCAGCTCGGCCGGGTCGCATGAAAATGGATTTGGGGATCCATCTTGCGGTGGCGTGATGGCCCGCGCGGTCTGCGAGGCTCCGACGTTGTTCAACGACAGGAACTGTCCGAGCAGGGCGGTGAAATCCGAGGCCTGACCGATATATTGGCCGGTGAGGCCGGCATTGAGACTGCGAGCCGACGAGTTGAGCTCCCAGGCGTCCTTGTATTCGCCGACTTGTCCAACGCCGCCGGCAAGCGCGTTGATCTGCGAGGAATTGGCCGTCATCTGGGCGGAGCTGGTGTCGAGGCCGGCCGCGGCCTTGGAGACGGAATCGAGGGCGCCGCTTTGGGCAGCGCCGCCAGGTCCGCTCGACATCACGATGCTGATCGCCGGTGGGGCCGCGGCCGGCGCCTGTCCGCTGGAGACGTAATTCTCGAAGGTGCCGTGCCATCGGCCGACGCCCGACGCCCACTCAGCCTGTTCGGCGGCATTCGAGCCGTTATAGAAACTCGCGAGGCAGCTGTAGTTGCTGGCGCCACATTGTGCGACGCCTTTGCCGAAATATTTGACGCCGCCCTCGACGTTCTGCTCGTTGATGTCGCGATCGAAGCCGAGCTGCCTGCCCGTTCCCTTTGTCAATTGCATCACGCCCTTGACGCCGGTGTGCGAGCCGGCACAGCTGTCGAAGCGGGATTCCTGGTAGGCGACCGACAGCGCAAGGCCCTCCGGAACGCCATATTTTTGCGCATAGTAACGGATGAGCTGTGCGTTTTCGGCGTCGCGGCTCAGCGCCTCGCCAGGGGAGCGGCTGAACATTTGCGACCTGTACTTGTTCGTATAGGTGCAGACGAGGCTCTTTTTCTTCTCCTTCTCGTCCGATTTGGTTTCATCTGATTTTGTGCTGTGCTGCTCGTCCTGCGCGCGCTTATCAAGATTGGAATTGTCGATGACGGCGATCTGGGCCACCGCCGGGAGAGCCGTGATCTGCCCAGGCATGATCGCGGCCGCGGCGATCACGCTGCTAAGCCGCTTCTTCATGCTCGCTCTCCCATCCGCACAGGTAAGGCAGCCACGCTTCCGGCTCTTGTCCGTATATCTCGCGCAGCCGTTCGCATTCCTTGATGCTGGCTTCGTTGGTCGACAGAACCTTGATGAGGTCGGGCATGCCCGACAGGTCGAGTTTGGCCACGATGGAATCGCTGTCGTGCTTGACCAGGAACGTGCGCGTTTCCTTGGGCGTACGGCGCACGAACTCGAACTCCTTCGCCGTCAGCGAGAAGCGCGCCATGTAGGAGTCCTTGCTCGCCTTCGGATTGGGGAAAAAGATGTTGGTTTTCGTCTGCTCGATCAGCGAGGACGAGATCGACGAGTTGACCACATCCTCGGCCGTCTGGGTGCCAAAGCCGACGACACCGTTGCGCCGGCGGATTGTTTTCAGCGTCTCGTTAATGAAGGCGGCAAACACCTCGTCATCGAGCAGCTTCCACCCTTCATCGAGGAACATGAGAAGCGGCGTGCCGTCGATGATCTCTTCGAGCCGATGGAAGATGTAAAGCAGAGCGGCCGAGCGCAATTTTTTATCGGCCAGGATCTTGGTCATGTCGAACCCGACCACCGGCTTCGAGAAATCGACGAGATCAACGGGGTTGTTGAAGAGCCAGCCCTTGTCGCCAGGATCGAGCCACGGTTCAATGCGCGCCGCGAGATCGTTCATCCCCGGCGCCAGCGAGCCGCGCAGCACTTCCGGCAGCAGCTCGAACGTGCGCTGCTGGCGCGGGATCTTGTAGACCTTGTCGACGGCCGTGTTGATCACGCGCATTTCGGCCACGTCGAGCGAACCGTCGTCAGGGGTGAGGATGTAGCGCAGCAGCCCCTCGAGAAACGTGCGGTTTTCTGCCGTGTCGTCCAGCTGGAGCGGCGCAAAGCCGGTGGCCTGCATCGGCTCCATGACTTCGTAGCGGCCGCCGAGCGCGCGAATAAAGAGCTCGGCGCCTCGCATATAATCGAAGTACACGCAGCGGGGCCGAGGCGTGATGCGCATTGCCTGCGCCATCAGGAATGACAGCACGACCGTCTTGCCCGAACCGGTCGGACCGAAAACCGTGAAATGGCCGACGTCGTGGACGTGAAAGTTGAAATAATAGGCTGTCTGGCTGGTCGTCTCGAGGAGCGCGATCGGCCGCTTCCAGTGCAGTCCCTCACGCTGGCCCGAGGGAAAATTGTGGCCCGAGAACAGCCCGGCAAAGTTCAGCGACGAGATCAGGGCGCGGCGCGCAATGTAGCTGAAATTGCCGGGCAACTGTGCCCAAAACGCAAGTTCGGTGTTGAGCGTTTCTCGCACCGGGACGATCGACATGCGCGACAGTTCGGCGGTGATGTCGGACAAGGAGCGGTTGAGCCCTTGGACGTCGGCAGCCAGCGCCATCACCGTCATGTGGTGCTGCCCGAAAATGACCTCGCCACCGGCGAGCTTGTCAGCGCCGGCGTGCACGGAATCCTCGACCGTGGTTCCGGCCTCATCCGAACCGCTGACCTGGTTCGAGATGGTGTTGATGCGGCGCATGGCCGTCACGCGATCTTCAATCGCAAACGACTGCGTCAGGATAAATTCATGCGGCAGCCGCAACAGGCCATCGAGCGAGCCGGGTGCGGTGAAGGGCGGGTATTCCTTGATCGACACCATGGCTCCAATCTTGCTGGTCTGCGCCCCCCTGATCTCCAGAGCGGATTTGCCGAAGAAGATTTGCCGCGTCGCACAGGCCCTCGCCAAGCTCATGCGCGGCAGCGGCATTTCGACGTCCGCGCCGCCGGCAAGGATCTTGGCAATGAATTCGGCAGGTTCGGAAAACACGCTGTCGCGTCGCGTCACCACGCCCAGGAGCCGCGCGCCATAGGCGGAAAAGTCCTTGGTGACGCCATTGAGGACATCGTGCAATTCGGCCATCGCCTCTTCACGAGTCTCTTCGCCGGCCGTGCTGATGCGGAACGCGTTGAGCGCCTTGTCGACCCAGCCGACGCGCCCGACCATCGGGCGGCGGATGAGAGTCAGAAAAGCCTCGTTGACGAACAGGTTCTTCGAGCCCAACTCGTCCATGTAGCGGGCATCGAGCTCCGCCACGAAAGGGTTTTCGAAATCTCCTTCGATCTCTGGCGTCACATGACGCCGAATGATGGTCGCATAGGCGGCAAAGCGGGACGTGGAGAGGTTGCGGAATGTCGTGTTGCGATTGAACATGCGGTTGTTGAGCTCTGCCTGATCCATTGTCTGGAAGGGCAGGCCGCTAAGCTGAATGACTCCGAGCAGAAAGCCGCTTTTCGTGACGACCAGGTTGTCGTCGACATGGCGCAAATATGGGACATGGCCCTCAACAGGCTTTTCCCGTCTGCGGGCTTTGGCGAATTTCAGGTCGGCATTCACGGTCACGGTGAATAGCTCCTCGCACCCCAAAAGCCTGAGTTTGCGACCGCGCCCCGCTTCGACAGTCGTCGTTCGACTATGTGGAAGATGTATGGGTCGCGCTGGCACAGATAGGCGCTGATTAGATGGGTCGCGCTGAATAGGCCGAGGCCGAGCGTGAAGCTGCTGGTCGCGATGAATCCGATGACGGCAGCCATGCCGTTAAGCGCGAACACCTCGTAGCGCACACCCCATTTCATCGGCGGGCGCGTCAGAGGCAGGCTGACCGGCTCGACATAGACCTCTTCGTCCTCCATCGGTCACGCGCCTCCAGCGGTGGACCGGATGGAATCGACCAGAGCTGCGGCGCCAAAGACCAGAGCGATGCCGATGATGATGGAAAGCGCCATCATCCACACCAGCCTGCCGGTCATGGCAAGGAAGCCGAGAAAGCAAACCGCTATGATCCCGAAAGATCGAGCAATGCTGCCCTGCAGGACACCGACGAACCATTCCAGCACGCCCTCGACGGGGGCCGCCGACTGCGCGTATGCGCTGGCCGGCGCGAGCGCCATTCCGATCGCCGCGGCGGCCATAAACTGCAGGGCGAATTTGCCCGTCTTTTTATAATCCATCGTCGTCTTACCTTTCAGTTGCCAAAATCGATGACGTGACCATCTTGCCAGGCGACGCCACCGGCCGCGCCGGTCGCGGCTGCGCGATGATCGTCAACAGGGTTGGGAAGGGGAGCCTTGATCAGCTTGCCGAGCTTCCAGCGATTGAGCACCTTGACCACGTATTTCGTGGTCTCGTCGTTCACCGGGATGCCGTTGGCTTTGTAGACGTTCTCTTCGCCTGCATTGTAGGCCGCCAGCATCAGCAGCGGATCATGGAACTCGTCATAAAGCGCCTTCAGATAGCGGACGCCAGCACGGATATTGGCTTTCGCGTCGCATCTGTCAGCCACACCAAGGCGCGAGGCTGTCGCCGGCATGAGCTGCATGATGCCGAGAGCGCCCGCGCGGGACGGCCCTTGATTGCCGCCCATGTCGCTTTCTGCCCAGGCAACCGCCTCGCTCAGATCGGGATCGAAGCCCTCTTCTTCGGCGATCTGGCGCACCAAGGCCGCGGCGCGCCCGCGATTCGTCGGCGCACACCCGCCGCCAACCGTCGGTCCGTGATCAGCATCGGAAACGGTCGAAACTGCCGGGCGGGCCGGCAGTGCAAACGCCGCCGCGATGCGCGTCGAGGTCGTGTTATCCGCATATGCGCCGAATGGCGCCATGACGGCTGAGAGAGAAAGCGCAAGCGCGATCCGGTTTTTCATTGCGCTACCGATTTTGACATTTTACTATGGGTACATGGAGCCAAAGTAAAGTGTCAATACGAGAAGCAGAGTCGAGGCCATTTTTCCGATGAAGCAGTTTTTCTTCCTTGCGGCATTGCTGCTCCACAGCACCGTCCTAGGCGCCGCCGATCTGGGCACGAACGAGCCGCATCCGTTCGAGCAGCCGTCGACCGCGTATCTGCAGAAGTTCGCCAAACCTGGCGAAAAGACCTTCGTCTACGAGCGCTACGACGCACGCGGAGGCCTTTTTCAGCGCGACGTAACAGCGCTAGCCAAGCCGGTGGAGATCAGGTCCGCGACCGAACGCGTCATCAACGGCGTCACCTATAGGCTGCGGGGCCTCGCGGCCTGTCCGAAGCCCAAGATCACCTACAAGGCTGAGGAGTGGGATTGCACGAAGGCCGTGCGGGACTACGACGACGCTGTCTATAACACCCGCGCATCCGTCGTGTTGTGCAAGACGCTGGTCCTCAAAAGCCAGCCCGGCGTTCCGGACGCGGTTTCATGCTTTGCGCTCGTCGGAGCTGGCAATGCCAACGACCTTTATTCGGTCGCTTATGACGACGATTCCATGGTCTTCTTCGACATGGCCGCGATCGGCCGCAACAAGGACGGCAAGTCCCTGCGGCCGGATCTCGAACATGCCTTAGATCTCGGCAAGCAGTTCCAGACCGATGAAGCGAACTAGCCTCGCCGCTTTTATAATACTCGCGAGTGCTCACGCCGTAAGCGCCGAAGTCGCCGCGCCAGCAAACGCGACAGCCGCTCCCTTTCGAGTGTCAAAAAGTGTCGAGCTGCTGACTGGAGATACTTGGCGCGACCGCGGCAAGCTCTATCGGCTTTATGGCGTGCAATCATGCTTGCGGGGCACGATCGCCCTTGATGCCAATGGCAAGGAGCTCGATTGCGGCGACGTCTCGCTCGCCCACCTGGCCGCGCTTTTTTCGACGGCGGCCGTAACTTGTCAGCCCATCGCCTTGGCCCTGGACAATGCGACTTTTGTCGTGTGCGGGGCGAAACTCGACGGCAATACGATCGACCTTGGGACCGCCCTCATCGCGGCCGGCTACGCGTTCGCCGCCACCGACGTGAAAGGCAACGCCGTTAGCGGCAACTACCTCGTGGCCGAGGTCAACGCGAAGATGAAAGCTGATGGTCTTTGGGCGACGAAGTTTGAACACCCCATCGAACTTCTGCTGAGACGGGCAGGGGAGCGCAAGCAATGAACCACGAGGATCAATCGAGCCGCTACTACTACCCTGTCGAGGGCCGCACGGACGGTGCAATAGCCGGCGCGTTCGCATTCATCGCCATCATCGCGGTGCCGGCGCTGACCTATGCCGCATGGCACGCGTTCGCGTCTTGGATGTCTGCCCTCTTTTCTTAGATTTGAAAGTCCACGAAAGATCGCAGCAGCTCATGCAAGTCATCCGCATCCACGTCGCACCAACCGTCGTTCATGAGCCGCGCGAAATATTCGGCCTTCATTTTCAGCTCGCCGAAATCGGCCACCGGCGCCATCGCTGCCTGACGCCGAATCACCGTCTCGTTCTTCATCGCAGCGTCAAGCCGCGGACCGATCAGCTCCGCCTCGGCCTCTTCGGCGTGCATCAAACGTTTCCCGATACACTCCACCTCTGACATGGCGCGGCGGTGCGCCGCGATCAGATCCGCGACTGCGTCCGTCTCCTGCGCTTCTTTGTTGCTGCACGCCAGTTCAACAGCCATTTTCCTGCTCCCCGCCCGCTCGCCCGTTGCATCGAGTTGATAAACAGTTGATTAGCGACGATGGCACGATAGGATACGAAGACTAGCGAAACGAAGCGAAACCAGAGCCTGTAAGTAGTTGTTCAAGAACGGAAAGTTATTTCTCCCCCCTCCAAGAGACGGGAGCGATTTCAAAGAATTATTCAAACGATTAGCCGCTGCGGGTGCGGGTCGGCCATTGGCCAAAGATGGATTTCCTGCAGGCCCATGGACGCCCGAGCTTCTTGCAGAAGCGATTTCGCAAATTGATTCCAACCGGATTGGAGTCGATCTGCGAACAGTGCAGCTTTGGTTTCAAGAGAACGAGAAGGGAATTAGCGCTGCCAACATCCGTTGGCTGGCGAGGGTTTTTGGGTGCGATGACCCGGTGGCAACCAGCGAATGGCAGATGGAGCTTAGTGCGGCGCAATCGCGGTTATCGGCCAAGAGACGAGAATGGAAGAGAGCCGGAAGCAGCGTTGCACAGAAGATTCCAGATACAGCACGGGCTGCGAGCCTTGATGACGACACAGCGTCTCCGGCAGAGCTAATACGGGATACTAACGCCAAGGGGCCGAGGCGGCGTCTTAGCTTGGCGAGGAAATCGGAGGCGTTTTTTAGTCACGGATCTCCCCTGAATTTACCGGCGTCGGTGTTTGCGGGTATCACCGCTCTTGGGTTTTTGTCGTATATTACCGGGATTCACAGCGTGACATATGGCCGGGCGGATGGCGTCGTCAAGCAGGTTGGGTTTCTTTGGACGGCGAATTGGACATTCGTCTTCATGGTTTTTTTGCCACTGTTTTTTGCCTTCGTGACCGAGCTAGTGACCTTTTGGAAATATGAAGGCCGTCCAAAGCTTCTGGGGAATGGCAATAAGATAGAAAGCGACGATGCCTGGGCGCGCAGCGTAGAAGCTTCTTCGTATTCATATTGGGCGGTTTTTTTGATTTGTGTGCTGTTCGCCGGCCTTTTTCAGTGGCTCGGCGTGTGTTTGATCCCATTGATGAAAGGGGGTGGCAACTATGCGACGGATTGGGGCTCGTTAGCGATTGTGCGCCCTGAGGTCATATCTGTGCCAGAAGCGGTCGTGTTCACGGGCCTCGCTTATCTATACATGTGCCTCTGTTTTTATCTGTTCTTCGTAGGTCTCATTTTGCTTTACACGGTGATCCATGATCTTTGGAGAATTGGAGAAGCACCGAGTAATCGGCCAGACAAGGATTATCAACACGAGCTCGATGAAGCCAGCCTCAGGGTTATGCGTGGGATTTTTCGGTGTACTGTTTTGGGGATTCTGATCGCCATAGTCATGAAAGTCCAGAGTGCCTACCTCACATCGCGTGGAGAGAATATTGTGGCTTGGTTGGTCGGCGATATGTCTTCCGCCTTCTATGGGCGGAATGATGTGAGCACAGCGGTCAGCTATCGTAGGCCGACCCATTACAGTAGCCTTCTTACCGCTGTTTCGACCTGTGTTGTATTTCTGTACGGCTCCATCCGTTTAGGTGTCGAACGTCGGTTTTGTATCCCTTTTTGGGGGATGTCAGCGATCGTAGCGTTACTTTTGGCTGGCTACTTGCTGATCGATGCATTCGCTGGCTTTTCGATCCTTCTGGCGGTTGGAGTGCTGCTCGCAATATACGGCCTATTTGATCCAGGGTTGGGGCGATGGAGAGCGAGAAGTTAGGAAACAATCAGAGTGTGTCATAGTTGGCTTGATCATTGGGATGAGCGGCGTGCGCGACGCGGTGAGGTAGGGAAGAAGACAACGGATTTCATCCTTGACGCGGACCGCGCCTTTCCGGGCGCGGGGAAGAGTGCAAGCATCGAGGAGTTTTGTGTCCTTGCCCACCAGGCCGTGGCTGATCCAGCCTTTTTCGATGAGCCGAGTGAGAGCGATGAGCGTTTTGAATGGAAAGATGGGTGGCTAAAATTTCCGTCGGACATTGCGACTGATATCGCGCAGAACAATGTTGTGTGGGCGAAAGTCACAGAAAGCGGGTCGTTCGATCGGGCGATGGTGATCTTTCACCATTGGAATGCAAGCGCGCGGAACCGTCGGATTGCCAGTTTTTTCTCGCGGCGTGGTATCACCGTTGTCGAGATTGCCATGCCCTATCACTTCGAGCGCAGCCGTCTTGGCTCCGTCCACGCCGATTATATGCTTAGCCCCAATCTCGGGCGAACGATCCAGTCCATAAGGCAGGCAGTATTGGATGGGCGAAAGCTCATACGTTGGTTGAAAAGCGAAGGCTATAGAGAGATTTCGGTTCTTGGTATGAGCTTAGGGTCCTGGGTCGCGGGGTTGATTGCTGCGCGCGACCAGGCCGTGTCAAAAGCCTCGCTGTTCCTGACGGCGGGGAGTCTAGCGGACATGGTCTGGACGGGCCGCGCGACACGATCGATACGCGATAGCCTTGAGCCTGAGATTGAGCTGACCGATCTCAGAAGGGCCTGGGACCCACTTAACTTGGAGAATTACGCACATAGTCTGGCACGGCCTGATCTCGATCTCCACGTCGTGTTGGCCAAGAGAGACAAAGTGGTGTTGCCGGCGCTCTCGGCGAGGTTCATGCAGAGGCTTGAGAACGCCGGAGCCAGGCCAACTATTTTGGCATTGAACTGTGGTCACTATTCGCTTGCCATGCCGCCTTACATTTTGTTGGCTGGTTTGAGCTTGAAATGGTTTCTGTCGTGTTCGGACAACTCTGCCATGGGTTGGCGGCGGAAGCGGTAGTTTCCTCGTGCGGCGCACTGACTTGGCGATCGCGTTGATTATGGCGTCGTGGTCGCAGCTTTCGGGATCAAATTTGCGGCCGGTCCACCGGCGCATGGTCCTTGTGTTCGTCGTGGCGGGGATTGCGCCATGCTTCCAGGAACTCGGCATAGCCGTGCGGACCGCCGACGTCCTCTGGTGGCCCTGACCGGTCAGCTGCAACGCAGCGCGGATAATTGACGCCTGCCTCGCGCTGATGGCGCTCCAGACGGAGCAGATGGCGCCAGTTGTCGCCGAAATCGTACTCATAGAAGATCGTGATGGGCTGTTCGTCGGGATCGTAGGAAAAAAATCGAAATCGACCATCCGCAACTCGGTTGCTTCGAAGATGCGATTGGCGGAGAAACCGTCGTCGAACTCCGGCGCGCCATAGATGATGCCGCCGATGTTGAACTGGTGCAAATGGCTATCGGTCCAACCAAGGAGGCCTGGAGCACCTCGTGGAGTTGGGCAAGGTTGATCGCCATCGGCAGCTCGAGGGTGCGGCTAATCCTCGGCTCAATTCCTATAATGTGGGCCTCTGCGCGTACGATGTAATGCAGTTTCGGCACCGTAGTCGTACGCGTCGAACAGTCCCTTCACAAGATCGAGCCAGTGATAGTTCTTGATGGTCGGATCGATCGACTTGGGCGGGATCCGGACGGTGTTGCTGATTGCGACATGCAGGCCGCGCTCCAGTTGCTTCGCAACCGACCCGAAAGGTACGGCGAATGCGATGAACCTATTCTCCGACTGGCGTGGGTCACGGCTAAAGGTGGGCGGACCACCTCGCGTGCAGATCATTTCGACATAGGCGGACTTATGCCCGGACAGCGCCACACAGGTCGACAGGATATTTTCGATCTCATTGCGGTTGTAAGGAAGCTTCATGCGGAGCTTTTCCATTCCGCGGAAGAACCGGTCTACGTGCAGGTCCAGCCTGAAGAACCGCCCGTCCCATAAATGAACGGTATCGTAGGTGGCATCGGAATGCAGAAAGCCCCAGTCCAGGACAGACACCTTGGCTTCGGACATCGGCAGGTACTGACCGTCCATGAAGGCTACGCCATGAGGATAATGTCGTTGATCCCGGTGCTTTTGCTCTATGGCTGGGAGAGCCGTCGCAGGTTCGGCTGCAGCAAGTGTCATTCCTGAGTCCTCCAAATCTTGCAACCAAGCGCTCCGCACGCCCGGTTTCGATTGCTGCTGCGAAACCGCCCAGCGGTTCCACATCTCAGCAATTCAAATCTTGGCGCACCTCGGATCGCCAGCACGCCGCGCGTGCCAGATGTCGTCAGCGCGATCGTTTGCCGCTTGAGCGGGGCCATAAGCTTTGTGGCCGGCCGCCGATCGCACGATGCTCCAATTAAATCGCAGACTTCGATGCGCTGATTGCGATCAAAGTGGCACCCCGGCCGCAATGCACGCTTCAAAAACGGGACGGCAGTGGGGGAAATGCACAGCCTTAGATGCGGCTACACGAGCACTCGGGGTTCAAACTTCACACGGTCCAGCGCAATCATGCTCTTGAATTTGCGAACATTAGGATTTGTGTAGAGTTTGGTCTTTACAAAAACGTCAAAGGCCTCGACGTCCTCCACTGCTACAATAAGAACGAAGTCAGCATCACCTGTCACCATGTAACATTGGGTGACCTCTTTGGCCGCCCTCATTGCTCGCTTGAAGTCGTCAACTAGGTCTAAGCGCTCGCGATCAAGTTCCACCGTTACCACCACGGTCAGTGACTTCCCGAGCGCTTTGTAATCAACCAGGGAGATATCACTGATGATAATGCCGTCGGCGCGCAACTTATTCACGCGGCGCATGCACGAGGCGGCAGAGGAACCCACGAGATCCGCCAGCTCGGCGAACGACAACCTGTTGTTCTTTTGCAGTGCGCCGAGTATCCGCCGGTCAAGGTCGTCTATCATGTCAATACCCTTGATGCGGAACCGCTATTACGCAAAGCGATCCGAAACGCTCGTTGCAAGATTGAACTTTCAAGGACGCTACCCCTTACAAAAGGCAACATTATTGCAATCGCCGCGCGTATGCGACGGTTTCGTTTCAGCCGGACGCAAGTTTTGCACTAACCATTCCAGACATTTAGGGCAGATTCTGCAGCGGTTAGCAACCACGGCCCTATGATGGCCGCGAGACGTCGATGAAGGGGTCAGCATGCACTCAGTCGACAAGTTTTATCACCTGGCTGACGAGGTCGCAGGCTGGCGCCGGCATCTTCATCAAAAGCCTGAGCTCGACTTTGCTGTGCACGAGACGGCACGGTTTGTTGCGGACAAGCTGGCCTCGTTTGGAGTCAACCACATCGAAACGGGGATAGCCGGCACAGTTACGGCGGTCGAAACCATGCGCCGCTACATGCCAAACCGTTACCTCTGGACAATATAGCGGCGTGCGCCAACATGTCGCCACGGCAGTTGTATCGACAATTCGAAGCGGAATTTGGCGTCTCCCCAGGTAAATTCTATACCGCCATACGCCTGCAAAAGGCTCAGTCACTGCTGTTGAACACGCGATTTCCGATCTCCCAAATCGTTGCCAAGATTCTGCGAAAATGGTTCGAGCTGATGATCGCCGCCAAAGAGGATCTGGCGCTGCTGATGACGCTCGAACAGGGCAAACCGCTCAAGGAGTCGCTCGGCGAGATCAACTATGCCGCGTCCTTCGTCGAGTGGTACGCCGAGGAAGCCAAGCGTCTGAACGCCGAGAGTGTGACCAGCCATCTGCCGAACGCGGAAATGATGGTGCGGCGCGTGAGCCGCTCGGTGTCGTCGGCGTCGTGACACCGTGGAATTTCCCGTCGGCGATGCTGACCCGCAAGGCGGCTGCCGCACTAGCGGCTGGTTGCACCATCGTTGCGCATCCCTCCTTGGAAACGCCGCTGTCGTCACTGGCGCTGGTCGAGCGCTGACCTGCCACTGAACTGTCATCCAGTAGCGATTAGAGCCTGGCCGTTTCTGTTACGCCTCTTGGCGCGGGTTGAGCAACCGGCGGAGGCGCGGAGCCTTCGATCAGCGCAGCGTCGGAGCCGGTTGCGGTGATGACCTCGGCATAGGCCGCCGGGGTCTGGTAGCCGAGCGAGGAATGCGGCCTTGCGGTGTTGAAGTCCTCCCTCCATTCGGCGATGGCGCTGCGGGCGTGGTCGAGGCCGAAGAACAGGCTCTCGTTCAACAGCTCGTCGCGCATCCGGCCGTTGAAACTCTCGACGTACCCATTCTGCATCGGCTTGCCTGGCGCGATGTAGTGCCATTCGATCCTGTAATCCTTCGACCAGGCGAGGATGGCGTTCGAGGTGAACTCGGTGCCGTGGTCGGAGACGATCATGCCCGGCTTGCCGCGGTGGGCGATCAGTTCCGCCAGTTCGCGGGCAACCCGACGGCCGGAGATCGAGGTGTCCGGGATCGCCGCCAGGCATTCGCGCGTCACGTCGTCGACGATGTTGAGCACGCGGAACCTCCGGCCGCAGGCGAACTGGTCATGCACGAAATCCAGCGACCAGCGCGCGTTTGGCTTTGCTTCGACCAGGATCGGCGCCCGCGTGCCGACCGCTCGCCGCCTTGCCCGGCGCTTGCGCACCGTCAGCCCCTCCTCGCGGTAGAGCCGATAGATGCGGTTGACCCCAGATGCCTCGCCCTCGCGCCTGAGCAGGATGAACAGCCGCCGGTAGCCAAAGCGTCGGCGCTCGTTGGCGAGGTCACGCAACCTGCCGCGCAACTCTGTCTCGGGCGGATGCCGGGACTGGTAGCGGATCATCTTGCGATCAGCGCCCACAAAGGAACAGGCCCGACGCTCCGACAGGCCCATGACGGCCTGCAGATGCGTGACGGCTTCGCGCTTAACAATCGGAGCATTGGGAGCCACCGCGCTACTGGCGGCCGTCGGCACCGGATGCAAAGTTCCAGAAGGCTCGCGACCTG
>NZ_JBVVQX010000033.1:0-38674 GCF_055811675.1 Mesorhizobium sp. WSM4808
GCCGCGAACCCATCATAAGGGGGAAAACTGTTACCTATGTATCCGGTTCAAACTGTTACCCATCTATCGGCTGGACACCGGCAGGCGGATGGGGGGCGGCGCTGGCCTTTGCAAATTGATTTGATTGATAAATCAATTCTTGCCAGCGTTGGCCTTGCCAAGGACCTGGAGTCCCGCCAGCCTCTCTGCCTCCGCCACCACCTCCACCGGCATCACACGCTTCCCGGGCGCGGCCAAAAGCGTCGACGCATATTGCCCGCGCGGACCCGTCAACCCGGGCTCGGTCGCCAGGAACACCGCAACCGTTGGCAGGCCGAAGGCGCTGGCGAGATGGGTCAGCCCGGTGTCGGCGCCGATGACCAGTTCCGAGCGGCCGATGAACGCAGCGATGTCGGCCAGCGGTGACTTTGGCACCACAACTGTCGATGGCACTGCCTTGGCAATGGCTTCGGCCACGGCCTTCTCGCGCTCGTTCGACCAGGTCGTGACCGGCGTTATCCCCCGCTCAATCAGGAGGCGCGCGGTTTCAATCCAGTCTTCGGCCGGCCATTTCTTGTCTTCGCGGCTGGTGCCGTGCAGCAGGAAGGCGGTTTTTCCGGCGATGCCCGCCAGAGTGCCGACGGGCGGCACGATGCCGGAGTCCAGGGTCGAAAGATCGGGCTGATAGCCGAGCGCCAGCCCGAACAGCCGCCGTATCCGTTCGATGGCGTGCAGGTCGCGCGGCACGGGATAAGTGGCATCGTAGAACAGCGTCGCAGAAGGTTCGCGCGCGCTCGAACGGTCGAAGCCGGCAATGGGGGCGCCGGCTTGCCTTGCCACCACAGCCGATTTCAGGAGGCCTTGCGCATCGATGACGAGGTCGTAACGGCAATCGCGCAAGGTGCGGCGCAGGGCGGCCGCCTCGCGCCAGGTGCCGCTATCGAGCAGCGCCTTGCGCCAGCGCCGGATCGCCACCGTGTGGATCCGATCGATCGCCGGGTGAAGCGTGGCGATACCGGCAAATGCCTCTTCGACGCACCAGTCGAAGGACAGGTCCGGGCGGTTGCGACGAGCATCCTCGACGGCCGGAAAGGTGTGGATGACATCGCCCATCGACGACGTCTTGACGATCAGCACCTTCATGCCGCGGCCGGGATGTCCAGCAGCCGGTCCGCCGCTGCTGCGACCTGGCCGACTTCAAGCGTCTTCAGGCAGTTGAGGTGGCCGAGCGGGCAGACCTTCTGGTGGCAGGGCGAGCACGACAGGCCAAGCCAGACCAACTCGCGGCGTTCCCCCAGCGGCGGCGTGTTCTCAGGCGAGGTCGAGCCGTAGACGGCGACGATCGGCGTGCCGACGGCGGCCGCGACATGCATCAGCCCGCTGTCGTTGGACACGGCCAGCCTCGCGGCTGATATCAGGTCGATGGCGTCCTCCAGCCGCGTCTGTCCGGCGAGATCGACGAGGCCGGGGGCCAGGGCCGCGATCTCCGCCGTCACGTCGCGGTCGTTCTTCGAGCCGAACAGAGCGACCTTCAAGCCTTTGCCCATGAAATCGCGGGCAAGTCCGGCATAGCTTTCGCTGGGCCAGCGCTTGGCCGGGCCGAATTCCGCACCGGGCATCAGGGCCACGAATTTCTGCGGCGCCAGGCCGAAACGGCCGAGCAGGTCGACCTGGTTTTTCGTGTCCACGCTAAGCCGTGGCGCCCGGAAAGTGCCGCCCTGGGCGAGACCGAAATAGGCCTGCGCTGTGCGTCGTTTCACGTCATCGGGCAGCGGCACAATGTCGGTCAACAGGCCGTAACGCATCTCGCGTAAATTGCCGACACGGCGCGGAATACGGGCAAAGAACGGGATCAGCGCCGACTTCCAGCTGCCCGGCAGGATATAGGCCATGTCGTAGCGGCCGCGTAGCAGCCGGCCGAAGCGGCGGCGATGGGTGAATTCGAGCGCACCGGGTTTGAGCGGAAAGTCGATCTGCTGGCGGATTTCGGGCATGCGCTTGACCAGCGGCGCGGCCCAGGCCGGCGCCAGCACATCGATGGGGGCGTTGGGATGCAACTCCTTCAGCGCCGAAAACAGGCACTGTGCCATCACCATGTCGCCCACCCAGCGTGGGCCGATCACGAGGATCGTTGGGCTTTCAGCCATTCGACATAGTCTCTGACACCGGTTTCCACTGTCCGGAATTGGCCGTTATAACCGGCCGCGCGCAAACGGGACATATCAGCTTGCGTAAAGCTCTGGTAGCTGCCCTTGAGATGGTCGGGAAAGGGGATGAATTCAATCTCGCCTTTACCCAACGTGTCGATCACCGTTTCGGCTATGGCGCGGAAGGGCTGGGCACGGCCGGTGCCGCAATTGAAGATGCCGCTTGAGCCCTGTTTCCACAGCCACAGATTGACGTCGGCAACGTCGCCGACGTGGATGAAGTCACGGCTTTGTTCGCCGGGTCCGAACCCGTCATAGGCGCCGAACAGTTTCGGGTTCTGGCCTTGCTCGACCTGGTTGAACAGATGGAAGGCGACGGAGGCCATGGCGCCCTTATGCGCCTCGCGCGGGCCATAGACGTTGAAGTAGCGCAAGCCCACGATCTGTGAATGGTCGGTATCGAAGGCGGTGCGCCCGGCGAACACGGTTCGCCTGACGTAATCGTCGAACAGCTTCTTGGAATAGGCGTATACGTTGAGCGGCCGCTCGAGCGCGGGATCCTCGCGAAACTCCGAGCCGCCGCCATAGACGGAAGCCGAGGAGGCATAAAGGAAAGGCACGCGCAGCGCCTGGCTTGCATGCAGCAGCCGTTTCGAGAAGGCGTAATTCACCTCCATCATAAATTTGCCGTTCCACTCGGTGGTGGTCGAGCAGGCGCCCTGGTGGAACACCGCCTCGATGCGGCCGAGCGAGCCGGCCTCCATGCGGTCCAGGAAATCGTTCTTGTCGAGATAGTCGGCGATCTTGAGATCGGCAAGATTGGCGATCTTGTGACCGTCGGTAAGGTCGTCGACGACGAGGATGTCGTCATGCCCTTCGGCATTCAGCGCGGCGACGATGTTGGAGCCGATCATGCCGGCGCCGCCCGTGACGATGATCATGAAGGGCCTCTGGTTGCTTGCGATTCCGGTCCTTATAGGGGAGGCTAGGCGGGCTGTCGACAAAGCCAGGTGCATGCGCCTGTCCTGCCACTTTTATGCGCTTGTCTGTTTTGTCTGTTTTGTCTATTATGGACAAAACAGGGTATCCCATGAAAAACTATCCATCGACCGATCTGAAACAGAATCTTGGAGATGTGCTTGCAGCTGCCAGCCAGCAGCCGGTCTCCATCACTCGCCACAACAAGCCGAGATACGTCCTGATGAGCATCGAGGCCTACGAAGCGCGCTTCGGCAACGACAGCCGCCGCGTCTACGCTGCGGAGGATGCCCCGACCGAACATGTCGAGATGCTCGAGGAGTACGCCGCGGAATTGGACCGTGATTAAACCCGCCGCTGCGGACGTCTGGCGATATCCATATCTTTGGCATCGCCAACACGGAGACGGCGAGACCGAAGGCCGGAAGTCACGGCCTGTGGCCTTTGTGGCTGTCCTGCCTGGGAAAGCCGGCGGTACGAACCTCTTCATCCTTGCAATCACTTCCACGCAGCCGGGCCGTGATCGCGTTGCCGTCAGCATCCCGGAAATTGAACGCCACCGTGCGGGCCTCGACCCTATGCCCCTTTGGGTCATGGTCGATGAGTACAATCATGATATCCTGGAAGCGTCGGCCTATTTCGAGCCGGGTGCGCGAATCGGCGCGTTCAGCCCGTCATTTCACAAGAAAATTATGTTCGCTTTTACTGCGGTTGTCCGCACGGGTCAGTCCAAAGCCATCCCGCGCGCGGACTGAATCGACAGAACAGAGCACGATCGTGAGGGACCAAAAATGCCATCGACCGAACTGCTCATCGCGTTTTTCGCCACCACGGCGATTTTCGCCTACATTCCAGGCCCGGCCATGCTCTATGCGGCCGCGCAGACGATGGCGCGCGGCCGCTGGTCCGGCCTGACGGCGGCACTTGGCATTCATCTGGGCGGCTACGTGCATGTTTTCGCCGCGGCTGCCGGGCTGTCGGTGCTGTTTCATGCCGTGCCGACGCTGTACCTGGCGGTCAAGCTGGTCGGCGCGCTCTATCTGATCTGGCTTGGCGTCTCGCTGTTTCGCAAGCGCGTGGAGGGCGATGCGGCGCTGCCCGCGATCGAGCGCAAATCGGCACGGCGTGCCTTTTTCGAGAGCATCACCGTCGAGGTGCTCAATCCGAAGACAGCGATCTTCTTCATGGCGTTCCTGCCGCAATTCATCGACGCCTCGGCGGCGTTTCCGGTCTGGCTGCAGTTCGTCGTGCTCGGCACGATCGTCAATCTGATGTTCTCTTCGGCCGATATCGTCTGTGTGTTCCTGGCGGGCGCCGTGATCGGCCGTTTGCGGCGTTCGAGCCGCGCACAGCGGCTGATGCAACGGGCGGGAGGGGCTGTGCTGGTCGGGCTGGGCGTCCATGTCGCCCTGCAGAAGAGCTGACCGCCCGAGCCTGCCGGGATCATGCCCTGCCGTTGCGCTGCGTGAATTTGCGGTATATCGGCTTTCGCCATGAACGATCCGACCAGTCGATTGATGAGCACTTATGAGATTGAAATCGGCCTTTTCCCTGTGTTGCCAGTGACATGATCAAGCACAATCCGCCTTCTCCCGAACCGTTGCACCGCGCCATTGCGCGGTTCGGCCAGGCCACAGTGCTGGTGGTCGGCGACTTCATCCTCGATCGTTTCGTCAACGGCGTCATCGAGCGGATCTCGCCGGAGGCGCCGATACCGGTGCTGCACGGGCGCGGCGAGACCTCGACCATGGGCGGCGCCGGCAATGTCGTGGCCAACATCGTTTCGCTCGGCGCTGCCGCTATTCCCGTCTCGGTCATAGGCACCGATGTGGCAGGCGATAGCCTGGTGCGGATGCTCGGCGAGCTTGGCGCCGATACGGCGGGCCTCGCGCAGGAGCGTGGTCGCATGACCTCGTCCAAAAGCCGCTTCAGCGCGCTCAACCAGCAGGTGCTGCGTTTCGACGAAGAGGAGATCAAGCCGCTCGGCGCTGCGGAGCGAGCCGGCCTGATCCGGCATTTCCGCGCCGCGCTGGCGCACGCCGACATCGTCATCCTGTCCGATTACGGCAAGGGCATCCTGCTCGACGGCGTCGCCGGCGACTTGATCGCCATCTGCCGCGAGGCTGGAAAGCCGGTGCTGGTCGACCCGAAGGGCCGCGATTATGCGCGCTATGCCGGGGCGACCGCCATTACCCCCAACCGCAAGGAACTCGGCGAGGCCGCCGGCCATGCGGTGTTCGCCGATGACGAGATCGTGGCTGCCGCACGCGAGCTGATTTCGGCACATGGTTTCGATTTCGTGGTCGCGACGCGCAGCGAAAAGGGCATGAGCGTGGTCGGCCCCGACGAGGCGCGCCACATCGCCACCCAGGCGCGCGAAGTGTTCGACGTTTCGGGCGCCGGCGACACGGTGATCGCGAGCTTCGCGCTGGCGCTGGCCGTGGGCGCCGATACGGTCATGGCCGCTTCGATCGCCAATGCCGCTGGTGGCGTCGTGGTGGGAAAACGCGGCACCGCGCGGCTGACGGTCGAGGAACTCACCGGCGCGCTGTTCCGTTCGCATGGGCCGACGGCCCACAAGGACGCCATCCTCGACGCCACGTCGGCCGCGCGCATGGTGGCGGCGTGGAAGGAAGAGGGCCTGAGCGTCGGCTTCACCAATGGCTGCTTCGACATCCTGCATGCCGGCCATGTCAGCTTGCTGCACGCGGCGCGCAGTCAATGCGACCGGCTGGTGCTCGGCCTCAACAGCGATGCTTCGGTGCGGCGACTGAAGGGCGCCGGGCGCCCGGTCAACGACCAGCACGACCGCGCCTGCGTGCTGGCAGCACTTGCCTCGGTCGATGCGGTCGTGGTGTTCGAGGAAGATACGCCGCTGGCGCTGATCGAAGCGCTGCTGCCCGACATACTGGTCAAGGGGGCCGATTACACGGTCGACACCGTGGTCGGCGCCGATGTGGTGCAGAAGGCCGGCGGACGCGTCGTGCTGGTCGATCTGGTCGCCGGAAAAAGCACCACCAACACCATTGGCAAATTGCGCGCCGGCGGCACCACAAACTGAGGGTTTCATGTCCGAGTTGAACGATTACCTTGTCCGCTCCGTGGCTGCCATATCAGCCATGGTCGAACGGGACCTGACCGGTGAGATGGAGCGGGCAGCGAGCGCCGTGGTGACTGCGCTTTCGTCGGGGAAAGCTTTGCTCATCGCCGGCAATGGCGGCTCGGCCAGCGACGCCATCCACATTGCCGGCGAACTGGTCGGCCGCTTTCTCAAGGAGCGCAAGGCCTACAATGTCATCGCGCTGCCGGCCAATGCAGCGGTGCTGACCGCCTGGGGCAACGACTATGGCTTCGACACGGTGTTTTCGCGCCAGGTCGAGGCGCATGGCGCTGCCGGCGGCGTGCTCCTGGCGATCTCGACCAGCGGCAATTCGCCGAGCATCCTTGCCGCCGCCGAACAGGCGCGGAGGATGGACATGACGGTGATCAGCATGACCGGCGACACCGGCGGCAAGCTGAAGCCTCTGTCCGATATCCTGCTCAACGTGCCGTCGACCTCGACGCCGATCATCCAGCAGGGGCATCTGTGCCTTTACCATCATTTGTGCGAGGTGGTCGAAGCGCGCCTCAGCAATGGCTGATTCCACGACCTCTGGCCGCTTTCCGCTGGCGGAGCCGGGCCTATGGGTCGAGCGGGTCGGCTCAAGGGTGTTCGCCGCCGGCTCGCCGGCGCTGTTCCTCGATCGCGACGGCACCATCAATGTCGATACGGGCTATCCGGATGATCCTGCCGAAATGGTGCTGCGCGCGGACATAGCCGCGGTGATAGCCGCCGCCAACCGGGCTGGCATTCCGGTCATCATCGTCACCAACCAGTCGGGCATCGCGCGTGGCTATTTCGGCTGGGGCGATTTCGCTGCCGTCAATTGCCGCGTGCTCGAGCTGCTGCGCGCCGACAATGCGTTCGTCGATATGGTCGTCGCCTGCGCCTATCACGAAGCTGGCTCCGGTGTGCTTGCGGTTGCCGATCATCCGATGCGCAAGCCCAATCCGGGCATGCTGCTGGAGGCGGCAAGGCGCCTCGGGCTCGATCTGCGGCGTTCGCTGATCGTCGGCGACAAGGAGGCCGACATGGAGGCGGGACAACGCGCCGGCCTCGCGCAGGGCTGGCTGGTAGACGGGCAAGCGGCTGTCCGATCGGGCTTCACAATTCGGCCTTGGTGCGAGCGCGCGGATTTCGACGGCCTGATCGCCGCAATAGGTGCACTTGGCGCCGCCTCGGGCGCGCCGTAACGGCTTACATCCGGTCTTTGTCTCGCCAGGCTTCATAAAGCTTGGCCTCTGTCGCGAACGAATACAGCATCACCAGCATCGAATAGACGAACCCGTGCCGGCCGCACAGGAAGTAGCGCTTGGCCAGGTAGAACTTCAGGAAGTTGCCGAGAGGCGACAGCACCAGTCTTATCAGGCCGGGCTTCTTGGCTCGTTCGACAAGCGTGGCAACCTTGAGGCTGGAGTAGGTGTTGGCCCTTGCCAGATCCTCGGCAATAGTCATTTCGCGGCGATGCAGCAGCACGCCATTTTCTATCGTGCCGGTTTCGCCTGGCACCTCGAACGACTCATGGACCCGCAGATTGAGGTCCATCGTGGCCTTGTCGCGGCGGAAAAGACGCAGCAGCCTGTTGTGAAGCACCCAGCGGTGCGCATAGCCATAGCCCTTCAGCTTGTCGCGGCGTCTGATGTACCATCCGTCGAAGGCGTCATTCCCAAGCTGGGTCACATTCGTGATTGACTGCCTGAGCACGTCGTCGATGGCCTCGTCGGCTTCAATCGAAAGGCACCATGGTTGCGTGGCCTGATCGAGCGCGAATTGCCGCTGACGAGGAAAGCCCGGCCAATCGTTGTGAAAAAGCCTTATCGGGTAGCCTTTGGCGATGTACCCATTGACGACGTCCAGAGTGCTGTCCGTCGAGCCCGAATCGACGACGATGATCTCGGCGCAGAAATCGACGCTTTCCAGGCACTCGCCGATCATGTCGGCCTCGTTCATGCAGATGACCAGCGCCGAAACCGGGCTAGAAAATCGAGTCATCGTCCCACCCCACGGCACACTGTTCTCGGAATTGGGCTGCCCTGCGCCCCTGTTTACGCAATCCCGAAAGCGCTATGCGCTTTACCCGGGAAAACCGTTACATACTTTTTCTGGAATTGCTCTAGGAAACCAACAAGACGGCTGCGGCAGAAATTCCGGCTTCACAGGAGAGCTATCGAACGCCAAAGCGGCGCTGGTATGGCGAGGCCTTCAAGCGACATCGGCGAAAGCTCGTTGCGGTTCAACCGGCTCAAGGCTGTGCGAACGAGACCAGCCCTTCGTCCTTGACCCGGCGGATGGTGAGCGCTGTGCGCACCGTGTCGACATTCGGGGTCGAGGTCAGTTCCTCGATGACGAAGCTCTGGAAGGCGCCAAGGTCGCTCGCCACGCAATGCAGCAGGAAATCGGATTCGCCCGACACCATCCAGGCGTCGCGTACGATCGGCCAGCCGCGGGTGCGCTCGGCAAAGATGCGCAGCTCGGCATCGGCCTGATGATGCAGGCCGACCAGGCAGAAGGCAACGACATCGAGGCCGAGCGCTGGTGCATTGAGCAAGGCACGGTAGCCACGGATGATGCCGGCTTCCTCCAGGCGCTTGACGCGGCGCAGGCATGGCGGCGCCGAAATGCCGACGCGGTTCGACAGTTCGACATTGGTCATGCGGCCGTCGCCCTGCAATTCGCGCAGGATCTTCCAGTCGATGGCGTCGAGGTCGGCCTTGAGGGGCATGTGGGCTCTCGATCATGAGGGGTAATACGCAAGAATCTTGCGTGATTTTGTAATTAAACGACTTCGCTGTCCATTCCATCCTTCGCCCGGAATATTTCGCGGGATCAGCGGCCGACAGGTGCGACAAAGCTTTCCGGGGACGAACTCCAACTTGCCTTGCTGGCGTCGTGGGCAACACTTACATTACGCGCGACAATGATCATGCCGCAATTGCCGGCAGCCCTCCGCAGAGGCTTTAGATGACCACCAAGCACGCGCCCGTTCTCATCATCGGTTCCGGCCCGGCCGGCTATACGGCGGCGGTCTATGCCGCCCGCGCCATGCTGAAGCCGATGCTGGTCGCCGGCCTGCAGCAGGGCGGGCAGTTGATGATCACCACCGATGTCGAAAACTATCCCGGCTTCGCCGACCCGATCCAGGGTCCGTGGCTGATGGAGCAGATGCTGAAACAGGCCGAGCATGTCGGCACCGACATCATCAACGACATCATCACCGAGGTCGACCTCAACGTGCGACCGTTCCGCGCCAAGGGCGATTCCGGCACGACCTATACCGCCGACGCGCTGATCATCGCCACCGGCGCGCAAGCGAAATGGCTGGGCATCCCGACCGAGCAGGACTTCATGGGTTTTGGAGTCTCGGCCTGCGCCACCTGCGACGGTTTCTTCTACAGGGGCAAGGATGTCGCGGTGGTCGGTGGCGGCAATTCCGCGGTGGAAGAGGCGCTCTATCTGTCCAATCTCGCCAGGAGCGTGACGGTCATCCACAGGCGCAGCGATTTTCGCGCTGAACGTATTCTGCGCGAGCGGCTTCTGAAGAAGGACAATGTCCGCGTCATCTGGGACACGATCGTCGATGAGATCACCGGTCGACCCGGCAAGACGCCGCTGCCGCCCTCGGTCGAGGGGCTGAAGCTCAAGCATGCGGTGACCGGCGAGGTGTCGCACCTCAAGATCGACGGCGTGTTCGTGGCCATCGGCCATGCGCCGGCGGTTGAACTGTTCGCCGGCAAGCTCAAGCAGAAGCCGAACGGCTATCTGTGGACAGCGCCGGATTCGACCCGCACCGATGTGCCGGGCGTGTTCGCGGCCGGCGATGTGACCGACGATATCTACCGCCAGGCGGTGACGGCAGCGGGGCTCGGCTGCATGGCCGCGCTCGAGGCGGAGAAGTATCTGGCCGGCATCGAAGTGCATCGCGAAGCGGCCGAGTAGAGAGTTCAGAGAGCGGCTTAGAAACGCCGTGTAAAAGCCTGATTTTTCATTCAGACGCCAAAACAGAACGAGGGGAATCATGGCGTTGGACTGGGACAAGCTACGCGTGTTTCACGCTGCGGCGGAGGCGGGGTCGTTTACCCATGCGGCCGAGACATTGCATCTGTCGCAATCGGCGATCTCGCGGCAGGTCAGCGCGCTCGAGCATGATGTCGGCGTGCCGCTGTTCAACCGCCACGCCCGCGGGCTGGTGCTGACCGAGCAAGGTGAGATGCTGTTTCGCACGGCGCATGACGTGCTGATGAAGCTGGAGACCATCAAGTCCCGGCTGACCGAGACCAAGGATCGCCCGTCGGGCGTGCTGCGGGTGACAACGACGGTGGGGCTGGGCGCCGGCTGGCTGACCGAGCGGGTGCAGGAATTCATCGAACTCTATCCCGAAATCAGCCTGCAGTTGATCCTCGCCAACGAGGAGCTGGATCTCACCATGCGCCAGGCCGATTGCGCCATCCGGCTGCGCCAGCCGCAGCAGCCGGACCTGATCCAGCGCCGCCTGTTCACCGTGCATTTCCACCTCTACGCGGCCCCATCCTATGTCGCCAAGCACGGCAAGCCGTCTTCCGTCGCCGAGCTGAAGGCCCATCGCATCGTCACCTTCGGCGTGCCGGTGCCGTCGCATCTGTCGGAGCTGAACTGGCTGGAAACGGTCGGTGATTTCGAAGGCGGACAAAGGGTGCCGACGCTGCAGATCAACGACATATTGTCGATCAAGCGGGCGGTGCAGGGCGGTGCCGGCATCGCCATGCTGCCCGACTATGTGATCAGCAAGGACTCCGATCTGGTGCAGCTGCTGCCGGAGACCGAGGTGCCGTCTTTCGACACCTATTTCGCCTATCCCGACGCGATGAAGAACCAGGCCAAGCTGCATGTGTTCCGGGACTTCATCATCGCCAAAGCCCGAAGCTGGTCCTTCTGATTTTCGTTTTCACGCCCTGCGGGATTATCCCCGCCAGGGCATCAGCCGAGGCAGCCAGCCGGGCACGTTGCGGCGGTAGGTCTCGTATTCGGCGCCATAACGGCGGCTAAGCGTCGGCTCTTCATAGAGCCTGACGAAGGCGCCCATGGAGACAGCGCTGACGGCGGCATAGGCGACCAGCGCCCAGCTCGAGAACAGCAGCGCCTGGCCGAGGATGATCGACAGCACGGCGACATACATCGGGTTGCGGACATGGCGGTAGATGCCGCCTATCACCAGCCTCTCGGTCGGGGCGACCGGTGCGGGTGTGCCCAGGCCCTCAAGCGCAAAACGGCCGAAGGCATGCAGGAGTGCCGCGCCCGCGGCAACGATCAGAAGCCCGCCAACAGGGGCAAAGCCCGGCAGGCCCGACCAGGGCAAGCCCCAGCGATCGGTCAACAGCCAGGGCACCAGCCCGGCAACCACGCACGGCGCCGCGATGAAGAAGGCCGCACTGCCGGCGATCGCCGAAAACCTCCGCATTGGCTGCTTGCTCCGCGATTGCCTTAGAAATGCACGCCTGCTGCCCGCTTCCACATCATTGCCCAGTTTTGGCATTTCGAGCCGGAAGCCAGCCGAGATTAGCGATTCTGTAGTTGCAATTGCCCGATTCAGCGCTCCATTTCGACGATTTTGCTGGTCCTATTGGCTTCTGGAATGGGTTAGACCACAGCCTGCGTCTTTTTGCATGTGTGTGTTGCAAAATAGATGCTTGTTTCTTGGGCATGATGAGCACATATATAGATCATCTCCTGGGCGCGTTCTCCTCCCATTAGCGCCCTCGAGTGTTCCCCTCTGGAGGTTAGCCTTAACAGGCACTCCAATCAAACTCAGCCGGATCTTCATTGATCCGGCTTTTTTGTTGCCTGTACCCTGCTGGGCCGGCCAAAAATTCCATCACAATTGCCACGTAACGGTGACATGTAACCTCTGGTAACATATCCCGGACGCCCGCGACCTGCTATGTAGATCATAGGACGCGGTGTGGTTCGGACGGGAGATGGGGGCATCACTCGTACGGCCCGGGCTCAGGCGGCTACCGCGTCCGAACCGTTTTTCCGCCGAACTCGGCGGTACCAAATGCGGCGGACCTGACGTTTTACCTCCCAAGGAAACGGTCCGCGAACAAAACGACGTCCGGTCCCCGCCGGACGTCGTTTTCTTTTGTTCCCCCGAATCAGGTTCGAGAGGAACGCCACGCCATCAGGCAGCCTTGCCGTTGGTGTTCATGGCGTCGTCGGCCAGACGGCCGGTGAGTTCGGCCATGTGGTCGAAGACGGCACGATAGCTGGCAACGCCCGCGGTCGCCGAGCGCAACTCGATGATCAGGTCGCCGATCTCGGCTTGCGGCATGGTTGCCTCGACGACATCCCATCCCGGCCAGTCGGGTCGCGCGTCGTAGCCGAGGATCTGGCCGCGCCGCTGCGGGATGAGAGCGATGATCTTCGAGGTGGCGTCGGAGGGGGTGACGATCTCGACCTTCATCACGGGCTCCAGGAGCACCGGCAAGCACGCGGCCATGCCTTCCTTCATCGCCAGCCAGGCCGCCATCTGGAAAGCCATGTCGGAGGAATCGACCGCATGATAGGAGCCGTCCGACAGGTTGACTGCGACATCCACGACCGGAAAGCCCAGCGGCCCGGATTTCAGATAGTCGCGGACCCCGGTCTCGACCGACTGGATGTAGGTCTTGGGCACGACGCCGCCGGTGATGGTGTCGGTGAACTGGAAGCCGGAACCGCGCGGCAGCGGCTTGATCTCGATCACCACGTCGCCGAACTGGCCATGGCCGCCGGACTGTTTCTTGTGACGGCCGCGCTGCTGCGCCGATTTGCGGATCGTCTCGCGATAGGGCACCGCCGGCGGATGACCTTCGACCGGTATCTGGTTCTTGCCTTCCAGCCGCTCGCGCACCACGCGCAGATGCATCTCGCCATGGCCCGACAGCACGGTTTCGGCCGAGTCCTGATTGTGGCGCAGGCTGAGCGAGGGGTCCTCCTCGGCCAGCCGCTGGATGGCAGCCGACATCTTCACTTCGTCCTTGCGCTCCTTGGGGCGGAGCGCGAAGGCGAAGACCGGCTGCGGCGGCTCGAACTGGACGAGCGGCTTGATGCCGCCCTTGGCCGAGCTCAGCGTCTGGCCGGTCTTGACCTCGTCCAGCTTGCCCAGTGCCACCGTGTCGCCGACCTTGGCGATGGAGAGCTTGGACTGGTCCTTGCCGAGCATCCGGTAGATGCCGGAAACCTTGGCCGTGTCGCCGCCGGGCAGCCAGAGTTCGGAACCGTCGACGACCTGACCGGAGAGGATGCGCGACACCGACAGCTTGCCGCCATGCGAGGTGTGGATGGTTTTCATCACCTGGACCAGGGTAGCCGCGCCGTCGGGTGCACCGAGCCGTTTGCGGGTCGCCTCGATGTCGGGTGCGTCGTGGCGGATCGCCTTCAGGAGGCGCAGCACGCCGTTGCCTTTTTCGGCGGTGCCGATCAGCACCGGGATCACCGCACCGTCACGCAGGTCGGCGGCGAGGTCGTCGAAGATCGCATCCTTGGGCGGCTCGATCTCCTCGAGCAGTTGTTCCATCAACTGGTCATCATGGTCGGCCAGCGTCTCCAGCATCGAGAAACGCGCTTCGAGCTCGCGCGCCTTGTCGTCGCCGGGAATCTGCGCCACCTCGCTTTCGGCATATTCGCGATAGATGTAGGCGCGCTCCAGCGCCAGGTCGATCGAACCAATGACGACACCGTCCTTGCGCAGCGGAATCTGGCGCAGCAGCAACGGCACGGCACTGGCCGGCTGCAGCATCTTCAGCGTGTCGCGCACGCCGGTGATTGCCTTGTCGACCTTGTTGAGGAACAGAATGCGCGGCACTCCGAGATCGTCGAGCTTGCGCATGATCAGTTGCAGGGCAGGGATCTTCTTTTCATCGGCCTCGGCTACGACGACCGCGAGGTCGCAGGCGGCCAGCACCGGTTCGGCCTCGAAAGAGAATTCGATGGAACCGGGACAGTCGACGAAGGTGATCTGCTCGCCCATGAATTCGGTCGTGGCGACCGTCGCCTCGACGCTCATGGCGTGGGCGCGCGCCTCGGGCGAATGATCCGAAACGGTGTTGCCTGATGAAACGGGATTTTGTCGGGGAATTGAGCCCGTACGGGCCAATATGGCTTCGAGAAGTGTCGTCTTACCGCTTGCGAAGGGACCGACTATGGCAATGCATTTCGGTCCCGTGCGTCGTCCTCCGGCGCGAGTACCCATGACTGACCTCCACTCAGGCGTTTCCCGTAGGACCGACTGGCATGCATGGTTCAGGCGTGGTCAATCGGTCCTGAGCGGCGGCCGGCCTGTTTCGACCGTCGCGGGCGGGGTTCTTTTCAAGTGCCACCTGCCCAAAGCCATCGTCCCACTTGTTTGCCGGCAGGGCAAGAAAAATAGAAATCCTTTGCTCGGCCGTGGCCGGTGCGGATCATATGCTGGGCTGGCAGCCGGAAGCTGTTGCACGTCGGCCGATATCGGCCGAAACTGAAAACAGGCGACCCATCGCCCGCTGTTTGAAGGACCATCGACCCATGAAGATCATTGCCTGCGGCAGCGTGCCGAGCGTCATCGCGCCGGAAAAATACTTCACCGGCCGGGTGCTGCAGACGCCGATCATCGAGAAAGAGGCGCCGGCGCGGCTGCGGGCCACGCTGGTCAGCTTCGAGCCGGGCGCGCGCACCCACTGGCATACGCATCCGCTTGGCCAGACGCTGTACGTGACGGTGGGCGCCGGGCTTGCCCAGACGTGGGGCGGCCCGATCCAGGAGATCAGGGCCGGCGACGTCATCTCGTTCGCGCCTGGCGAAAAACACTGGCATGGCGCGGCGCCGAAATCGGCGATGACGCATATCGCGATGCAGGAGGCGCTCGACGATGTCCATGTCGATTGGCTGGAGGGGGTCACCGACGAGCAGTTTGGCGGCCGAGACACCTAACCGGCGGAGGGCAGGCTTCCTGCCGCAGCGATCGTCGCGCCAGCTGCAAAACCGCTGGCATTTAAACCACTCTGACGCCCAGAAAATTCAGCCTCCGCCGGGCGCCTTCCCACGCCCTGATGCTGACATCGTTGAGATAGCAGTCCATCAAGACCCTGCAGCCGACCAAAATCTCGATCGGTTGTCCGGCAAAACCATTGCGCCCGGCCGCCCAAAAAAATTGTGTATTGTTCCGTCGTCAAAGCCATTTTCTCCGAAATCGGAGACCCCCCCTACGTCCCCTTCAAACCAACGCTGAAAATCGACAAGGGTGCTGTTGCTTCGGTAATCTCGTCCCACGGCTTGATCGCCTGAAAAGGTGCCAAAAACGACATCGGTCGCCTGAAGGACTCTGGTGTGGCTGTAGCCGATTTCGTCACGCATCCACCTGTACCTTGTGTCGTAGGTGGAGACGAATTCCGCAAACAAGTCGAGCCGGCCGGTCTTCTTGGGAGTGTAGGTAAACCAGATGCCGCTTTCGAGCATGGCGTGCAGGTAATCTCTATCGCCGGCGCTGTTGTTTTCGAAAAATACCAAGCCGCCCAAATCCGGCGCTCCATCCCACTCGTAAGATTCGTCTCGCAGAATGCGTCCGTCCCCGGTCCGGTTGAACCAGCTGTATTTGTAGTTACCGAAGGTGCCAGGCCAAAAATGGAAATACTCATAGGGATCGCCTTGCAGTTGCCGCGTTTCCATCGGCATCGCCCCATCTTTGCGGCGCGGCAAGACAACCATTTCGGAGCGATCGAAACTGTTGCCTAGAATTCGCTTTCGATCGTTGCGATCGGCAAAGCGTTTCAGTTTTGCCCTGGTCCATTTTTCAGTTTCCTCGGTCCAGTAACAGCCCGACTGTGCTTTCAGGTAATCAATTTTTGCCTCGCCAAGAGCGGAGATCTGGCCCTCGTCGTTAGGGTCCGACTGTTTGAAATAGTTCATTGATGTGGCTGTCTGCTCGGCAAATGAAACACTGAGCGCCTGCTTGAACCGCTCGGTATTTTCAGTGCCCGGCCCGGACACTATGAATTCGCCGTCGTGATTGTTTGATGGATTGCCGCCTTTGGCCATGATGCATCTCCCTTCCGAGGCTTCATGGTTGATCGAATGCGGCCGGCTTCCTCGTCGTCATATGACGATGGTCCGCGGGTTCGCTGCGCACGTTTCCCGGATTGTAAGCTGATTTCGCGCGTCTGGCTCGCACGCCATGCCGGCCGGCAACGTCCCTCGGAGCCACTTCGGCTTTGACTGTAGCACCTGCATGGCCTCTAACTCACGTCTGGATATAGCCATGTCAAAGCACCGTCTGCCCCTGGTCGCCGCTATCTATCTTGGTTCGTTCGTGGCTCTGCTCGACGTCAGTATCGTCAATGTCGCGCTGCCGACCATCCAGCAGGCGTTGCAAACCGATTTCGGCGGCCTGCAATGGGTGGTCGACGCCTACACGCTGTGCCTGTCCGCCTTCATGCTGTCGTCCGGCCTGATCGGCGACCGCTATGGCCGCAAGCGCTCGTGGCTGGCCGGCGTCGGCATCTTCGTGGCCGGCTCGCTGATCTGCGCCGTCGCGCCCAATCTGCCGGTTCTGCTGGCCGGCCGGGTGGTACAGGGCATCGCCGGCTCGCTGCTCATTCCAGGCGCGCTGTCGATCCTGACGCAGGCCTTTCCCGATGCGCGCCAGCGCGCTGGCGTCATTGGCGGCTGGGCGTCGTTCGCCGCCATCTCTCTGCTCGTTGGTCCCGTCCTCGGTGGCATCCTGGTCGAGACCGTCGGCTGGCAAAGCATCTTCCTGATCAACCTGCCGCTGGGCTTGATCACGATCGCGCTCGGTGCTGTTTCGATCAACGAGACGGCGCATCCCGAACATGCCCATCTCGACCTCGTCGGCCTGGCTCTCAGCATCCTTTGGCTGGGGGCGCTGACCTTCGTCCTGATCTCGGCCGGCGAGAATGGCTGGGGCGAGCCAAGGACGGTCGCGGCGCTGGTCGCCGGCGTCGTCGGCCTGGCTGCTTTCCTCGGCTTCGAGGCGCGCACTGCACGCCCGATGCTGCCGCTTGGCCTGTTCCGCGATGTCCGCTTTGCCGTCGCCAATGTCGCTTCGTTCGCGCTCGGCTTCACCTCCTATTCCAGCGTCTTCTTCTTCTCGATGTTCCTGCAGCAGGTGCAGGGCTGGTCGCCGACGCAGACCGGCCTGCGCATGGCGCCGGCCTTCATCGTCCAGATCGTGGTGTCGCCATGGATCGGCAGGCTGAGCGCCCGCTATGGTCACTCTGCGCTGATGACCATCGGCTATGTTGCTATCGGCCTGTCCATGCTCGGCATGTGCTGGGCCGGCCCTTCGACGTCCTACGCGATGCTGTGCCTTCTGTTCGCCATTGGCGGCCTCGGCAACGCGCTTGCAATCCCGACCGGCAGCGCTGCCGCCATGTCCTATGCGCCGCGCGAACGCTCGGGCATGGTGTCGGCGGTCATCAATGCCACCCGCCAGAGCGGCCTTGCCATCGGCATCGCCTTGCTCGGCGCCTTGATGAGCATGCGGGCAACCAACCTTTTGACCGGGTATCTCGGCGATGCCGGTGTCGCCAACGCGGAAGCGGTCGCCCGTGCTGCGATTTCACGGCATGATTTCGCAACCGATGCGGCGATGGGCGAAAGCGGCGTGCATGAACTCTATGCTGCCGCCTATGCCGGCGGCTTCCACGCCGCGATGCTGACGGCAGCGATCGGCGCGTTCCTCACCGCCGCATTGCTGGTTGCCGTGCTGGCGCCGGCCGAGGCGCGCTCGGCCAAAGAGACCAAGCACGAGGCGTGAGGCTGACGGCCCATTAAAAAACCCGGCGGTGAAGCCGGGTTTTTGCGTTCATAGTGCGTCGGTCAGGTCAGCGAAGCCGTAAAACGCTGGATCCGTGTGCAGGCTTGTTCCAGAAGCGTCTCCGAGGTCGCGTAGGAGATGCGGAAGTTGGGCCCGAGGCCGAAGGCCGAGCCGAACACCACCGCGACGCCCTCGGCTTCGAGCAGTTCCGAGCAGAAGGTCTCGTCGGTGTCGATCAGCCTGCCAGCCTTGGTCTTCTTGCCGATCAGCTGGGCGCAGGAAGGATAGACATAGAAGGCGCCTTCCGGCGACGGACAGGTGATGCCGCGCGCCTGGTTGAGCATCGACACGACAAGGTCGCGCCTGCCTTGAAAGATCGCCTTGTTTTTGGCGATGAAATCCTGCGGGCCATTCAGCGCCTCGACGGATGCCCATTGCGCAATGGTGCAGGCGCCCGATGTCTGCTGACCCTGGATCATGTCCATCGCCTTGATCAGTTGAACCGGACCCGCCGCATAACCGATGCGCCAGCCGGTCATTGCATAGGCTTTCGACACGCCATTCATGGTCAGCGTGCGCTCGTAGAGCTTAGGCTCGACCTCGGCGATGGTCCTGAAGACGAAATCGCCATAGGTCAGGTGCTCGTACATGTCGTCGGTCAGCGTCCAGACATGCGGATGCTTCAACAGCACGTCGGCCAGCGCGCGCAGTTCGGCCTCGGTATAGGCGGCACCCGAGGGGTTCGACGGCGAGTTCATCAGCAGCCATTTGGTCTTCGGCGTGATCGCCTTTTCCAGCACGGAAGCGGTCAGCTTGAAGCCATTGTCGATCGAGGTGTCGGCAAACACGGAGGTGCCGCCGCAGATGGCCACCATCTCGGGGTAGCTGACCCAATAGGGGCGAGGAATGATGACCTCGTCGCCGGCGTTCAGCGTCGCCATGAAGGCGTTGAACAGGATCTGCTTGCCGCCGGTGCCGACTATGGTCTGCTCGGGCTTGTAGTCGAGATTGTTCTCGCGCTTGAACTTTTTTGCGATCGCCTCGCGCAGCGGCACGATACCCGAAACCGGCGGATACTTGGTTTCGCCACGGCGGATCGCCTCGATTGCCGCATTCTTGATGTTGTCTGGCGTGTCGAAATCCGGTTCGCCGGCGCCGAGCCCGATAATGTCACGGCCGGCATTTTTCAGCTCGCGCGCTTTCTGCGTGACCGCGATGGTGGCGGAAGGCTTCACGCGGGAAAGGGTGTCGGCAAGAAAGGCCATGAGCTTGACGTCTCCATGGAAGATCGGCGCGGCCAGGAGCGACCGCGGCGCTTCTCATGTCGCATGATTTCGCGCAACGCAAGCATTGTCGGCTGATCCAGGTCTCAAGGAGCTGTGATCGGGACCCGGGGTCGGCAACAATAAATTCATTAACGAGCGGTAGAGGCTTGAGTGGCAGGATGGCAGACCAATTGCGGAGCGAGGAACCGTGTCGCGCAGCGTCGGGCTTGCCCACATCATCCGTCAGGACGACGGCACCTCCACCGGTGTCTGGGGTATCTACACGCTGCAAAGCGCCTTCCAGCCGATCTTCGCTTTCAAGGAAGGCAAGCTGTCAGTGGTCGCGTTCGAAGGGCTGATCCGACCGTTCCGCGACGGCGAGCCGCAATCGCCGATGAATTTCTTCTCGACCTGTCCGGCCGCCGACCGGCTGCATATCGAGGCGCTGACCAGGACGCTGCATCTTCTCAACGCCGGTGCCTGCCTGCCGCGGGAAGCATCGATCTTCGTCAATTTCGACCCGTCAGTGTTCACCGAACGCGCCGTTGCCGACGCTGCCTTGCGCGAAATGCGGCTCGTGCTGCACGAGGCCGGCATCGACCCGCGTCGCGTCGTCTGCGAGGTGACCGAGCAGCGGTCGGCGTCGCAGGAAGCCTTGCACGGCTTCGTCGCGGCACTGAGGGCCAACGGTTTTCGCATCGCCGTCGACGATTATGGCGCCGACGATTCCGACATCAATCGGGTCAAGGAATTGAAGCCGGATATCGTCAAGTTCGATGCCTACTGGATCACGCAGCTGATGGAGTCCGGCGCCGGCTTTGCGTTGCTGACCACCATGGTGAAGAACTTCGAGGAGCAAGGTATCCATACGGTGTTCGAAGGCATCGAGGAGGGCTGGCAACTGGAGCTCGCCGAGAAATCGGGTGCGTCGATGGTGCAGGGTTTCGTGCTGGCGCGGCCCGAATTGGCGCCGACCAGCTTTGGCGTCTTCGACAAGGCCAGGCAGGCGCCTGCCGCTGCTGCCGTCGACACGGCTGCTCCTGCCGCGGCAATGCCTTCGGCGCGGCCGGTCAAGGCCTTCGGGCGCCGGGTGGCGACATGAGAGACGATCGGCGGCGCAATGTCGGCGATGCGATCCAGGTCGACGAAGTCGGCATCGAATACGGCATCTATGGCGAGTTCCGGCTGCGTAGCGCCTATCAGCCGATTTTCGCGCCGCGCGGCCGGTCGCTTCACGCGGTGGCGGCCGAAGCCCTGATCGAGCCGCACCGTGCCGGCCGCCCCGGCGCGCCGAAGGTGTTCTTTGAAAGCGTTGCGGTCTCGGACCGGCTGTTTGTGGAAACCATGTGCCGGGCGCTGCATCTGAGGAATTTCCGCAACATCGGCGTCGACGGGCTCGACCTGTTCTTCAACTACAACCCGTTGATCAACGACCATGCCGGGCGGGCACTGGCCGAAATTCGCCTGATGACCAGGCATCTCGGCGAGTTCGGCCTGGCGCCGGCCATGCTGGTCTGCGAAATCACCGAACAGGCGGCGGACGATGCGCTTCTCGTGCGGCTGGTGCGCGAGATGCGGCGCGACGGCATCCGCATCGCCATCGACGATTTCGGCACCGGGCACTCGACCGAGGAGCGGGTGAGCCTGCTCAAGCCCGACATCGTCAAGATCGACGGCACCTGGTTCGCGGAGTTCTGCCGCCACGCTGCCGCCGAACGGTTCTTCCGCCCGCTGGTTTCCAGCCTGCATGACCGCGGCGCCAAGGTGCTGGTCGAAGGCATCGAGCAGCCCACCCATCTGCGCGTCGCGCTCGAAGGCGGCGTCGACCTGCTGCAGGGTTTTCTCCTTGCCCGTCCGGCCTTGGCCGGCACGGTATTCGAGGAGAAACCGCTGGTCATCGATGCGCTGCTGGGCCGGGACAGCAAGGTCGTGCCCCTCTTTGGCTAGGGCATGTCGATATTCAGGTGATGCCGGCCTGCAAACGGCGGCTTCCTGCGCTTCCCTAGTTCTACTGCCACGCAGTAGAACTGAGCTCACGTACTTAAGTACGCTCCGCTCCGGTTCTCGGAACCCACCGTTTTCGGCTCGGCCTGACCTGAATCTCGACATGCCCTTCAACGGCCTCAGATTTTCGGCGATTCACACATCAGCGGCGCTGATCGTCGTACCAAAACAAATCATTGGTTGAGACCGCCGCCGCTGCGATAATCGCGCGGAGACAGTGCTCCGGGGAACAGCCATGATACTTTACGGCATGATCGACAGCGGCAATTGTTACAAGCCGCGCCTGCTGATGGCCAAGCTTGGTCTTGGCTTTACCAATGTCGAAGTGAGTTCGCACACCGGCGATACGCGCAAAGCCGACTTTGTCGCCAAGAATCCGAACGCCATGGTGCCGCTGCTCGAGTTCGACGATGGCCGGCGGCTGGCCGAATCCAACGCCATCCTGCTCTATCTCGCCGAAGGCACACGCTTCCTGCCGGCGGACAGGTATGAGCGTGGGCTTGCCTATCAATGGCTGTTCTTCGAGCAATACAGCCACGAGCCTTACATCGCCGTGCGCAAGGCGCTGCTGACCTTCCCCGAACGTGCTGGGGATGCGACCCCGGAGCGGCTGGCGGTGACGCTGGAGCGCGGCAACAAGGCGCTCGGCGTGATGAACAGGCATCTGGAAAACAATGCCTTCTTCGCCGGCAGCGCGCTCAGCGTCGCCGACATCGCGCTCTATGCCTATACGCATACGGCGGAGCAGGGCGGCTTCCAGCTCGACGCCTATCCGGCGGTGGCGGCCTGGCTTGGCCGAGTGGAAGCGGATCCGGGGCATGTGCTGATCGGGTGGATGGGGTAGTTTGTCCCGCGCCAGGTGGGCGGATGGGTAGCTACTTCAAGAGATGATCATAGTCCGCATGGGTGCCGATCCAGAACCAGATCACATCATCGTTGGTGCGGGTGGCAACAGCCCGGTAATTGTCGTCAACTCGCGCAGACCAGTAGCGTCCGACCTGTTTGAAATGCAGCGAGGGATCAAAAGGGTGGGAGCGGAGTCTTTCAAAACGCCTGTCCGCTTTTGCTCTGATCGCCGATGGCAGTTTTTCGTAAGCCTCCCAGAACGATGGGGAGGCGACGTGATTCACAGAGGCCGCGTCCGACCAGCGCGATGGTCCGTCAGTGCCTGTTCGGCAAGCTTATCCAATCGGCCGGCCTTCGCATCGGCCTCGATCTGCCGATCCCACATATCCTCCCGAAGCGCTTCGAACCAGGCAGCAAACGCCTTCAGTTCTTCAGGGCTCAGTTCCGCAACGGATTTTTCAATTTGCTCAAGCTTGGTCATGGCCGAATGATACCACTACTAGGCTAAAAGTACCACCGGTGGGACTGTAGCGCCCGTTGCAGCACCTAACCCCAGACAGCAAAAAGGCGGGATAAATCCCGCCTTCCATGCTTGGTAGCCTGATCGGGAGGGTCCGGTCCGGGCTGGCAGCTATCTGCTGATCCAGCTTGTCGGGTCTTTCCGCTCCAGCGCGCTTCTCGCGCGACTGTCAGTACATCCGTGACTTGCCGCGCGCCCCGAGCTCTCGCCCGGCGCGCGCTATCGCAAAATCAGGCTGCCTTGCTCAGAGATCCAGCGGACGACTTGCCAGTGCGGCGGTCCTGCTCGATCTCGAAGTTGATCTTCTGGCCTTCGACCAGGGTCGACAGTCCAGCACGCTCGACAGCGGAGATGTGGACGAAAACGTCCGCGCCGCCCGCGTCAGGCTGAATGAAGCCGAAGCCCTTGGTGGCGTTGAACCACTTGACCGTTCCAGTTGCCATTTAGATAGTCCTTCACATTTGCTTTAGATTGACCGGACCGAGGTCCAGCCGGTGTGCATCGAGATTTTGGAGATAGACGTCAGCAAACGCGATTATCGCGAGGCCCGGATCGATCGGCCGAAATATCAATGGAAGGCATATAGGCTGCTTTCGCACGAAAAACAAGACTGCGTGAGAAAGCCGTGATGAGGGCGCCGCCCAATGGCCGCCCCAATCGCGTGAGAGCGTCGCGATGATCGGAGCCTGTGGGCGCTCGATCCACACCCGCTTGGGAGGGGATTTTGGGGGAGAGGACCATGAAAATCATTCTGCTTGCCGCCTGCCTGACGCTTGTCGCCGCTCAGGCGCAGGCGATCTCGCGCTACGACCCGACGCGTATGAGCTGCGGCAAGGTTCAGGGGACGATCGCCCGGCAAGGGGCGGTCATCCTGCGCTACCAGTCGAAGCGGGTGCCGGGACTGCCGCTCTACGACCGCTATGTGCAGAGCCAGCGATTCTGCAGCATGGGCGAGGTGAGGACACGGGCCTACGTGCCGAGCGCCGACACAAAGTCCTGCCCGGTCTACAACTGCAAGCGGCCGGACAATGACCGGCATTTCCGCCGGCGGTTCTTCCACAACAACTAGGCACCTGCCTACAACGATTATGCAACTGCCTACATCAGAACCCGAACGACACCTGCGCTGGTGGCGGGGGGCCGACGCGCACGCCTTCCATGGCCAGCATCTTCTCCTTGGTGATCGATCCGCCGGGCGCCGAGAAGCCGCCGATCTTACCGCCGGCGGCAAGGATGCGATGGCAAGGGATGACCAGCGGCACCGGATTTGAGCCAAGAGCGGCCCCGGTTTCGCGGGCGAGCCTGGCATGGCCGGCGGTTTTGGCCAGCTCGCCATAGGTGGTGGTTTCGCCGAAGGAGAGTTTTCGCGCGGCGTCGTAAATGGCGAGGCGGAAATCGTCGACGCCGTCGAGATCGACCGGCACGGCGGAGAAATCGATGTCCTCGCCCGCCGCATAGGCCTTGATCGCCGCGATCAGCTCGACCACCCATGGCGGCTGCGCCGTGGCACTGGAAACGCCGCCATGGCGCAGCAGGCGCCGCTCCACCGTTTCGCGGCTGCGTTCGGGCAGGCAGAGCCGGATCAGGCCCTTTTCGCTCCAGGCAATGCCCATGAAACCGATCACTGTTTCTAACACTGCGTGGCCGGCCGTGATCGAAACTGTCGTGACCATGATGCGTTCCTTCCCGCAAAGTGGCGAAATCCGGGATTCGTTCCGGTACATATCCGGAACAATATGGCATCACCGCCTGCGTCTCGCCACCCGAAAACCACCTGATCGCCCCGATTGCCCGGCCTGAATCGCTGGTGTAAGGAATTTCTTAACAACCCGACAAACCGGACCCGAGCGCGGCTTGCCAGCAAAACTCAACCTTATCGCGATCGGCGTGATCCTGGCCGCCGTCGGCATCAGCGGCTGCACGTCGACCTCGCAGATGAAGCCCGCGCCTGCTCTCACCGAAACAGCGACCGCCGCCGGCACTGACGCCGGTTTCACCGTGCCGCTGCCGGAGACAGTTTCGGTGCTGCCGGAATCATCAGGGATCGCCCCCGTTCAGACGGCCGAGCTGCCGCTCGATCCCGCCGCACAGCCGGCTGCCGCGACCGCCGCTTTTGCCGGATCGATACCGGCGGCACCAGCCTTGCCCGCGGTGATGGCCGCCAATGCCTGGCAGGCGCCGCCGCCAGCAAATGCGAACGAGCCGGTCAAGGCGGCCGAGACCTATACGACCGCGGGGCTGGTCGTGCCGGCAACCGCCAAGGGCGATCGCATGCCCGGCGTCCAGCAAGTCGCCTATGTCGTGCCGCAGAACCCGGCGGCCCTGGTCCAGTTCCCGGCAGGGCCCGTGCAAGAAGAACACGCGACGGGCGTGCGTGGCGATGTCGAGCGGCTGATCGAGAAATATGCGGCGATCTATCAGGTGCCGGTGGATCTGGTGCGCCATGTCGTCAACCGCGAGAGCACCTTCAATCCGAAAGCCTACAACAACGGCCATTGGGGGCTGATGCAGATCAAACACGCGACGGCGCGCGGCATGGGCTATGACGGGCCGGCCAAGGGCCTGTTCGATGCCGAAACCAATCTGAAATACGCGGTGAAATATCTGCGCGGCGCCTGGCTGGTGGCCGGCGGCAACGCCAAGAAGGCCGACTGGCTCTACCAGACCGGCTATTATTACGACGCCAAGCGCAAGGGCCTGCTCGAGGCGACCGGCCTTGGCCGCGACCGCCAGCGCCGTCGCCTGCAGCCCGACGCCTGAGCGCGATGCCTGAACCGCGCCCGCCGGCTCTCAACGACATCCGGCTGCGCAAAATCCTCGACGAGACGCTGGTTCCGCCGCACTGGCCCGACGGCTTTGTCATGCGCAGCTTCGAGCCCGGTGATGCGCTGCCCCTGCATGCGCTGTTGACCGAAGTGTTCGACGACGGCGCCGACGGTCCGTTCGACGAGTGGTGGCCGCGCATCGCCGACGATCCCGAATTCGACCCGGCACTGTGCTTTCTCGTCATCGACGCCAAGGGCCGGCTGGCGGCAGCGGCACTGTGCTGGACCCGCGCCTTCGTCAAGGATCTAGCCGTTCATCCGGAGGCTCGCGGCAAGGGCGTTGCCGAAGCGCTGATGTGGCACGCCTTCGCCGTTTTTCGCGAACGCGGCGCCGATCATGTCGACCTCAAGACCAACACGGTCGAGAATCCCGCCGCCGTCCGGCTCTATGAGCGGCTGGGCATGATGCCTGTCGCCTGGGAAGGCTAGGGTGTGCTGATATTCAGGTGATGCCGGCCTGCAAATGATGGCTTCCTGCGCTTCCGGTGCTCACGTACCCAAAAATACGCTCCGCTCCGGTTCTCGGAAACCACCATTTTCGACTCGGCCTGACCTGAATCTCAACACACCCTGATGGGTGTCGCCTCACGCAGGAACGGCGCGATTTGGGAACCCAAAGCGCCGCTTCGCATTCAATGGGAGGTGAGGGCCTGACAAGCTGCCGGCGGGTGGGAGGAATTTTCCGCGGCCGGCCGCGGAGGGACATCCACCACCATGAAGTTTTCTCACGCATTCCTGGCGCTTGGCGTCGCCGCCATGCTGGTTGGCACGCCGGCGCGGGCCGTCGAGCTGTCGATGGTGTCGGGCGATACCGGCGACGGCATCAAGGTGCTGCGCGAGATCCTCGACCGTTACGAGAAAGACAGCGGCAACAAGGTCAGCATCGTCGTCATGCCGACGTCCGGAACCGACCAGTTCGGTCAGTACCGGCTTTGGCTCGCCGCCGGAAACAGTGACATCGACGTCTACCAGACGGACGTGATCTGGGCACCGCAGCTCGCCAGCCAGCTGGTGGATCTGACGGCAGCGACCAAGGACGTCGTGGCCGAGCATTTCCCATCGATCATCCAGTCACAGACCGTCAACGGCAAGCTCGTCGCCTTGCCGATCTTCACCGATGCGCCAGCGCTCTACTACCGCAAGGATCTCCTCGACAAATATGGCGCCAAGGTGCCGGCCACCTGGAAGGAACTGGCGGACACCGCCAGGCTGGTCATGGACAAGGAGCGTGCGGCCGGCAATCGGGATATCTGGGGCTTCGTCTTCCAGGGCAACGCCTATGAAGGGCTGACCTGCAACGCGCTCGAATGGGTGATGTCGAATGGCGGCGGCCAGATCATCGAGCCGGACGGCTCCATCTCCATCAACAACAGCCAAGCGGCGGCGGCGCTCGACATGGCCAAGGGCTGGGTCGGGACCATCGCGCCACCCGGCGTGCTTGCCTACCAGGAAGAGGAATCGCGCGGCGTCTGGCAGACAGGCAATGCGGTGTTCATGCGCAACTGGCCCTATGCCTATGCGCTCGGCAACGGCGAGGGCTCGCCGATCAAGGGCAAGTTCGACGTGGCACCGCTGCCGGCCGGCACGGGCGAGGGCGCGCGCCCGGTCGCGACCCTGGGCGGCTGGAACCTCGCCGTCTCCAAATATTCGAAGCATCCGGATGCCGCGATCGAGCTGGTCAAGTTCATCGCCTCGCCCGCGATGCAGAAATACCGCGCGCTGAAGACGTCCAACCTGCCGACCATCCAGGCGCTATATGACGATGCCGACATTGCCAGGGAGCACCCGATTATTCCGCGCTGGAAGCAGATATTTCTCAATGCGGTGCCGCGCCCGTCGGCCGCGGCCAGGATCAAATACAACGAGGCTTCGAGCCAGTTCTGGAACGCCGTTCACAACACGCTCTCGGGCGACGGCACCGCCGCCGACAATCTGGCCGACCTCGAAGCGATGCTGACCAAGCTGAAGGGCCGAGGCTGGTGACGCGACGATGCCGGGGCACCCGCCCGGCGGGACCGCAACGAGCGGGAGCGAAATGACAGGAATGGAACCGGAAACAGCCAGGGCCGCGCACTCGCCGTTGACGGCACAGCGCGTTCGCTCGGCGTGGCTATTCCTGGCGCCGATGCTGCTGGTGCTCGCCGGGGCGGCCGGCTGGCCGCTTGCCCGCACGGTTTATTTCAGCTTGACCGACGCCTCGCTGGCCGACCTCGACGCGCGCCAATGGGTCGGCTTCGGCAATTATTTCTCGGTGCTGCACATGCCGAGCGGCCGGACCCTCTATGACGGGCTGCTCGTCGATCCGGTCTGGTGGCGTGCCGTCTGGAACACGGTTCGTTTCACGGTGATTTCGGTGACCTGCGAAACCATCCTCGGCACGATCGTTGCTCTGGTTCTCAATGCCGAATTCAGAGGCCGCGGCGTCGTCAGGGCAGCGATCCTGATCCCCTGGGCGATCCCGACGATCGTCTCGGCGAAGATGTGGCAATGGATGCTCAACGACCAGTTCGGCATCATCAATGTCGTGCTGCTCAACCTCGGCCTGATCAGCACCAAGATAGCCTGGACGGCCGACGCCGACACGGCGATGGCGGCCGTCCTCATCGTCGATATCTGGAAGGCGACACCGTTCATGACGCTGCTCATCCTGGCCGCGCTGCAGATGCTGCCGAGGGAGATCATCGAGGTCGCCAGGCTCGACGGCGCCAACCCCTGGCAGATCTTCTGGCGGGTGACCTTGCCGCTCATCCGCCCGGCGCTGATGGTGGCCGTGATCTTCCGCGCGCTCGATGCGCTGCGCATCTTCGACCTGATCTATGTGCTGACGCCCAACAATGTGCACACCAAGTCGATGTCGGTGTTCGCCCGCGAGAACCTGTTCGAGTTCGACAAGTTCGCCTATGGCTCCGCCGCCTCGACCTTGCTTTTCCTGATCCTCGCTCTGCTCACCATCGTCACCATCCGCATCGGCCGGATCAGGCTGGACGGAGGCCGCTGAGATGTGGATCGTGAAGCGCACGGCCTTTTACCTGCTGGTCGCGGTCATCGTCTTCGTCGCGGTGTTTCCGTTCTATTACGCCATCGTCACCAGCCTGAAATCGGGGACCGACCTGTTCCGGGCCGATCTGTGGCCGACGACGATCAGCCTCGCCAACTACCGGAATGTGCTGACCGAAGGCAGCTTCGTGCGAAACTTGCTGAACTCGCTGTTCGTCTCCGGCGCGGTGGTTGCGCTTTCTCTGTTGCTCGGCGTCACATCGGCCTATGCGCTGGCGCGCATTCGATTCCGCGGCCGCTCGGCCCTGCTGTTCATCATCCTGTCGGTGTCGATGTTCCCGCAGGTGGCGCTGCTGGCCGGGCTGTTCGAACTGGTCCGCCTGTTCGGCCTCTACAATTCGCTATTCGCGCTGATCTTCTCCTACATGATCTTCACCTTGCCGTTCACCGTCTGGGTGCTCACCACCTTCGTCCGGGACCTGCCGGTCGAGGTCGAGGAGGCGGCGATCCTAGACGGCGCGACGCCGTGGATCATCATCACGCGGGTCTTCCTGCCATTGATGTGGCCGGCGCTGGCAACCACCGGCCTGCTGGCCTTCATCGGCGCGTGGAACGAGTTCCTGTTCGCGCTGACCTTCACCTCCAACAACGCACAGCGGACCGTGCCGGTGGCGATCGCGCTGCTCTCCGGCAACTCGCAGTTCGAGATCCCCTGGGGCAACATCATGGCCGCCTCGGTGATCGTCACGGTGCCGCTGGTGGTGCTGGTGCTGATCTTCCAGCGCAAGATCGTCTCCGGCTTGACCGCCGGCGGTGTGAAGGGGTGAGGGACGAAGTCCTCAGATGTCCGGCGCGTTGCCGATCTTCTGCTTGAGCTCCAGCGCCCAGGCGCGGCCTTCGTCGCCGCCCCACAGCAGCCAGGCGATGTAGCCGGCCGAAGGGTTTTGCTCATTGCCGTAGTTCCTGCCGCGCTTGTCGATCTCGTGGCGGGCGAAATAGCTGACCATGCGGCGGATGGTGGAGGGCGCGAGCTTTTCCCGGTTCTTCAGCTCGGTGGCGCGGGCGACGCCGATCTCGGTGCCGCCACGGCCGAACTCGCCGCGCAGCCTGAGGCCCTTGGCGGCATTGTCGGCCACCACTTGCGGGCAGCGCAGGTCGATCTCGTCGTCGTGCATGTTGTTCCCCGGATCACGCTGCCCGAACAGGTATTACGACATCTCCACCATGCGCAATAAATGTCGGGACCGATCGCCGCCAAACGTCCTTGGGTCGCAGAGCAACCGCGCCGGGGACGCCGGCGCCGCGACTTGAAGGAGCCGATCATGATCACCTTTCCCAATGAATCCGCCAAATACCGCACCGCGCGCGAAAAATTGCTGAAGAAGGAAATCGAGCTGCGCCGGGTCATGGAAGAGGTCGCCGAGGCCCGGCGCGCGCTGCCGCCGGGCGGGCTGATCCGCCAGGATTATGAGTTCGACGGGCTGGACGGCGATGGGAGGCCTGCAAAGATAAAGCTGTCGGAGCTGTTCGCGCCCGGCAAGGACTCGCTCATCCTTTACAACATGATGTTCCCGCGCCACCCGCAGGAGAAGCGCGATGTGGCGACCAGCGGCGGCACGGCGAAGCTCGCCCGGCAGGACCAGCCATGCCCCTACTGCACGGCGCTGCTCGACCAGTTCGACGGCGCGGTCGGGCATCTCCAGGCCGCCGGCTTCAATTTCGCGGTGGTGGGCAAGACCGCGCTCGAAAACCTGGTCACGCTCGGCCGCGACAGGGGCTGGCGCAACATGCGGCTGGTGTCTTCGGCTTCCAACAGCTTCAAGCGCGACTACAATGCGGAGGCGGCCGACGGCTCACAGATCCCGCTGCTGTCGGTGTTTCACCGCGACCCCGACGGCATACGCCATTTCTGGAGTTCGGAACTGGATTTCGCGCCGACGGAGCCGGGCCAGGATCCGCGCAGCCTCGGCACCTGCGAAACGCTGTGGAACCTGATGGATTTCACGCCGGAAGGCCGCCCGAACTGGAACGAGCAGCTGCAATATGGCGAGGCGTGTTGCCACTGAAAGGCAGCTCTGGCCAGCCGCCGCGTTTCAGTTTTCGGAACATGAGTCCCATGGGCTGGCTCGAACGAGGGCATCGGCGAGCGTTCGAGTCAGGCACGGATACGGTGGGGCAATTGAGGCGACATGCGCAGGCTTCTTCCTCAAGAGCTGCAACCGGAGTGCCCAAGCGACGTTGGATTGTCCGAGGGACAATTCCAACCGGAGACATGCCATGAAGACGCTTACCATTCTGACCGCAGCAGCATTGCTTGCCGGCGCGCCGGCCTTTGCCCAGTCGAACACGACCGCCACGACCACGCCGCTCGCTACGACGACGAAGGTCGACACTTCGACCTTCATCAAGACGGTGCCGAGCGCCAATGAGTTCGAGATCGAGTCCAGCAAGCTCGCCGAGCAGAAGGCGACCGATGCCGACGTCAAGGCGTTCGCCAAACAGATGATCGCCGACCACACCAAGGCCGGCGAGGAATTCAAGGCGGCGCTTGCCCAGGGCCAGACAACCTCGGCCACCGCACCGTCCGGTCCAGCCCTACAGCCCAAGGAGCAGAAGATGCTCGATGAGCTGAAGGGCGCCAGCGGCGATCAGTTCCAGGCCAAATACATCGAGATGCAGACCAACGCCCACAAGGAAGCCGTCGCGCTGTTCAGCGGCTATGCGCAATCCGGCGACGACCCGGCGATCAAGGAATTCGCCAAGAAAACCCTGCCGACGCTGCAGATGCACGAAAAACATGTGAAGGAACTGGCGGCCGCGCATCAGGGGTGAGGGCGGTTCAAGGCCGACGCTCTATGGCGCCCCCCTCTGTCTGGGGGCCATAGAGCGTTACGGTGGCAAACCAAGCACAATAATGAGCGGCGCTCAGGTCGACCTGATCTGCTCCACCGCGGTCACCAGCAGCTCTTCCATGGCGGTGCGTATCTGGGCATCCGACTGGGCGATGCCCGCCGCGTCGAAATCGGCGCGGACCTTGCGGAACACGTCGTTGTCGCCTGCCTCTTCGAAGTCCGAATGCACCACTTCCTTCGCATAGGCGTCAGCGTCCGCGCCGGATTTGCCGAGCTGTTCGGCGGCCCACAGGCCGAGCAGCTTGTTGCGGCGCGCCATGGCCCTGAACTTCGTTTCCTCGTCCATCGCGAACTTCTTTTCGAAGCCTTCCTGACGGTCTCTCATGCTGCTCATGGTTTGCCTCGTTCGATGTGAGTCCGATCTTCAGCCCGAGGGAAGAGCGGGCAGGGAAGGCGAGAGTGGCGTGCATGGATGTCATTAGCAAGGCCGGATCGTTCACGCCGGTGATGAGCGGGGCGCCTGGCGGTTCCGGTCATTGGCCGATGTGATTTGACGTTGCCGCGCTGTGTCCTACTCTCGAATGCATGGTGGACGAACCGAGGAGACGAGCGATGCAGTCGCCTTTCAATGGAATTCGCAGCGTCGCGCTGACGGCGGCCGTGATCCTTGCCGCCGGCACCGCGGCCTATGCCCATCATGGCTGGTCGTGGACGCAGGACGGGTTTTTCGAACTCAGGGGCAAGATCACGGCCATCTATATCGGCAATCCGCATGCCACGCTGGATGTCGACGCCGAGGGCGAGGCCTGGCGGGTGGAGATGGCGCCGCCGTCCCGCACCATCGCCGCCGGCTTCACCGAGGAGGTGGCCAAAATCGGCGACGAGGTGACCGCGATCGGCAACCGCTCGCTCGAGGCGAGCGAAAAGCGCATGAAAGCGGTGCGCCTCATCGTCAACGGCAAGACCTATGATGTCTATCCCGACCGCGTGCCGCCGGCCTAGATGACGGAGTTTTTCGCCGGCATCGAGCAACTTGCCCTGGCGCGGTGGCTGAAGGCTTCCTTCATCGCCTACCCCGTGGTCAATGCGCTCCACATCATGTCGATCGGCGCGCTGCTGACCAGCGTCGTTCTCATGGACCTCAGGATATGCGGCGCCCTCCGTTCGCTGCCATACGCCGCGTTCGTCGCGCTGCTGCGCCGCACCGCTTTGGCGGCATTCGTGGGTGCGCTCGTCACTGGCTCGCTGCTGTTTTCGGTCAAGGCGAGCACCTATGCGGCTATGCCGGTTTTCCTAGCCAAGATGGCGCTCATCCTTCTCGCCGGCGTCAATTTTTTCACCTTCCTGCGCTTCGCCAGAGGCGGTGACGAGCCGGCCGGCAGCGCCACCCTGGCTGTGCTTTCGATACTGCTGTGGACATCAGTGCTGTTCGCCGGACGGTTCATCGGTTTTCTTTAGCGCCGCATCTTCCTCTCCCCCTGTGGGAGAAGGTGTCGCCGAAGGCGACGGATGAGGGGTGTTCCAGGGAACGCCGACGTCTCACTCCGCTGGACCACCCCTCATCCGTCTCGGCGCTATCGCGCCGATCCACCTTCTCCCACAGGGGGAGAAGGGAAGAACGGCGCTGGCGTTCCGCCAGTGCAGGGATAAGCTCCCTGCAAATGCAGGAGAGGGAGATTTGCCATGAAGAAGGAAATCATCGAAGTGCCTGTCATGTCGGCCAAGGTGCGGGCGCTCGGCCTGCCGTGTTCGACAGCGGTGAGGGCCAACGGCTTCGTCTTCATCTCGGCGACGCCGCCGGTGGACATGGTGACCGGAGAGATGGTGCGCGGCGACATCGAGGTGCAGACCGAGGCGTCGCTGAAGGCGCTGAAACACTGCCTGGAAGCGGCCGGCACCTCGCTGGAAAACGTCGTGATGGTGCGCATCTACGCCGTCAATTCGGGATTCTACAACGCGATTAACCGGGTCTATGCGAAGTACTTTTCGACGAACCCGCCGGCGCGGAGTTTCGTGCCGGTGGCGTCGTGGCCGATGGAGTTTGATATTGAGATTGAGTGCGTGGCGGTGGCGTGAGGGCGGCGCTCCCTTCTCCGCTGTGGGATGAGGGTGCAAGCACGCCGGAACGATGGCGGTAGAGAGACAGTCCCCGGCAAATGCGGGGGCGTGCCATGTCTGCCAGACTGCCAGCGTTTAGGGGGCCGTCTTTTCTGATTTCAAAATCTCAACTGATATGGGGCGCTTGAATTCGATCTGCTGTATCTGCGGATCTTTCTTTTCAGCTTTGGAAAAAAATAGCGCGATGAGTACGCAAAACAGAACCAGGAATCCTCCGTAGTAGAATATCTGAAGCCTTCGTGTTGAGTTAACTTTAAGTCCGAATAATTTCACGTTTTGGCTAACTTTGGAGACGGACGATCCGAGCTTTATCTCAGGTAGATCGTCGCCATATATCCTTTCGATCTCGGCTGCATGATCTACCGCGCCTTTTAAAAGGACATGGTACCAATACCTGTCCATAAAATAGAATCCCGCCCATGCGAAAATTGCTGCAGCCACGAGAACCGTCCCGGCAGGAAATATTATTCCAAATATCTCGCTCGTAAGACCTAATTGATAAGTAAAACTCATTGACGCGATAAGCGCTCCGACAACTGTAATCGCGAAATTTCTAACTCTCATCTCAAGATCGTTGAAATGCTGCTGCACGTCCACGGTCTTTTTCCAAGCGTCGACTGCAAAGCCCAGGGTGTCCTTATCGGATGATCTTGCCTTATTTTGCAGGTTTGTGAACGGCACGAAATCGCAATACATAAAAATTTCGGAGAAATTCTCGTTTAACACCGCAGTTGGTTTAAAGTCGGCACCTTGTTGAACAATAGAGCGTTCTCGCTCCACGTCTTCTTGAGTCCAATGGGAGACTTTTCTTAGCAAGTCATACTGCGGTAATCTCTGGCTCTCTCCGTATTTTGCATGGATGTCGAAAATCCTGGCATCCCTTGCCATTGCGACGTCTTTATATATACTATCACCAACGTAAGCGCATCGCTCCGGTTGTGATCCAACAGATCGAATGATGTCCAACAAGACGCGCGGGTTTGGCTTTAACTCGCCAATCGGCGTATGCCTTCCCTCGGTTACCTGAAGTTCGTAAAAATCGTGGGGTAGACTCCGAAGTTTATCAATCGATACGCCTGCCGGCATATCGTGATCTTGAGGGCTAAAGAGGACATCGATGACCCCGTCCAGTCCCACTCGCTTAAGGCGATAAGCGGAGTAAAAGGCCATGGACTCTGTGTAGGCGATTATCTTTGTGCCAGAACTCTTGATAGACCAAAGGCTTCGAAATACGCCAGAGTAGAGTTTCAGGTTCCTTTCCCGATTTGCGTGAGCTGTCGCCAGAGATTCATGAAATTTCTCTCTAATGTCAGTGGTTTTTCTCAAATCACTGAGTATTTCTATCTCTTCCAATAAAAAAGTATATTCGGATGTCCTCCGTTTTTGATGAATGTCTCAATGGATTTTTGGACATCATCGATGCTTCTCTCGCTTGTTCTGATGATGTTTTCATAGACGGGATTAAAGGAGGCGTACCATATTGCAAACCAGTCATAGATCGTGTTGTCTAAGTCGATAATAAGGGTATCGATTTGTAATTTTTTCAAGCAAGCCTCCCACGGTATCTAATTTTTCTCGCGTCTCTTAAGTGTAAGGCCAGACTTTCGTTAAATTCAACTAGCTGACAAAATACTCCTGCAGCGGCCGAACTTCCAGACTTCCCGCCTTCAGTGCCGCAATCGCCTCCGCCACCGCAGCCGCACCCGACAGCGTCGTATAATACGGCACCTTCTGCATCAGCGTCGCTCGGCGGAGCGACTTCGAGTCCGACACCGCCTTCTGGCCGTCCGTGGTGTTGAAGACGATCTGCACCTGGCGGTTGCGGATGGCGTCTTCGATGTGCGGGCGGCCTTCCAGCACCTTGTTGATCTTTTGCGCGTCGACGCCGTTTTCGGCGAGGAAGCGGGCGGTGCCTGATGTGGCCAGCACCTTGAAACCGAGGCCGGCGAGGCGCTTGACCGCCGGCAAGATGCCCTTCTTGTCCTCGTCGCGCACCGAGACGAACAGCGTGCCGGAGCGGGGCAGGTCGACGCCGGCGCCGAGCTGGCTCTTGGCGAAGGCCAGGGCGAAATCACGGTCGAGGCCCATGACCTCGCCGGTCGAGCGCATTTCCGGTCCGAGCAATATGTCGACGCCGGGGAAACGGGCGAAGGGGAAGACGGCTTCCTTGACCGCGATGTGGCCGGGGTTTCTGGGGTCGGGCATGGCGCCGTAATGGGCGAAGGCGTCTTCCAGCTTTTCGCCGGCCATGATCCGGGCGGCGATTTTCGCGATGGGTCTTCCGATGGTCTTGGCGACGAAGGGCACGGTGCGCGATGCGCGCGGGTTGACCTCCAGCACATAGACCGTGCCGTCCTTGATCGCATATTGCACGTTCATCAGGCCGCCGACATTGAGCGCGCGCGCAAGCGCCGATGTCTGGCGCTCCAGCTCGTCTACCAGTTCGGAAGGCAGCGAGTGCACCGGCAGCGAGCAGGCACTGTCGCCCGAATGGATACCGGCTTCCTCGATGTGCTCCAATATGCCGGAGACGAAGGTCGACTTGCCGTCGCAGAGGCAGTCGACATCGACCTCGATGGCGCCGGAGAGATAGGTGTCGAACAGCAGCGGGTTCTTGCCCAGCAGCGTGTTGATCTGGCCGGTCTTGTCGTTGGGGTATTTCTGCTTGATGTCCTCCGGCACCAGGCCGGGCACGGTGTCGAGCAGATAGGTCTGCAGCATGCCCTCGTCATGGATGATCTGCATGGCGCGGCCGCCCAGCACATAGGACGGGCGCACCACCAGCGGAAAGCCGAGTTCGCCGGCGACGAGGCGGGCCTGCTCGACCGAATAGGCGATGCCGTTCTTCGGTTGGCTGAGGCCGAGCTTGTGCAGTAGCTTCTGGAAGCGGTCGCGGTCTTCGGCCAGATCGATCATATCGGGCGAGGTGCCGAGGATCGGAATGCCGGCTTTCTCCAGCGCATCGGCGAGCTTCAGCGGCGTCTGGCCGCCGAACTGCACGATGACGCCGACCAGTTCGCCTGAGGCCTGCTCGGCGCGCAGGATCTCCAGCACGTCTTCCGCCGTCAGCGGCTCGAAATAGAGCCGGTCTGAGGTGTCGTAGTCGGTCGAGACCGTCTCCGGGTTGCAGTTGATCATGATCGCTTCGTAGCCGGCGTCGCGCAGCGCGAAGGCGGCGTGGCAGCAGCAATAATCGAACTCGATGCCCTGGCCGATGCGGTTCGGCCCGCCGCCGAGGATGACGACCTTCTTGCGCGACGAGACCTGCGCCTCGTTGGCCAGCGCGCCGGCGAACGGCACTTCATAGGTCGAGTACATGTAGGCGGTCGGCGAGGCGAACTCGGCCGCGCAGGTGTCGATGCGTTTATAAACTGGATGAACGTCGAGCTTTTCGCGAGCTTTCTGAATCACTTCGGCATCGGTCTTCGTCAGCGACGCGAGGCGGGCATCGGAGAAGCCCATGGCTTTCAGCATGCGCAGGTTGACGGCATCCTCGGGAATGCCGTGCTCGCGGATGCGGGCTTCCATGGCGACGATGCCGGCGATCTGTTCGAGGAACCACGGGTCGATCTTGCACATGGCGTGCACGTCTTCCAGCGAGGTGCCCATGCGGATCGCCTGCGCCACCATGCGCAGCCGGTCGGGCGTCGGCGTGCCCAGGGCTGCGCGAATGGCGTTGCGGTCGTCGGCATGGTTGGCGGAACCAAGACCGGGGATTTCGATCTCGTCCAAACCAGTGAGGCCGGTTTCAAGTCCACGCAGCGCCTTCTGCAGCGATTCCTGGAAGGTGCGGCCGATGGCCATGACTTCGCCGACCGACTTCATGGCGGTGGTCAGCACCGGCTCGGCGCCGGGGAATTTTTCGAAGGCAAAGCGCGGGATTTTTGTCACCACGTAATCGATCGACGGCTCGAAGGAGGCTGGCGTGGCGCCGCCGGTGATGTCGTTCTCCAGCTCGTCCAGCGTGTAGCCGACGGCGAGCTTTGCCGCGATCTTGGCGATCGGGAAACCGGTCGCCTTGGAGGCCAGAGCGGACGAGCGCGAGACGCGCGGGTTCATCTCGATGACCACCAGGCGGCCATCGGCCGGGTTGACGGCGAACTGCACGTTGGAGCCGCCGGTCTCGACGCCGATCTCGCGCAGCACCGCGATAGAGGCGTTGCGCATCATCTGGTATTCTTTGTCGGTCAGCGTCAGCGCCGGGGCGACGGTGATCGAGTCGCCCGTGTGCACGCCCATCGGGTCGATGTTCTCGATCGAGCAGACGATGATGCAATTGTCCGCTCTGTCGCGGACGACCTCCATCTCGTACTCCTTCCAGCCGAGCACGCTCTCCTCGATCAGCACTTCGGTGGTCGGCGAGGCGTCGAGGCCGGACTGGACGATCTCGTAGAATTCGGCGCGGTTGTAGGCGATGCCGCCGCCGGTGCCGCCCATGGTGAAGGACGGGCGGATGATGGCGGGCAGGCCGACATGGTCGAGAGCCTGGGCGGCGATCGCCATGCCATGGCTGATGTAGCGCTGCTTGCGGTCGCCTTCGCCGAGGTTCCAGCGGGTTTCCAGCGCGTCAAGCGCGGCGTCGAGATCGGCAGGCGCCTCGGCCTTGACGGCGGCGCGCTCGGCCTCATGGGTCTTGCGGTCGGTGTTCTTGACGTCGGTGGCGTTGGCCAGCATCGACTTCGGCGTTTCCAGCCCGATCTTCTTCATCGCCTCGCGAAACAGCGCGCGGTCCTCGGCCTTGTCGATGGCCGTGGCGTCGGCGCCGATCATCTCGACATTGTAGCGCTCGAGCACACCCATGCGGCGCAGCGACAAAGCGGTGTTGAGTGCGGTCTGGCCGCCCATGGTCGGCAGCAGCGCGTCGGGCCGCTCCTTGGCGATGATCTTGGCGACCACCTCAGGCGTGATCGGCTCGATATAGGTGGCGTCGGCCAGTTCCGGGTCGGTCATGATGGTGGCCGGGTTGGAATTGACCAGGATGACCCGGAAGCCTTCCTCCTTCAGCGCCTTGCAGGCCTGCGTGCCGGAATAGTCGAACTCGCAGGCCTGGCCGATGACGATGGGGCCGGCCCCGATGATCAGGATCGACTTGATGTCAGTGCGTCTTGGCATGTCAAAGGTCCGTTCGGCGGGCGGCTTGCACAAAAAACCGGGACGGGAAGACCCGGCCGGTTGTGCTCGCGATTCTGGTATCAGGCTAGGAGGGCCTTATAGGGAAGAGTTTTGACTGATGTAACCCCGAAAATGCGAGGTAGGGGAGTAGGGGAGTAGGGGAGTAG
>NZ_JBVVQX010000034.1:0-30646 GCF_055811675.1 Mesorhizobium sp. WSM4808
GTTCATCTGCAAGGCGTGGGCGTCACAACCGGAACGCTTCAAACTCGATCCGCTCCAGCAAATGCCGGGACTAAACATCTAGGCGCGGCATGGGAAACGATGGGCGTGACGACAGGACCTAACCTGTGACCTCCTCGCCCCTAGATAGCGGTGTCACGCACCACCCAGCTCGAAAGCGAGGCGCTCTATCCTCTGAGCTACGCCACGATCTGCTTATGCATCGTTGTCCACGACCAGCTGCGGCTTCTTGCGCTTCAACCGGTCCGACCTCTCCTGCGCTGCCTTCTTGATCTCGGCAGCCTTCTCCAATGCAAACGGCTTGGCGGCCTCGATCAGCCCGTCGAAGTGATAGCGGTTGGTCATGCTGCCATTGGGCGTGTTGCGCCGTTCTTCCCGGCCAAGAAGTTTGAGTGCCTCGAGGGCTGCGATGCGTTTCTGAATGGTGCGGGGCGTCACCCCGATTGCCTTGGCGATCGTCTCGACCGAGGGGTGGGGGAGGTTGTCGGGCAGCCACCAGTACTGGACCAGGTGGATGATGATGTTCATGTCGAGCGCATCGAGGCCGAGAGCCTGCTGCTTCTCGATGATGATGTTGGGGAACGCGCTCCAGCCCGTGGCCATGAGTGCCTTGGTCCACTTCTTCTCGTTGGTGCGTAGCTTATCGACGTCTGCTTTGGCGGTTTCTGGCTGGGCCATGCGAGGCTCCTTGTGGTGAACTGTATCCAGATATGGTGGTTTCCCGTGATGACGCAAGGGCATTGGGGGCGATTCTGGATTCAGGGGGAGGGTGTTTCAAGGTTCGTCCGGCCTGTGTCCTTGGATTCAGGGGCCGGGGAACCGCGCTGCACCCAAAAGAAGATGACTTGATAATATGAACTGTCGATCAGACGAACCGTGCTATATGCAAGCGATAAGATAGAGGCCCCCCGAGCAGAGGTTCACCCGGAGGGTGTTGACAAAGAGAGCTTCAATACCCATACTTTGCATGTGAGCATCGCTCCGGGGTTGGCGCCAGGCGCCAGCCGAACTTTTCAAAACGAAAGCCCGGCTAGTCCGGGTCTTTGTTTTTTATCCTATCAAAACAGCTGTATTTGATGCCACGGGACGCCAACTCCTCGGGCGGCAGGTGCGCGTCGATGAGACGCTTGTGGTCCATCAGGGCCCTGTAGGGCCGGTAGGACGGGTCATAGCCGCCCTTGGCCATCGGATAGAGGTAGAGATCGGCGATCTGCAACATCGGCGTGGCTTTGGTTCTGCCGCGCGGCTCCCCGCGCACGATGTCTTTGAACTCCTCAGCGGTTAATGACCCGTAGCTGGCGGAGTTGACGCCATCGAACGGCATCCCCTGCGTCTTCAGATCCGCGTGTAGGCTATCAGGTGGCGGTCCTCGGCTTTGCCAGCCCTCTCGAAGAACACACGCAGCTTGCGGTCCTGGCTACGGGCGTATTTGGCAGCGCGCTCGATCAGGACGCAGTAGGCGGTCTTGCACATGAACCAGAGTTGGTCCCGGTACCGGTCGCGGTAGCGGGCAACATAGCCGGGTCGGTCGATCACCGCGGCGATGCCGATCACGGGCAGCTCAAGCAGCATCCCCTGCAGGTCGCCTAGGAACTCAAAAGCGGCCTCGGGCTTCTTCAGCCAGCCGAAATCGCCGCGACCGCCCCGGATCGCCCAGGAGTGCAACGGTAGGTGATGCCGTGTTTATGGCAAAAGGCCTTGTGGCGAGCGTAAAGCTCGTCGACGTCTTCCTCGTTGATGAGGATGCCGCCGAGGGCGAAATAATCCATTTCGTCCCGACGCTTCTCTTTGGGCTCTCTGTCTGGCTCACGGCTGCCGCTGTCATCGAGGTAGAGGTGAATTTCGCGGTCTGTCACTTAAAGGCTTTCCCTATCCCGGGCAGCTTGGCCCAAGACGAAACCTGTACAGCTTTTCGACAGGCCTGCGTCTAAGGGCGCGCAACTGCCAGGAAAGCAACGTAGTCACGGTCTGCCCGCAGAACAGGTCAGCCCGCCCTCATCTGCACGATCAGGGCCTCGCAACTGAGCGTGAGCTGGCGGGCGTAGGCTTTCGACGCGTCAAACACTGCCCGTTTCGTGACGCCAAACAGCAGATATAAGGCGTGCACGGCGGCCAGAATCCCCAGTGCCACAAGCTTGCCATGGGTCAGTTCCGCGAAATCGGGTTTGTAATAGATGATTGCCGCCGCAGCCGCGATGGTCAGCAGGTTGAGCCCGATGCCGTAGGGCTTCAGCGCGAGCAGATTGCGGTAGTAGCCGTAGGTGATGTTCTCGTTGAACAGAATCCGGAACTTGTCAGTGTCGCGGGTGTTCTCGCGCAGCCAGTTGTAGCACTGGACATAAAAGGAGGCGGCTTCGTCGGGATCCTCGATCTCCATATCCCGGGTCGGTGCAGGCTGGCCAAGCTGCTTGGCCAGGAACTGCCGGTAGCGCTCTTTGGTCTTGTCATCGAGGGTCTTGTCGAGGTGACTGAGCTCCCGGTTTTCCGGGCGCCCGCCCGTAGTCGCAAACAGCTGCCGTTCCTTCCGCTTGCCGAGACGGCGCGCGATGTTGGACGCTGCGAAGAACAGGACCGTGACGGCAACGCCGATGATCGCCTCCGGCAGGCTAGGCTGAGCCCAATTGAAGGCGAGGACAATCAACACGATCACCGGCGCGATAGCCAGCGCCGCCGGCGCGAGGCGAGCCTTGATGGAATAGGCGTCGAGATAGTCGTTCATCAGGCCTTCTTGTGCATGATGGCGTGATAGGTGCCGGGGGTGGCGATCAGCAGAATTGCCGGCGGGGCCCGTTCGGCCGCCACCTGCTTGGCGGTCTGCCGGTCGGTGCCGGAGGGGCCCTGTTCGGCAAGGTGGCTGTGCCAGGTGCCGACATCGAGCAGCGAGCGGCCGCTGTCCTCGAAGCGGGTGTTGATGCGCTGTTTCATGCCTTGGGTGCCGAGCACAAACAGGGTCGGCGTCCTGACGCTGTCTTCAGGCGCCTCGATCAGGTCGACCACGGTCACGGTCTTCCGCAAGGAACTGCAGGACCCAATCAACAGCCCGCCGGTCTCGACCTTGGGATATTTGGCGATCTCCTCGCGGATCATGCAGGCGACATCAGACGACAGGCGCAGCGTCCATTCCCCGCCCTCCACCGGAATCTCCAGGAATTTGGGCACCGCCAGGCGGCGCCAATGCGTCGACGGGTTATCAGGCTCCGTCACGCCAACAACGAGTTCTCCGTCATCAGGATTGGCGATCGCGAGCCGCATCAGCTCTTCGGTGGCTGTGGCGGTCATTGCTGACAGGCGCGCGTCGGTCATCGGCATGGTCATCGAGCCGCAGCCTTCGCCGATTTGGATCTGGGCAAGCCCGAACGCGGGATCGAACAGCAGGGTCCGCTCGTAAGCGGTCACCGTCGCCGACAGGACCGTCTGCAAATCGGCAAGGCTTGGATTGCGGCCTGCGCCTTCATGGAAGACAAAAGCGCCGCGGCCGCGGCCGAACAGCGCGATCTCGGCCACGCGCGCCGGCAGCTCGGTCGGGGTGACCATCGACAGCGCGTCGCGCATCAGGCTCGACGCGGTCGTGTTGATCAGGGTCCCGGTGCCTGCAGGCGCTATCTTCAACCGGTCCTCGGGCCGTTTCAGGCCCTTGACGACGTCGATCAGGTGGGCCACGGGCTTTTGCCCGAGCGGACCCAGTTCCTCGGCCAGTTCGAAGGCCTTCGGCCAGGGCAGGGGGACCCGCACAAGGGCGTCCCTGGCCATATTGTGCGGTCGCAGCTCGTTGCTGTCGGACACGGCGAGGATCTCGGCGCCGGCCCGGGCTAGGTGCAAGGCAGCCTTTGACCCGACACTGCCGCAGCCGACCAGGCTGAACGGCGCGAAAATCGGAGCGGCCGACACGGTACGCAAGAGCTTCGGGGTGGTGCGGTCCAGCTGCTCCATGGCGACGACCGTCTTCTCGTTCGGGCCTTCGAACAGGGACGCCCGCTTCGGCTTCGCCGTAATCTCGATCAAGTAGGGGAGCAACTCAATCGTCGAATCCCGGCCGATGAGCGGGAAGGGGCGCCGCGCGCACAGCACCACGGCGACCGGTAGAACCGCGGCTGTGGTCTTGGTCTTCCATCGAAGTTCGAGCCTGCCGAGAAACCGGTCGAACTCCGCGCCGCAACCCAGCGCCACAGCGCGTTTGGCCAGATCGTCGAGCGTCTGGACGGTCTCGGGGAGGACAATGCTGGTGATGGCATCCTTTGGCGGCCAGATCAGCGCCGTCACGCTGATGCCGCTGTAGCGGTCTTCGCCTTGAGGCTCAAACGGGAACGGCTTTATGTCACCGAAGACCGCGGCGAGCTCGTTGTTCGCCGAAAGGGTGTAACCCGTTTTGCCAGAGAGATCCTTGCCCTTCGCGAATCTGGTCGCAAGCCACACGGAGCCCGTCTTGTCGGTGACCTGGCTGCGGGCGTAGTCCGCATCGATAATCACCCGGTCCGGCAGGCCCTGACGCATCACCGGTTCCCAGCCGTGGTCCGGGTCCATCAGGGTGCCGAGCGCGGCGCGGCCGAGCCAGATGCCCATCTGGTTGACGATCGCGCCGATGCCGAGCTCGAGCAGCCCGTGCTGGTTGAAAAATTCATCCTGATTGCCGTCGACGAGGCAAGGGGTCGGACGAACGTGGTCCGACCCGGGTGTCAGGTGAGCCATGTCGCGTGGGAAATCAGCGCGTAGGGCGAAGGTGGGGCAGCGCCACGGATAACCGGGGCGCAGCGTGACCTCGACGCGCTCGACCGCCAGAACGCCATTGGGGGCACCGCCCTTGGCGACCCAATGGGTCGGCATCTCCACGGCCAGATCAAGGAACAGCGCAGCCGCGTCCTCACTGACGGCGATCAGGCCGCAGGCGACGCATTGCGGAATCTCGTTGGCGACACGCAGAAAATGGTCTGCGTGCCGCTGCATGTCTGCCGGGGCCATAGGTTCAGCCGTGAGCCCTGGGCGTCGTCGTCACGCCGCTGACGCCGGCGATCGCCGCGGCCTTCTTGGGCGTCAGCGCCTGCTTCTTGGCCGTCCCGGCGCTGGTGATGTTGAATTCCACCGGGCCATCATGCTCTTCGGCATATTCGGTTGTGCAGATGAAGCGATCGCTGGACGTGATTGAGACGTATTCGCGCTTGGCGCGTTCGTGCGGCGGGTTGTCATCGTCCTTCTTGATGGGCTTGCACGAGGCCACGATGATGGCGCCTTCGCGCGTCTGCGACAGGGCGTTCCTGGCGTCCTCGGAGACCTTGACCTTCTCGCCCAGTTCCGACCAGCGGTCATGGCTCAGGGTGCGCCAGGAGCAGTGGTGGGGCGTTTCCATGACATCGTAGCTCAGCCAGTCCTTGTTACTGTCCTTGTGGCGCTGCCACAGCCGATCCCAGATCGTGACATCGGCGTCGCCACCGGTCAGGAAGCGGCAGCGGTCGGCGAAACCGTCGCCGGCTATGGAGAACCGCACGATTGCCGAGGAGTTGTTCTTCTCGAGTTCTTCGATCAGCTCCTTGTCGTCTTCATCGACATACATCGGCGCGAGCAGGCGACCTTCGAACTGACCGGCGTTCACGCGATCGGCCGCGGTCAGCAGCTCGTCCTGCTTGACCAAGATGTCGGTCAGATCGTCGGTCTTGCCGTCCTTGTCCTCGCCCAGGATCAGGATGCGGTCGCCCGAGCCGGTGCCGGCCAAGCCCTTCTCGCGGAACAGCTTGACCCGGCGGCGCGCCTCTTTTGCCCAGGCTTTGGCCTCGTCGCAGAGTGTATGCTGCGTGCTGGCGCGGCGAAACACGATCGGCGACGACCACATTTCACGGATCAGGATAAGGTCCTCGTTGCCCTCCGGGAAATCCTCGGGCGGGCCGAGATAGAAGTGCGTCGTCAATCCAGTCACGTGATCGGAGTCCGGATGCGACAGCAGGAACGCATCGACATAGAGCCGGCCCTTATCGTCACGCGGCAGGCGTCCCTTGAGATCCTTGGCGACGTCATAGGTGTCGTCATCAGGGTCGTCGGCGGCGGTGCGGATGTTGATGTCGACGAGGATCGTCTGCTTGTTGTTCATTTCGATCAGCGCCATGTCCCCGTTGCCAACGGGGAAGAAGGTCAGTTTTGCGGGCATTAAGGTCGGTTCCTGTGTTTGGCCGGAACGGCCGCGCAGCGGATCAACTCCGCGTGCGCGCGCCGCCGGCGACTATGCCTGTGGCTTGTCAATGGGGCCTTGGGGCACTAGAACCGACTTGCAACGGTACGGACCTGTGGTCTGGGCAGTCTTACGGCGCCACGTCCGCAGGTACGCACAAACAGAAGGCAGGCGGTGGAATCACCGCCTGCCTTTTTTATGGCACAGCGTTAAAATGAAGTAAATACGTTCGTGCAGCGCGTTGCACTGAGGGTACGATTATTTGGCAAGTTGTCAACAGGCCAAACAGGCCAAAACGCCGCAGGCGGCGATGCATGGCAGGTATGTCTTTTTACATATGGTAGCGGATACCCCAGAGCGCAAGACGTGCATTGCTGGCAGTAAAGTTCCCGCCGCCGCGCGTGCTGTCGGCTGCGAACCCCGGTGCACTTGTCCGGATACGCTGCCCTAGCCGGCACGTCGACGCAGTACCGGCTGGCTTCAACCGGCTGTGACGGATGTTACTCGTATCGCCCGCCGAATAAATCGCCGACCGCCCTGCGTCTTTTGTAGGTCAGGTCGCGTTGCCGGAGGTGCTCCGGCTTGTCGTGCAGCATATGGCAGCGCTGACAAAATGCGCGGAGGTTCTTCGGCGCGTTGTTCGAGAGGTCGAGGTGCGCGGCCGCGAGGGCAACCTTGGTGTGCATGAGCGGTTCTGAGCACTCGAGAAGGGGAGGGAGCTCGGGCAAGGCCTTCCCCGCGCCAGACCGCCAAACAACGGCTTCTTCATCCCACCAGCGGCCGTCGCCGAGGTGCGCGGCTGTCTTGCCGTGTGGCCGGCCACAGTTTTCGCAACGGCCTTTGGCGCGCTTGAACCGCACCCATTGGGACAGCTCCGGCCAATCGATCGGGTAGAACCAGCGGCGGTGCTTGCGGATCGGCATCAGGCGGCCTTCCCTTGGCTGCGGGCCGCTGGAAAATAGGCGTAGAACGTGGTGCGGGCCACGCCCATCCGCTTGGCGATGTCTGAGGATCGTGCCCGCTTTCAGCAAGGCGCTGGCAGCCTCCAAATCCGCCTCGGAGAGTTTTCTGCGGCGCCCGCCTTTCCGGCCCCGGGCGAGGGCGGCCTTTAGCCCCTCGATCGTGCGCTCGCGGTTGAGGTCGAGAAAATACTCTGCCATGGCGCCATGCATTTGCAACGCGAACCGTCCGTGCGCGGTCTCGCTGTCGAAGTGTTCGGTGAGGCTCTGGAAGGCAACTTCCTGGCGCCGCAGCGTGTCGGTCGTGCGCATCATCTCGACGAGGGACCGGCCGAGCCGGTCGAGTTTCCAGACGACCAGGATGTCGTCGGGGCGGAGGAAAGCGAGGGCCGCCTCGAACTCCGGTCGCTTGGTGCCGGCACGGCCGGACTTCTTTTCCTCGAAGATCTTGGTGCAGCCGGCGCGGGTCAGGGCGTCGCGCTGCAGATCCAAGTTCTGGTCGACAGTCGAGACGCGGGCGTATCCGATGAGCATGTACGGATAGTCTCACATGACGTTTTCCGCACAATAGAATTCCGCACATAGTTTCCGAACAGAATTTGCTGCCGTTTTGCCAATTTCACGTCACCTTGGCCGAGTGTCCGGAAAACGGTCGTTTGCCGGACATAGTGAAATGGCATATTTTTAGGAGCAAATGTCTCGCCTTGGGCATTTCACCGGCAGCTTTGCGCCTCACTGGCGACATTGGGCGAGCCGCTCAGGCTAAAACCAGACGTCCGATGTTCGCGACGAGCGAGTCAAACCCGAGCGTTTCAAGACATGATTATTGGCACGCAAGCTTTTGTCTTGGTCGTACAGCTCACAGTTCAGAGCGGCATGGTGGCGAAGATCGACGTTCGTGCTTAGTCGGAATGGCTCGCCAAGTAATGACCGGCAGTTTTGTTGCGGAAATGTTCTCGCCTCGCTATATACCAATGACATCGGCGAACTCCGCGCAAGCGATGTGATTCGACCGGATTTACCGCTTGTGAGGGGCGAATGGAGCATGTGTTTGTAGCCCATACGAATCTCTTCTTCGAGTGCAAGCGCCTGGAAGAGATCCCCTGGCTCGACCTCGCGGTGGACCCGATTGTGATCGCATTAACCAAGCCCGTTTTGGCGGAGATCGACAAGCACAAGAAGGGTGCCGGCAGAACGCGCAAGCGGGCGATCGAGATTTTGGTGCGCATACGGGGAATGCTTGGGACCCTTCCGCCGGAAGTCGTTATCCAGGAAACTGGACCGCGTGTCGTGCTCCGGCTCATGCCTATCATCCAGCCCGCCCCAGACCTCGCCAGCTCACTTGACTACAGCATCAACGACGACCGGATTGTCGGGACTGTCGCCACCCTTTCGAAGGATGAGACATTCGCCTCCGTCTCAATGCTGACAGATGACAGTGTCGCGGCATCCACTGCGCAGGGCATCGGCGTTTCCTTCTTTCTGATCCCGGGGAGTTGGAAGCGACCGCCGGAAGAGACCACCGAGGCGAAGCGAATCAAGGAACTGGAAAAGGACATCTCGATCTATAGGGCGCAGGAGCCCGTCATTAGCATCGCGAACGCCTCAGGCGAGGCAACAGCGGCCAATGTGGTCCGCCGGGTCGCTTTGGCACTTGAGCCGTCCGAGATTGACCAGCTGATCGGCAAGCTGAAAGCGCGGCACCCTGCAAAGGAGGATTTTGCTGCTCCGGAAGCCGAGATTCAGGCCGATGGAACCGAAATTTCCTACGAAGCGCCGGATGCTGAAGCGATTGGGAAATACTCGTCCGAAGCCTACCCGAAATGGATCGACGCGTGTCGCTCAACCTTTGAATCGCTGCACAAGGACCGCACGGAGCCCGAGGCCGAGATAGCCCTAACATTTGGCGTTGCTAACGGCGGCACTCGACCGGCGTCAAAGATGCGCGTGTCGTTTGAGGCTATCGGCAACATCGATTTGAGTCATGACGCACATGATCCGGACGATGACGAGGATCAGAATGACGTCAACAGGCAATACGCGCTCCCCCCGATTCCCAAGCTGCCCGCACCGCCTGTTGCGCCGACGGTTCGACGAATCGTGAAGCGGCCGCCTGCTGCTTCGAAAGCCGTTGATATCGCTACACTGAGAGTGCCCGGCGGCGGTCTGAGGATCTCCGAACTGGATAAGGCGTCTCGCGGACTGATTGGCGGTCTTGGTCCCCAATTGGCGGCAATGCGCAGCGCGCAGTCCACGTTCGACATCTCCACGGCAAAGGCGCGCTCGCAGATCTCGCACGTGGTATTGGGCCTATGTCGGACATCATGAGAATGGCAAAGGAGCATGACAGCCTGCGTAGGTCGCTTATTCAACCCACTGGTCTTGCTACGCGAACATACATCGATATGCCTACTATCCGAATGCCGCCGATGCCAGAGAAGCATGATCCTGAGGGGTTTTACTACGATCGGTGGCCGAAAAGGAAACCGACCAAGCGTGGCGCTCTGACATGCGATCTGTTCCGTCATCAGCGCGGCGAGAAGTTCTTCGAGGTCGACGTGCTGTTTCCCGACGATGGGGACGTCAGCGGCGCAGTGCGGCGTACCGTCGAGGCCGAGAACCTGACCAAGCCGGCCGAGCTTCTTATACCCGTCAGCCGCAAGGTCGAAGCCTACAGTCTCCTGGCGATCGCAGATGAGATGGTCGAACGCTGTGGCCGTTAGATCGAGCCCTACAACGGTCTTCTAGATATCAGGACGCCTCGGCCCATGGGGTGAAAATGCATACGCGCGTCGGAGGTCCGACACCTTTTGAAGCTTCGGGCGGCAGCTCGAACTGTCGTTCCGGATGACGACCTTTGCCTGGCAGGCCCCCTTAACAGCAGTCTATATCAGGGTAGCGAGCCCCAAATTCTGGCAAGAAGAGGAGGCCGCCATCGTGGTCCTTATGCCAGGCAAGTCATCCGCGCCAAGCTAGAGACGCGGTGCATTGCTGGTCTCGGCGGATCGGATACTGCAAATGCCCAAATTGGCGAGGCCTTTTCGTGCGTCAGTGCGAATATGAGAGTCCATTCGTTTCTTTCTGGGACAAGTGCCTGAATGGTCTTGTAGAAGCCTGTAAAATAGCGTCACAATAATGCGGGGTTTTTCTTTGGGGGAATATGCACAAATCGCTGGGCAATGCATTGATTGGCCTGGTGGTTATTGGGGTGGCTGTCGGCCTTGGTCACGCGTCCCTCGCTGCCAACGGCGAGCTTAAAAGCACCACCGGGAACACCGTCACGGTAACCTACGCGCCACACGATTTTCACAAGCCCTTCCCTCGGAGGCCTCACGCTTCCGCAGCTGTTGATCCTTATGGAGCCAACACTCTGGAGTTGGATTCAGGCGTCAAGTGAGCGGCCTAATAAATCCAGGCTTCCGCTATCTGCGTATGTCCTAGAACTGTCGATTATCTACGATTCCACGGAGCCTGAGCATGCCGACGGTCCCACCCGATCTTAAAGGCCTCTTCAAGTACCCCAAGATGACTGGCTGGTTCCACCCAGCCCTGCTGTTACGCCTGATGTGGCGGGTCATACTCTCAGACCTTTTTGGTCAGTATGCTGATCGGCGGTTGATCGTCGCCGCCCTTGACACAGTGCCGCCTGAAGACCTGGTAGCTCGTGCCCAACAGTTCCTCCCGGGAAAGGATAACGAGCAACTGTGGACCTTGGATCCGGATGACGAGGGCGCTGTCTGGATCGATTTTGTGGCCGACCTGGGCGACGGATTCGACGCCACCTACGCGATTGCCTCGCTTCTCGCGCAGGAAACGCTTTCGGTTGACGGCCACTCGCTGAAGCGCGGACAGATGCTTTTCATGGGGGGAGACGAGGTATACCCCCGCGCAGCGCCCGAAACGTACCAAAAGCAACTGCGCGACGCGTATGAGTGGGCGTTCCCAGATCCTAACCAGCGTCTTATCAAAGGACCGCCGGTTTTTGCTCCGCCTGGTAATCATGATTGGTACGATGGCCTCGTCATCTTTCTTTCGCTTTTCTGTCGAAAAGACCACATGCACCTTGGTGGATGGCGCACGCACCAGCGGCGGAGCTATTTCGCCGTTCAGCTTACGGATAATTGGTGGCTGTGGGCGATCGACGCGCAGCTGGACGACGATGTCGACCAACCGCAGAAAGAGTACTTTATAGAAATCGCTAAGGCGATGCCGCCCAACACCAAGATCATTCTCTGCGGGCCGGAGCCTGGCTGGCTCTACACCGGACCGCCCGGAAATAAGGCCCTGAGCGTCATGAGCTATATCGGATGGATAGCGTTAAATCAAAAAAAGGGCCTTACGGTTTCCCTGGTCCTGTCCGGAGATACGCACCACTACAGCCGATATGTTGCTGATGACGGAAACACCCAATTTGTCACCTCGGGTGGAGGAGGGGCCTTTCTGCATCCCACCCATCAGGTAGAAGCATCTGTCGATCTGGATCGAAAGGCAGATGGCTACACTTGGCTGAACAACCAGATCAAGAAACTGGCCCTAGGGTCCGACGGGCAGGGTAGGGAAGCCGTCTACCCGTCGAAAGCCGAAAGCCTTTCCATGTTGGCTGGCAATTTCGGATTTGCGGCTTACAATCCTGCGTTCGCCATGGTGCTCGGAAGCCTCTACTGGCTGGTGGCCTTGGCCGGATCGTTCCTGCCCGTAGACATCTACTACATCGCGCCGGCTTTGTTTTTTGCCGGGTTCTGGGGCTACACGATAAAGCAGGAAGGTGGTGGCGCGAAGATTTGGCTGGTTTCAGCTGTCAATGCGCTGGCGCATTGCCTTGGCGTACTACTGACTGCAGACATCGTATCCTGGTTCAACGGCCGCTTCGTCTATCTGGGAGCATGGCCACGCTTGTCGTTCTGGCTTTATGGCGCCGAGATGACTGCGGTTGGCGGTTTGATCGCCGGCACCCTATTTGGCGTCTATCTCTATGTGACCTCCCGCTGGCTGAACATGAACCACAATGACGCGTTCAGTTCGATGCGGCGTGACAGCCACAGGCACTTGCTGAGACTGCGAATCCAGGACGACAAAGTCACGGTATTCCCTGTTGGGCTCACCAAGATCCCCAGACGCGACGAATGGCGTGTCAACGACGCCAATTTGGGCACTCCGTCTCCGGCCTACGTGCCTGAACCGAGGTTGGCGCCGCATCTGATAGAACAGCCCTTTTCTGTTCATTAGCGCTGGACCTTCGCGTCGCTGATCCGGCTGACGAATTTGCGTGGCCGTCTGCCCAGCTCATGCAGCCTCCTTGCGTGACAATTACCGGCATCCTCCCGTAATGAGATCAGCCCTAATTTAACATAACGGATATTATGAGAAGCTAAGTCACTGAAACGAAATGATAAATATAAGTTCCATAATAATAGAACTTATGGGACTCTGCTTTTTGCTTTACGCTTACGGGCTCTATTGGCGCAGTGGTTGTTACGTGTTGGCCCGTCAGCAAGCATTTGTGTAACACATTTCTACAACCTGGCGCCAAAGGGAATACAGCAAAAGATAGAAAAAGGTGTGTTGCAGTTGATACAGAGACTCCTTATATTCGCTACTCTGGCGGGGGGCGCGCATGACCGATATCTTAGCCAAGATCTCGTCCTACAATCTTTTCAACAACTTAGTGCCCGGCGCCATTCTGAGCGCCCTTCTCTCAATCCTCGGCATCTACCACTTTGAAAGCCTGTCTGTGGTCGCCGATCTGGTAGTCTACTATTTCCTGGGCATGATTGTCAGCCGGGTGGGCTCGATCCTCGTCGATCCGATACTACGGTTTGTACGCCTGCTCCCGAGGCGGAATTACCCCGCCTTCATCGACGCCAGCGCCAAAGACGAGAAAATTCTAGTGCTGCTCGAAACCAGCAATATGTACCGCACCATCTTTGCGCTCTTGGTGGTGGTCTTTGCGGCCTATAACCTGCAGTCCTTTGGCACCGCGGTATCAGCCGGAACGGCCGTCAATGTCGGGCTCTTGGCATTGGTCGCGCTATTCCTAGTGTCCTATCTGAAACAAAATTTTTTCATCATCAAACGTGTTGAACATCACAAAGGCTGAGCCATGCCACTGGTCAAATCGCTGTCGGTCGGTAACGGCGACATGTTTTACATTCGGCACGCCACCGATAATTTTACAATCATCGATTGTTGCATGAGCGACATTTTGAAAGATGCCATCGTAAAGGAAATCAAGGCGTCCTCATCGGATAAGGGGATTTCGAGGTTCATCTCGACCCACCCTGACGAAGACCATATCCTCGGCCTCGCCTACCTCGACGACCAGATCAATATCGTGAATTTCTATTGTGTTGCCAATCAGGCAACCAAGGACTCACCCTCGGAGTCGTTCAAGCACTATTGCAAGTTGCGGGACTCGTCAGCCGCATTCCATGTCTACAAGGGCTGCTCCCGAAAATGGATGAACGTCAGTGATGACACGCGTTCGAATGCCGGCATCAGCATCCTCTGGCCCGAGGTTGCAAACGCGAGCTACCAGGCAGCACTTGAGGAAGCTACAGATGGTACTGCCTTCAACAACATGTCTTTGGTGGCGCGCTATTCGATAAAGGACGGCGCGAGTTTTATATGGATCGGCGATCTGCACACCGAGTTCATGGAAGAAATTCTGGACAGCATCGAGCTGGAGAAGACGACGGTCGTATTTGCCCCTCACCATGGTCGAAAGACCGGTAAAATTCCTAACTCGTGGCTTGAAAAACTTGACCCCCAGATCATTGTGATCGGCGAGGCGCCCTCCCGCCATCTAAACTACTACACCGGCTATAAAATCGTGACACAGAACGAAGCCGGTGACATCACTATGGACTGTATTGGCGATAAGGTTCATTTCTACGTCTCAAACGAAGACTATAGTCGTGAGGACGTCCTCGATGACGAGGGGATGACTGCCTATCCCAACTACGTCGGTTCGATAACCGTCGAGACCGAATACACCTTGGATGGTTAGGCACAGCAGAGGGAGGACTGTCATGAAGTCTTTGATGCTGGGAATCTTGCTCACCGGCGGGGCTTGCAGCCAAGCGCTTGCATGGGGTCCCGAAGGGCATTCTATCGTGGCAGAAATCGCCCAACGGCGCCTTTCCTCCACCGCGCTGATGGAAGTCAAGCGCATCCTGGGCGGAGAAGTGGCGATGGCATCTGTTGCGAGCTGGGCCGACGATGTTCGCTACGCAATCCATCCGGAAAGCTACAATTGGCACTTCGTCGACATTCCTCTGGCCGACAGCAAGTTCGACCCGGTGTCCCAATGCGCCGCGAATGCGCAAGGTGATTGCGCCATCGCTGAGATCGATCGAGCCGAGCATGAAATCACCTGCGCAACAGACCCTATGCAGCGCAGGGATAGCCTGCGTTACCTCATTCACATCGTGGGAGATCTCCACCAACCATTCCACACCGTGGCTGACAACACCGGCGAGAACGCGCTCGCAGTCACCGTGAAGTTCGGTGGGTTGATCAAAAGTCCGCCTAAGAACCCTGCCGACAACCTTCATGCGGTGTGGGACAGCACAATCATCAAGCAAACCACCTATGCCTGGGGCTCCTATGTTGATCGCCTAGAGACTGACTGGCTGCTCAAGCATCCCGAGGCCTCTGAAACGCTTGACCCAGTAGCCTGGACGTTAGAAGCCCATGCCATGGCGCAGGACATGGCCGCCGGCATCACTAACGGCGCAACTCTCGACAACGACTATTACGCAAAAGCTTTGCCCGTCGTGGATGAGCAGCTCGGCCGCGCGGGCTTAAGGCTTGCTGCGGTTCTGAACCGCTGGTTGGCCACTGCTCCCGCATGCCCCCTGCCCTAAAGCCGTTCTGGCGCCTGCGCGCGTCCGTGATTTCGTGCCTCCCTGCCTGTCCGGTTCAATGAGGAACGTTCCATGAAAGCTCTGGCATTCTCCAATAACGACATTGCCCTCGTCGCGTGGACATATGATCGACATCTCAACGGCTGCCTCGGTTTTGCGATATTCCGGCAGGACCTGACTGCCGGTACGGAGCAAGTGCTACCGGCGATGGCACGCTTTGCCGGGTTCGAGGATCAGAAGGGCGCGACAACCGAAGACGCCCCGATCCAGAAATTCTGGTGGAAGGACCTCTATGTCCGGCGAGGTTCTCAGGTGCGCTACCGAATAGTGCCGATGGGTGGAACACCTGGCCAATTGCAGGCGCTTAAAGACGCCGAACCGCTTTTGTCCAATTCGGTGGCGGTCACCGCGGATAGGGGCATTTTCGAAGCCTATTTCAACCGCGGGATCGTGGCCACGCAAGCCGTGACGCGGGCCCTTGGCGACAAAGCTAACGGAAACCTTTTGCTCAAGCGTGTCGCCGATCCCCACGACTCCATTAGGGTTGCGCTCGAGGGAGAGTTGTTTATGGGGGTAACGTCTCTGCTTGACCAAGCTGATCGAACGGTTGGGGCCGAAATCTTCAGCGCACTTTATGAACTCAACGATCCGCTAGGCGTCGAAGTTCGCCTTCAAGCCCATGACCATGGCGATCCCAAGATCCGCAATGTCGTGCTTGGAAACGAGCGTGGCAAAAAAAATGGCGTGGAGGTCGACGATGCGGATTCCGACAATCGTCGCAATCTCCATGCCGCCGGCGTGAATGTGACCGACCGCATTCTGCCCGATGGCAGCATTCCTCACAACAAGTTCATGGTTTTGGAGGAAAACGGCAAACCAACGAAGGTGCTGACTGGCTCCACCAATTGGACGAGCACCGGGCTTGCCACGCAGACCACAATACATTGATCATCAAATCGCCATTGGTCGCTGCCCGCTACAAAGAGTATTGGACCTCGGTCAAGCATTTCAGTGAACTGGGTGCTGATACGCCGCAGAAGCTGCAGGATCCGGCGTTTCGGCGAGCCAACCGCGGCCAATGCCAAGGCGATTGCCAACCCGATGACTCTTGAAGACGGCAGCGCTCACATCGAGGTGCTGTTTTCTCGCAACACCGAGGATTTGCTGCAACGTCCTCCGAAGGAAATTCCCAATGACATGGCTCGGCTCTACGAGCTCGTCGGCGCGGCAAAACATGCCGTGCTCTTCTTGGCTTTCGATCCCGGGAACAACTCCATCCTCGATGCTGCCGGCAACGCGCTGCGCAACAACCCGAACCTTTTTGTGCGAGGCGCCCTGACGAGCACGGTGCGGGCCGCAAACTTCGCCGAGGCCTTGCATGCAGGCTCAGGTGATGAACAACCAGGGCAGGCCGGTTTCAACGTCGGAGTAATTGGCGAGGGTGGTGGCGTTAAGAAAGTCAAGGGAAAGGTCGGGACCGTGCCTGACTACCGCGCGATCCCCGCTGATGCGATCGATGATGCCTTCGGCCGTTGGGAGAAGGAAATCTACAAGGCCGGGTTCGCCATCATCCACAACAAAGTGGTCGTCATTGACCCATTTAGCGACGAATGCGTGGTCATCACCGGTTCGCACAATCTCGGCTATCGAGCCTCCCATAACAACGACGAGAACATGGTGAACGTGCATGGTCATCGCCCGTTGGCCGAGGCCTATGCCTGCCATGTACTCGATCTCTCCGACCACTACGCTTACCGCTACTGGCTCAAGAAATACCCGGACACGTTCGGCAAGCCCCTCAGTGATAAAGACGACTGGCAGGAGCGCTACATCAAGGACTCTGAAGAAAAGTCGCCTGAATTGAGGTTCTGGCTGGCCGCAACGGCAAGTGCCGGCTAGGCCCGACTTGCGTTCGGTCGACCACGGTGGCCTCAATCGCAGCCCAGGCCTGCGTCACGGACGCACACACCCGCCATCCGCATTCTCGCCGTTGGGGCAATGGCACGACGTCGTCATCTGATGACGAGTTCTTCCGAGCAAGCGACCGCGCCGTCGTAATTTCGGTTTGGCCGTGATGGTTTTCCTGTTGCTGTTCATGGGCAAACACCCCTTTGCCGGCCGCTACGCGGGAACCGGCGACATGCCGATTTCGAAGGCGATCGAGGAGTATCGCTTTCCCTACGGGGCGAACGCCGCCGCGGTCGGAATGGCGAGGCCTCCGAGTTCCCCCGAACTCGCCATTGTCGGCCCACGACTTTCAAAGATGTTAGAGGATGCCTTCTCGCAAAGGGGAACGTCGGCTGGCAGGCCCGTGGCTCGGGACTGGGTGGCTGCCCTAGCGGACCTTGAAGCGAACCTCAAGCAGTGCTCCGCCAATTCCAGCCACTGGTCACTTGGCTCAACGCCATGCCCTTGGTGCAAAATGGAAGGCGCCACGGGCGTCCCACTGTTCTCAACCGTCGTTCCCGCCGGCGGGGCTACTCTTTTCGATGTCGCCGGATTCCAGCGGCAGGTGGACGCCATCCCGCATCCCGGGTCGGTGCCAACCGTCCCCGAAAAGAATGTGACACCAGATCCCAACGCCCTGAAGCTCAAGGGGTACGCGCGCCGCACCAACTTCCGGGCAGGGATAGCGGCCGCAGTGGTCGGCGTCGCTGGCTTGATGATGGCGCAGATCTGGGTGCTGGGCATCGCCTTGGGCGTTTTTTCTGGGGTTGAGAGGCTTCTTGAACAGGGACAGTGAGGCTGCGGAATACCGGCGCATCGCCGGCGAGGCCGCCACCCAGTGGAAAAACGCGCAAACCACGTGGATGCAGAGGGCCGGATGCCTTCGACAGGCAAAAAACGGTGCTCGCCGGGCTCAGGCGCGAATGGGACATCTTACCTTCCAAACGGGTAGCCAGGATCTCGGAGCTCGAGCGCAACCGTCGTCAGGCGCAATTGCACCGGTTCCTGGACAACTTTGAAATCTCATCGGCAAAGATCGGGAGCATTGGACCGGGCAAGAAACAGGTCCTGGAGTCGTATGGCGTCGAAACAGCCCTGGATGTCGAGAGGAACAAGCTTTACAGCGTGCCCGGATTCGGACCCAAAACCGCGCAGAAGTTGTTGAATTGGCCCGCTTTGTCTTCGATCCCTCACGGGCGATCGATCCACGCGATATCGCGCAGATTGACCAGGATATTCTCGGCGACCGCAAGCGGCTGCAGGGCGCCTTGATTCTCGGTCTTGAGCAACTCAAGCAGACAAGAGCCCAGATCTTTGCCGCCCGTGAACACAGTCGCCCGGAAATGGAGCGATTACGGTTGGCATTGGATCAGTCGTCGGCAAACGTTGCCGCGATTTCAGGTTGAGACGGCTAACGCTGGATCGCCAATCAGCTCGGTGAGTTGTGGCTTACCTTCATCACCCAGGTTGCGCGCCAGTGTGAAATACCCATTTCGCCCTGTTGGAGGCCTCGACGATTGTTGCCGGCCGGAGTGCTGACTCGAAGGAGAGGTGAACGGCGGCTTTGAGCCTCATGGTGGTCGTTTCCGCAAACTTGCTTTGACCTAAAAGCCGACGTTCCGCGGAGGGGCTTGGACGGAGGCTTAACCCTACACTTCAGGATTACGCAAACCAGGCCAACTGCCTGGCGCATCGATCCACACTTGCTGTGTTCCGCGGCCCCGCGTCTTGCATGCAGGACTTGTCAACGAAACTAACGCCTGCCACTCAGCGCGGGGCTGGATGGCGACGTAGCTACGATCGGAGCAATTTATCGCCGTTTGAAGGTCCGCAACACGGTGGGGATGCTAAACACCTTTGCTGTTATGCCCTCATGCGCCAGATCATTGCGAACGGCATAGTAGTCGGCGATCTTGGTGAAGTTTTGCGATCGCATATCGAGCAGCACGCGCACTCTATTCAAAAATGAGGTTTGTAGCTTTGTCCCGTTTAAGAGCGTCTCCCATGCTCGCCTGTGGCGAAAGAGCGGCTTCCCGGTTCTGGCTTTTACGGCCGTATCGGCGCGGTCGGTGATGTATCGCTCAAATGTCCCGAAGATGATGAGAAAGTATGCGCCATCGTTGATACGGCGAAGTTCGGTGTATCGCGCTATGGCGTGCTGGTGATTGCGTGCCGTCGAGCGGAACAGTTTCCTCGCATAGTCTGTATCAAGCTGCGCATGTAGTTGACTTGCGAGAATTAGCTCTCTCATTTGATGGCTGCGATAAGCTGCTGTTGGTCAAGCCTCACCGCCTTCGAGCTTGGTGAGGAGTAAATCATCCAGATTGGATCATTTGGCGTGTCGCTGGCGTTTATGATCGTCGCCCCGCCGCTGGGCGTGAGCACGTCGACTCTGCCGTTCGCGCCAATAACCCACAGACCAACAGGAAAAATTGTTGCAGCGACACGCGTCCCCTTTCGTATCCGCAACATGGGAAGCTTCACAGCGGCCACTGCAAAGCGCTGCATCATCTCTTCGTTCATCGAAACAGTCTGCGTCCGGTCGACCGAGTAACCGTGCGGTTGCACCCACTCCTCGATCTGGGTGAAAAGCGCTTCAACCTGCTCGATCCATCGGGCTACGCGCTCCTCCACCCTCGCGCTATCAAACTTCTGCGATGATCGCCGGTTGGAAACGTCCGGATTAACTCCGGTCTCGACCACGTCGGCCAAGCCAAATTGAGCGTCAGGCTCGTTCCTGCCCGCTGACCAGATTTGCAGCGTGAGACTGGCTCGGTCCAAAAGCCAGAGTTCCGTTCGATCGAACGGGTACCCCCGGTCGGACGGAAAGCGAGCCCACTTCTCCAGGGTTTTCCCCGGGCCGCTGCCGGTCTTGGTCGCGCTGCCCAGCTTGACCTGCACTGCCACGAACTGCCCGTCTGGGTCATTGTAAGCGACGTCATAACCCGGATCATTGGTTTGCTCTTCCCTTTGATCAGGCATTTTTAAGTGCCCTTCATCGCCGCCAGACAGGATGTCGGATTCACGGAGATTGGGCAAAGTCCGGCGGGAGCCGCCAGGCTCAAAAACCAGCTTGCGGTGATCCTTCAACAATAATCGAGGTTGTAACAATTGGCACCCCCAAGCACCACGTTAGCGCAAACTCGTCCCCCCGCGAAGACAGGACTCAATACATTCGGGGTGCCAGCTTGTCCGAGACGAACACCGCCAGCGTGCACCTGGCGAGTCCGGTGATGTCGAAGCGTTCAAGATCGCGCTCGCCCCGCGCTGATGGTTCGTCTCCAAGAGATATTCGACTCCAGTGACGGGGCTCACAGCGTCGATACTTCGCTCGTCAGGAGCGTTCGCCCTCGAAATTGATGAACGTCCAAGGTCGTCGTATCTACTTGTAGACGACTCCTGTTGATTCTCTCGGCTCAGGAAGTCTTGGGGGAGTTCATGTCGAAGAAGATTGGGCGAGCGGATATTATCGGCGAGAAAGGCATCGCCCATATCCGCCAGATCGTATTGAGCATGGGTTTTATGTTCTACGAGACCGGCGGCGTCGAGGCTGGAATTGACGGTTACGTGGAGTTGCGTGACGACACTACCGGGGTGGTCAGCAATCTGAGTCTTCAGGTTCAAGGCAAGGCGACCGAGCGCAGCTGGTTGCAGGCTGAAACGGATTCTTCCTTTGAGTTTCCCGTTACGGATTCTGATATTCAGTACTGGATGCACGGAACGGCACCGGTCCTGCTGATCGTCGTCAAATTGCAGGATGGAAAGGCGTATTGGAAATCTATCAAGAAAGCTCAAGGAAAGTAGCCAACGGCGTACGCAGGATGCGGCAACCATCGCTTGGAACCTCGTGACTGCGATCTACTACAAGGCAGGCGGATTGCCCTGGCGCCTTGCGCGTGATGCACGTGAACGCAGGACGTCGTTCGTTGGATTGAGCTTTACAGGTCTGTCGATGGCGACTTCGTCCATACCAGCACAGCGCAGATGTTCGACGAACGAGGCGAGGGCCTCATCCTCCGCGGTGGCCGGATGGTGGAAAGCGAAGAAGATCGCTCACCCCACCTAACCGCGGAGGACGCGTATACCCTTCTCCGGGACTCTCTGAAGGTGTTCCGCAAACAGCATGACCACTACCCGGCGCGGGTGGTCCTTCACAAGACATCGAAGTTTGACCGCAACGAACTGGATGGCTTTCACAGAGCGATAGACGAGCGAGATATCGACTACGCAGACTTTATTTGGATTCGGAAGTCGATGACCCGTCTCTACCGACTCGGCGTTTATCCGCCGCTCAGGGGTAGCTTACTGCGGATCGATAAAGACCAGGCGCTGCTCTATACTAAAGGCAATGTCGAGTTTTTCCGAACGTACCCTGGAATGTACATCCCAAGGCCGCTTCTACTTCGCTGTCAGGTTCTCGGCCAGCCTCTCCAGCACATAGCCCACGTGACCCTGGCACTGACAAAAATGAACTGGAACAACACTCAGTTCGACAACGGGCTCCCCATCACGATCGCAGCCGCCCGGCAAGTGGGCGAAGTTCTGAAATACGTCGGTGAAGATCAGGAGATAGCACCCCGGTACAGTTTCTACATGTAACTTGCCGATCCCAAAGCACGGCAACGTGCATGCGGACTAGCTAACGAGACGATCACTCGTCCAGAGTGGTACCGCCTCGGCCGTAGCACACTCCCTCGGATCATTTCATGTCTTTGAGCTTGCGGGAGTAGTTAGAGAGAAGGTTGGGAACCGACAATCCGTGGGCGTCGAGGACCTTTTGGATATGGGTCGCGGTGAGATCGTCAAGGTTCTGGTTTTCGAACGACTTGAAGAACTCGCGCGTGGCTTTGACCAGGTTCTTGAGGTCCGACTCCCGGACGCCTTCCACGTAATGGGTGAACGCCGCAGCGCTTTCGATCTTTCCGGCCGGATGGACAATGAGACGCTTGACCTTCATATCCTTGTAATGCTTGTCGAACCATGCGCTCGACCGGTTCATCTGCTCGGCTTCCCGCTTGTTTATGTCGGCGCGGGTCACGCCGACTTCGCTTTTGCATTCGAACAAGATGTACTGGCTGTCGTCCAGCGCCCAGAGGTTGTCGGGGCCCTCTTTCCACTCTGTGTCCGGCCGCTCTCCGACGAAACCGAGAGCGAAGCTCAACTCGTTAAGCGCGGCCTCGAACTTGTCTGCCTTTGTTCCGAAAACCAGTCTGCCCAGCATGTCGGTGACCCCGACATTGAGGTCTGCATAATCGTTGTGGTTTCCGATCCATTTCTTGACGCGCTCTGCGCGGCCCTGGCTCACCACGGTGAGTTTAGTGACAGTGACACCCGACGCAGGTTTAAGCAGGAGCCGGTTGCGCTTGTGGGCAGCGATCTGCAGAATATCCGCTTCGGGGCGATTGGACAAGAAGTTGTAACGGGCCTGGGTTTGCAGATGCCAACCCTTCTCGTCGTCGTCAAGGGCGCCCATATCGATGATGGCCTGAACCATCTTAACGGCACCGGCGTAGTCGCCCCTTATATGTGCTAGTTCGGCATCCAACTCAGATTTATAGAGCTTCAAAGCCGTTTCATCGGAGCCGGCCACTGAAACCTTCTCCATTTGCTCGGCGTAGAACGCCTTCCAGTCGTCGTCGCGCTTGAGACATTTGCTCGCGAGATCGACAAAGGCCTGCAAAGGCTCTATGCCGTCCTCGATATCCTGCTTGGCCATATCGGTGATTTCCAGGCCGATCTCGATCTGCGTTGCCATTTGCGACGACAGAAACCGACGCGAAGACTTATCCCGAAGCAGTCTGACGAGGTCCGATCCGATGACGACGACGACCGAGTAATCCTTCTCGCCGCGCACGCTTCTACCCATGCCCTGCTCAACGGTGCGCACTGCACGCATTAGGGTCGCGGCGCTATGCGGACGGCATTGCTCTTCGTAGAGGTCTGTGAGGCTCTCGGCGTAAGGTTTTGAGTCGAAGACGAGGACGCGGCACGTCTTGTCCGGTAGATCAATCCCGTCATAGCGGTTCACGAGGACGACGGTGTCTTCGAATTCGCCTCGAGAAAGCGCGTCGATCACGGCGCCGATAGTCTCAGTCTTCGGGACTACGGCGCCACCGCTTTCCCAAGGCTTCGCCTTTTCGAAGCTGGGCACGAGCGCCACTCGTCCGTAAGTTCGCTTCTCGACGATCAAGCCGTGGTCCAGATACTCGTGGATGAGCGACGGCAACAACACCATTTTTTCGCCCGACCACTTTTCCCCGTCGTACGTCAGCGGTTTGGCTATCGTTTCTGGCGAAAGCCGTAAGCCTTTGACGAGGAATGCGTCGTCGGTGACGGTGGCGGACATAAAGATGCGATGCCTGGCTTTGTCGAAAGAACCGAAAGCGTCGAGCGGCGCGATGTATGGCTCGATCTCGACGGAATTTCCTGAAATGACGCATTGGCAATGAGTTAGAATGTTTTTGAGCAAGGGCCAGGCGAACTTGATCGACTTGCGGTCAGAATATTTCGAAAGGATGCCGGCCACCTCGGCTTCCCGCGGAATCCACGCCCAGTAAGGCACCGGCAGGAACGCGTCTCGCTTCTCGTTCTCTATGTCGGCGTAGGTGCCCATGCCCTGTTGTTCTAGATCGGCGGAAAACAGCGCCTTCAAAAGGCTGTAGGCCTCCTCTTCGCGGGGGATGTGAATTCGGCATTGGTTGCGGATCGTGTCCGAACAGGCATGCGCGTCGTCCATCAACATCGTGTCGACCGGTACCGACTGCTTGTTGAGTCCGAACTTAGTCAGGCCGTTGAAGACCTTCTGCACTGACGTGACTAAGATGGACCGGCCGTCGATGAAATCCTCTGGCAGATCGCCTTCCGAAGTACACGTCCGTATTCCGAATTGGCGTGCCTGCTCGCATGTCTGGTCGACTAGGAAGTTGTTTGGGCAAATATAAATCACTGGTCCATGGCCGGCGTTCAAACGCGATTGCAGCATCAGGAGGCCGATCAACGTCTTGCCTTGGCCCGTATGCAGCTTAACGATCGAGTCGCGCTTGTCAGCGTCGATCTCGAACCATTTCGTGAGCACAGCAATCTGGGCCGGACGCAAGGGGCCTTTGTCCGCCTCGCGATCCAAAGTGTCGTAAAGCTTGACGGGATCCGTCTGTTTCTCGACGACTTTACCGCCAAGCTTTTTCTTGAAGTCGACCATTTGCAATCACAAAAAAGAGGAGACACATCAACATCCATGTCGGGATTACACGCGCCAAGCACGATCGTAAACAGTCTATCCGAATTCTGTAGCCAGAGTAATTTCTGACTCGGGCGTCCGCTTGGGAAATCGGCCGGCTTGGTCTGAACGACCACAATGAGGTCGGACGCTGAACGGCAGCTTCTTGGGAAAACCAGCCGATACCTGACCGTCCGCTGACGGCCCCTTGCGGCCATTCACAAGCCGGCCGATAGCCGAAGTGAGCCAATGCTGTTGACGTCGAAAACACATAGGCCGCCACTGCATGTTCGCGTTTTGTGCTTCGAAAGTCGCATAAAAGGGCACAGTGGAACACACTGTGACGTCCGGAATTATTTGGCCTTCACGGGGTTTACCAGTCCGGAATTTGTGGGTCGCTTGTGGGTGACCTATGCGATTGAGAGCGTTTTCTGGCTGAAGGTAGGAGTTTCCAATGCAAAGATCGAGTTTACTAAATAGCCTCAATGACAATTAGTTCTGGATTGGCGTTAAGTTATTGGATTTGCGTAAAATATAGCCGCCCTTATTGGTAAACCCGCTCACGGTCAACAACGGATTGGTCAACCCAGGACGACAGGATTGGTAAACCGAAGCAGCCCTTTCGACCAAGGTCCAGCCGTGCGCCTCTAGGCGCGCCTTTTTCAGGCGCTGGCGATGCCAGGTGCGATTGTCACGACAGATATAACTCAAGCTGTTACTCGGTGGTTGCATGCGGGCGACCGGCAGCCGCAAGGCCGCCGGCGTAGACCTACGGTTTGCCATGGTGCGCACAATGCCGCGCACGACCTCCGAAGCCCGGCTTAATTCCGGACAACGACAGATAATTCCTGACGGCACAGCGGAACTCGCGCGATCGTTCACACGAACCTTCGGCGCCCGTCAGGCGCGAGCTTCGGCTACACGACTACAAATAAGTCTGTGGATATTGTGTTGTGACGGGCTGGTATCATATCGCGGCGGTGAGGGAAGAGTATCGGTAAGCATCTTGGCTTGGGGGCTTCATGAACCGATTGCTTGTTGGCGCGGCTTTTCTTGCCGCTGGGTTGTTGGCGCGGATACTTCTTTCGTTTGTTATATTAGGGGAAGTGCGGGGATAGATGCTGTTGCGCAAGAAGCGCAGGGCACTTCGCCTCAACTCGGCGCGCCCGCGGGCTTCGGCAATGGCGGCGCCGCACTTGGCGGCAGGCAGTCGGCGGGTGGCGGAGGCACATCGGCGTCGGACACCGGGGTGCCGACGACAGGTGCGGCGCCAGATGCCGCGCCGGGCGGAACGGCCGCGGCCGGCAGCCCTGATGCAGCGGCCAAGGTTGGTACCAAACCTGCCGATGCCAACGCAGTCGATAGCAAGGATGCCAAGACAGCCAAATCCGGTACGGCGGCAGAGACAAGCGATACCGAGGCCGCTCCAGAAGCCCCTGAGGAGCAAGCGGCCACGACCACCACGACAACCGACAGCGGCGATCCCGAAGCGATCGGCACGCCAAAGGTGGACCTGCCCAAGGTAGCCGGCAATGGCAATCTCGGCTATGCCATTGGCATCGACGTTCCCGCCTTCCATGGCATCGAGCCGCAGATCGCGCTCAATTACAATTCGTCGCGCAAGACCAAGCTCGGCGGTCTCTACCAGGGCTGGCTGGGCTATGCCTGGGGACTAGACGGCTTGGATGTCATCAAACGGGCTACGCCCGGCTATGGCATGCCGGCCTATGATGCCAATGACGTCTACCTGCTCGACGGCCAGGCGATGGTCGCCTGCGTCGCCGGCATGGTCTCCCCGTCGTGTTCGACCGGCGGCACGCATGCGACGGAGAATGAGAGCTATCGCCGCATTGCGCTCAACAGAACCACCAACGAATGGAAGGTGACGGATCGCGACGGCACCGTTTCGCCCTTCCGCTCCGTGGCTGCGGTCGCCAATCTGACGCCAACTGCTGGCACTAAGCCGATCAGCGCAGCAAACGGCCCGCGGAGCTGAGCAAGCGACAGGCCTTCAAGCGAATCAGTCGGTGGTAGCGTCCGCAAAAACTGAATCACGAACGGGCTCGCCGCAAACCCCCTCCGCCCGGAAAATCTGATCCGGTTACGGCTCTCGACGTGACCCAGAGAGCTGGGAGAAGCCTCTGCGAGACTACAAGTGTAACACCATATTGGTGTAGCAAATCAAGCTTCGGTGGTAACCTCATGGGGTAGAGAAACGACTCTGGAAGCCGAGCAATGGATCGCGATAGCAAACTGACACGTGCCGCTGGAAGTTCATCCCGCGACGGGAGGAGGGCCGAGGAACGCCGTAACCACCTTGACCTTCCAGACGGGCCACTGAACCAATGTTGCAGAACGGTTGGTAATCGCTAACCCGCGCGATACAGCACGTGATCTTGGGAGCTTCAAATCCGCCGAGAGGCAAACGCGACGTGCAGTTCAGGACGTTGCACTTCTTTGTGCTCGATGAATTCAAGCACTTGGGTAAGCTGGAGGCGATCGAGACCGCAATTACGACCATCGCGGACTACAAGGGTCGCTTCATGCTCATCATCCAAAGCCTTTCGGCTCTGACGGGGGGGCCTATGGCGAGGCTGGCAAGCAGAATTTTCTCAGCAATACTGGCCTGCAAGTGTTCGTGGCCACTGCCGATGACGAGACTCCAAACTACATTTCCAAATCTATCGGTGAATACAACGTGTCAAGCCCAATCGATTTCTGCAGCCAGGCGCGAATGTTCGATTGGAGCATCCAGAATTCGATCAAGGTGCACCGCTGTTGCGTCCCGAACAGGTGCGGCTACTCAATGACGAGTACGAGATCGTTCTCATCAAAGGTCTGCCACCACTGCAATTGAGGAAGGTGCGATATTTTTCGGATCGCATTCTGAAACGCATCTTTGAAAACCAGACAGGCGCTCTCCCGGAGCCGGCGCCCTTGATGAAAGCAGACGAGGGGCTTTCGGCAGAACCTCAACTCAATGAGCCGCTGCGTGGATTAGCGCAGGACTTTGACGATACAGTTTGATGTGAGGCTAGTGTGGACCCGCGAAATAGTAATCCATCCCGAGTAACAGCTTTGTCGCAGGTGCAGGACGCCGACTTGGAAGAGGGGCAAGCGGGCCAGGCCCGGCAAGTGGGCGATGAGCAGCACCTTGCCGAGGCCCGGAGGCTGTTCGATCAAGCTGGCGAGTCGCCAACTAATCCAGAGGAGGTTCTGCGACTGGAACAGGGGTTGAGCGAAGTGCTTCAGCGACGGCAGGATGATCAAGCCGCCTCGTCTTTTTTCAGCGACCCAAGGATGCCCGCTGGACCCAACAGCATCGTGGCGGACGCTTTGGCAGCGGCCGGCTCTGGGCACGCCGGAGTTCAGGCCGCCGCCCCGCCGGCGTTAGCTGCCAGCCAACAGCAGATCCGGCCCTCGCCGGATGCGCTTGACCAGGGCAACCACCTGCCACCCGAGCGGGTGATCATCAACAATGAACATTCCACAGCGCTGTTGCGGTCAGCGGAGAGGCAGACGGTCCTGAATACGCCGCTAGCCGCCGCCATTCAGCAGCCGCTGAGCGAAATCGGCAATTCGGGCGGTCGCGTGCCGATGCAGCCCCCCATGCAGCAGTTGGGTGAATTGCCATTGGAAGGGGTGCCGGTTCAAGGCACAGGGTCCGAACACATCGGAAGGCTGCATGCGCAGGCCGCGCCCTCCGCAAGGTCTGAGGCACCCCTCGCTGCCATCGAGAACTCCATAGACGTCTCATTCGCCGTCCCCAAAGGCTTCTCTCATGGGACTCAACCCGTCCCAGACGCAATGCTCTCTTCCTTGGACCGCCATGGCTCCTTGCCGGATGCGGGCCAAGCCCGGCAAGTGGGCTTTGAGCAACACGTGGCCGAGCCGCGCCGAGCCGATCCTGTCGCGAGTGGCGCCCGTGCTACCCGCTATCCCCATCTGTCCGACGAACACCGGGACGTTATTGATAAGGCGATCGCCCACGCTGCGGTTCAGAAAAAATATAGCGAGAGCACGGTCCGAAATTACACGTCTGCACTTCGCCGATTGGCGAATGATCTCGGCGCTCGTGGCCAAGGGACCGATCTAAAAAATCACCAATCCCTGGTCGATCACGTCGATGCTTTCTTGCCGAAAGACGGTGATATAAAGACGGCGTTGAACGTCCTGCGTGCGTATCATGAGCCGCCAGCGCCGGTGCCCTCAAAGGCAGACGCGCATATCATAGAACAAGTGACCAGTGACAGCAGCTTGGCCCCAAGCAGCCGTGCCGAGTATGTTCGTACTCTTCGCAGATTTTCTGAGGCGCTTGAGAGTCAGAGCCTGACGATCTCTGGGCTGGATCATGATTCGCGGATCGACTTCGCCAAGAGGTTGTTTCCAGACAGCCGCAATCTCATCTTTGCGTTGCAACGGGTTCGCGATGCGGAGTCCGCCTCACCTGGCGCCCGTGCTACCGCCTATCCCCATCTGTCCGACGAACACCGGGACGTTATTGATAAGGCGATCGCCCACGCTGCGGCTCAGCAAAAATATAGCGAGAGCACGCTCCGAAGATACTCGTATTCACTTCGCCAGTTGGCGAATGATCTCGGCGCTCGTGGCCAAGCGTCTGATCTAAAAAATCACCAATCCTTGGTCGATCACGTCGATGCTTTCCTTCCGAAAAATAATGATATAAAAGACGGCGTTGAACGTCCTCCGTGCGTTTCATGAGCCGGGCTATTCAGCGACTGGCCGGCGGCCCGAACAAGTGACCAGTGACAGCAGGTTGGCCTCGAGCAGCCGTGTTGTCTATGGTCGTAGTCTCCGCAGATTTTCTAAGGCGCTTGAGAGTCGGGGCCAGACGATCTCTGGGCTGGATCACGATTCGCGGATCAAATTCGCCGAGACGTTGTTTCCAGGCAACCGCAATCTCCTCTCCGCGCTGCAACGGGTTCGCGATGCGGAGCCCGTGTCAGACGGGGGTCTCGAGACGGCCCGGAGGCTGTTCGATCAAGCTGACGAGTCGCCAACCAATCCAGACAAGCTTCTGCGACTGGAACATGGGTTCCGCGAAGTGCTTCAGCAACGGCAGGATGATCAAGCCGCCTCGTCTTTTTTCAGCGCCCCAGGGATGCCCGCTGGACCGAATGACCTCAACAGCAGCGTGGCGGACGCTTTGGCAGCGGCCGGCTCTGGGCACGCCGGAGTTCAGGCCGCCGCCCCGCCGGCGTTAGCTGCCAGCCAACAGCAGATCCGGCCCTCGCCGGATGCGCTTGACCAGGGCAACCACCTGCCACCCGAGCGGGTGATCATCAACAATGAACATTCCACAGCGCTGTTGCGGTCAGCGGAGAGGCAGACGGTCCTGAATACGCCGCTAGCCGCCGCCATTCAGCAGCCGCTGAGCGAAATCGGCAATTCGGGCGGTCGCGTGCCGATGCAGCCCCCCATGCAGCAGTTGGGTGAATTGCCATTGGAAGGGGTGCCGGTTCAAGGCACAGGGTCCGAACACATCGGAAGGCTGCATGCGCAGGCCGCGCCCTCCGCAAGGTCTGAGGCACCCCTCGCTGCCATCGAGAACTCCATAGACGTCTCATTCGCCGTCCCCAACGGCTTCTCCCATGGGACTCAACGCGTGCCAGACGCAATGCTCTCTTCCTTGGACCACCATGGACTCTTGCCGGATGCGGGCCAGGCCCGGCAAGCGGGCTTTGAGCAGCACGTGGCCGAGCCGCGCCGAGCCGATCCGGCTCCTGTCGCGAGTGGCGCCCGTGCTACCGGCTATCCCCATCTGTCCGGCGAACACCAGGACGTTATTGATAAGGCGATCGCCCACGCTGCGGCTCAGCAACACCATAGCGCGGCGACGCTCCGAATGTACAAGTATGCACTTCGCCGATTGGCGAATGATCTCGGCGCTCGCGGCCAAGCGACTGATATAAAAAATCACCAATCCCTGGTCGATCACGTCGATGCTTTCTTTCCGAAAAACGATTATTTGAAGAAGGCTTTGAACGTCCTGCGTGCGTATCATGAGCCGGACTATTCAGCGACTGCCCGGCCGGCAGTGCCCTCAAGGGCAGACGCGCATGTCTTGGAACAAGTGGCCAGTGACAGCAGCTTGGCCTCAAGCACCCGTGGTGTCTATGGTCGTAGTCTCCGCAGATTTTCTGAGGCGCTTGAGAGTCGGGGCCAGACGATCTCCGGGCTGGATCACGATTCGCGGATCAAATTCGCCGAGAGGTTGTTTCCAGGCAACCGCAAGCTCCTCTCCGCGCTGCAACGGGTTCGCGATGCGGAGCTCGTGTCAGACGGGGGTCTCGAGACGGCCCGGAGGCTGTTCGATCAAGCTGACGAGTCGCCACATCCAGACAAGCTTCTGCGACTGGAACATGGGTTCCGCGAAGTGCTTCAGCAACGGCAGGATGATCAAGCCGCCTCGTCTTTTTTCAGCGACCCAGGGATGCCCGCTGGACCGGGTGACCTCAACAGCATC
>NZ_JBVVQX010000035.1:0-29663 GCF_055811675.1 Mesorhizobium sp. WSM4808
CATAGGGGCCGTTCTTGACCGGCAGATTATGTGCGTAGATGTGAATTTCCGTGATCTTCATGGTTATCTCGCTTTTTCAGAGAAGCGCCGGTTGGCCGTCAGGGCACGAGCAGATCGATCTTGCCGCCGGTTTCCTCGACAAAAAATCCTGTTGTGCCGTGACAATCTCTGCCAACGGTGGGTCTTGCCAATCTTGGGCCTGATCTCGCCGCGCTCGATGTAGGAGACGAGGTTTTCGAACACGATATCGTCTTAAAAGGTGCAGCGAAGAAAGTCAGTGGCGCGGGCAGATCGCTGCGGAACTCAAGTTTCTCGAACCCGCCGTGCCCCGTCAGCACCACGCCGGACATGGCCTCCTGGCGTCGGCCCTCCGCTAGGCTGTGCGAGCGCGACGTCAGATGAATTTCTTCATGGTAGTTTCGGCCTCCAATCAGATCGACTTATTTACGATGAAGCGGCGGTTCCCTTGGAGCACGAGTCATGTGACGCTTCGAGCCGCTCCGAATCCTGCGTGTGATACGCATCGTCGTCGGGCAGGAGATCGATTAACAGTTGGACCAGCCCCCCTTCCGTCCTTCCTGTATTGAGATGGTAGGAGAACGGCGGACGTTGTCCGCTGCAGAAAAGCAAGTCAGCTCCGGCGAGCGGCCGGACGTGTTGCTTCCGAGGCAGATCGAGAATCTTCGCCAGCTCGCAGACCGTTAGGTCCGCATGCGCGCAAAGGCCCAGGATGCGAATACGATCAGGATGCGCTGCCATCCTTAAGCGATTGACCAACATCATCATCGGTCGGCATCACGCCAGATAGCCGAAGCTGGTCGATTCCTTTCCGTCAGGATGAACGCTCTTCTTGCCATTAGCTATAACCCACGATTGCATTGGCGATCGGAGCATGAAGCGGCACCAGATGTTGTCGCCACTGAACCCAGACGTTATGGAGCATACAACCACAAACGATTTTCGACCGCAAAGAGTCTATGAATTTCAGTGAAGAATCTGTTGCAACGCTCGACCGAGACGCAACGTGGATTTGGCCACGTGCGGATCAGGCAGTGAACTAGGGTACTGCGTTGCCGGGGAGGATCCGAAAGGGTAATCGGCTGACAGTGCCCGTGAGCAGGCGGTGTCAAGCGGCGTGTTTGGCTGGTTTGCGCTCCGCCCTGTGGCTAAGCGTTTGGGCAGCCCGTCGTCACCAATCAAATCGACGTACTGGTTGATTGCGATGCCACGTGCTGTCGGCCTCGTGGCGCTTTCCATCACACTTGATATGGCCGTGGTGGCGCAGGCCGACCGAGGAGATATCGGCATGCATCACGGCAAGGCCGTAGAGCGGGGTTGGCCACCCACGCGTTAGCCCCAATTGTGGCGCACGACATGGCTGGATGCTGGCGAGTTGGAATATGCGTAGTCGGTGGAGACGTCCGATGCCACCAACTGCTGGCAGGAGATACCTATGCGTGCAAAGGACCGGTGATGCGCGAGCAGTGGAGATATGACCGCTAGATTGGACGAACCAGGCTCAAAGGCCGCTTCGCGAGTGCGGGAGCAACCGGCTCCGATATGATCGTCTTTTCACCAAGAAAGCGGGCTTTGTAGGTGTTCGCAACAGTTGGAGACCCCGCACATCATAAGCGTGGCCGCCCTCTGAAAAGCTCGAGCCAAACGAGAACAGTCTGATGCGTCTGCTGGAAAGCTGGCGCCAGGAAGCTATTGCCGCCGGTAGGATGATCGCGCGCGTCGTGGTTGCCTATGAAGCGCGACGAGACGGCTTTGGGCTGGCCCGCTGACTGCGTGCCCGCGGCATCTAGGCCAGGTAATCCACGCAACCAGTGTCACCGTGTCTCGTGACCGCCGCCGCGCCAAGGCTGATCGGCGCGACGCCGCCCATCTCATGCGTGTTCTGCTTGGCTAGCTTTGGGGAGGGGTAGGGCACTTACACGATGGCGCCGTACCGGGAATCAACGAGGACGCCAGGCGCCCGACAAGGGAATCTGAGAATCTCGTCCCCGAGCACACCCGTCTGTGAACCGGATGAAGGCAGCGCTTGCCGCCACGGCATTCGTGACGTCAACCTGGCCCTGCGCATGCGCCGCGGCTCCAGGAAGCTCGAGAAGTAAGAGCCTTTCCTGAGCTTGGCTCGGCTCGACAGTCCCCCGCGCGTCTCCCAGTTCCTTTCCCGATAGCCGTTGCGCTGGCACCAGCCGCAGCGGGTTCTTCTCGCTGTAGCCGGCGCCGGTGGCCGCTGGGACTGTCAGGAATTCCATGTGCGGGCGGGCTGTTGAACATTATGCCGCCATTGCCCGGATGAAGCGCCCGCCGAAGATGACGGCGAATTGGGCCTTGGCCACGGTCCACTGTAAGCGAAGCGCCGAGGCACCTTGCAACAGGCCGATGAACATGGAGGTTTCGGGCCATGACATTGGAACATGCAAGGGGCGATATGGTCGCCGAGTTAAGCGGCATCGCACCGGCCGGAGATCGTGCAACGATGCCCGGGCGCTCGCGGCAACGGAGCTATGGAGTTGCACCGAGAAGCGCGCGTTGGTCGACCTAGCGAGCGCGGCGGGGTCGTCGGTGACCGAGGTCGCGGAAGCGTTCGGCGTAGCTCCCTCACAGCTCTATGCCTGGGGCAAGCAGATGGCCGGCGCGAGCTTGATGCCGATCAGGCGATGGCAACCTTCGCGTGCATCGACGTGAGCGATCTGCCCGGTGAGGCGGGTCGTTCGCGAGCTCTCTTGCGAATGCTGCCCGGGCTGCGGTGGCGGTCGATATCGAGTGATCCACGCTTGCGCGCAGCGCCGGCTACGCCGCCGCCTTGCTCGATCCGATCTACAATCGCATCCGTGAGATCGGCCGTACCCGCAGCAAGATTCACACCGACGACACGCGGCTACCGATCCTGGCGCGACATGCGCGCCATGGGCGACGATAGTGAGGAGATGCTCGATCTGGTCGCCCAGGCCTGGCAGGTGATCGAGACCGTTAGACCCAAGTACAGCTGCCGGGCCTGCGATAAAATCATCCAAGCGCCGGCACCAGCCGAGGCTATTGCACGCGGCAAGCTCAGCTATGCCGCGCTCGCCCATATCATGATGGCCAAGTGGGGTTATCATTTGCCCTTCCACCGTCAGGCCCAGATGATGGCCGCCAAGGGCGGTCACCCGCTATGGCAACCCGGAGTGATCGCCGCCGGCGCGCCGACTAACGGCTGACCTACCATAGACGCATCACAAGATGATATGGGGAGGTGCCTTGGCGCACCGCTTACTTTTGAAATTCAGGGATGAGCGGCCATGATCCTCGTCGCCATGGGCGGCAATCTCATCCGCAGAAACCGTGCGAAACATCGATGCGCTGCTCGTAGTCGCACGAGGCGTCGCATCGGGTCATCCAGCCGAAGGTGCGCTCGACGACCCAGCGACGGGGCAGAACCTGGAGCCCTTCTGGTCGCCGGATCGGCGGGGATGTCGATGACGAAATCGAGATTGGCGGCCTTGTCCTGAGCTTGAGCCGATCGTAGGCGCCGTCGGCTAACAGATGCTTCACCCAGGGCCAGCGCTTGCGGCTGCCGTCGAGAACGCCGGCGCTGTCGGAGATATCGGCCAGCGTCAGGTTGACCATCAACAGCCGCCCATCCGTATCGACGGCGATATGGCGCTTGCGGCCGACAATCTTCTTGCCGGCGTCGTACCCTCTTGTTTCAGCTTGCGGAGCCTTGACCGACTGGCTGTCGATCACGCCCGCCGTGGGACTAGCCTCGCGCCCGGCTCGCTCGCGGTCCAGCATCAGCGCCACGTCGTGGATGGTCTGGAACAGAAACCGCCGCGCCAACTCGCGAAACCAGCCGTAGACCGTCTGCCAGGCGCCGAAATGGATCGGCAGCATCCGCCAACCGCAACCGGAGCGGACCAGGTAGCGCACCGCGTTGACCACCTCCGGGAAATCAATCTCGCGCGGACGGCCGCGACGCCCAGGCTTGGGCATCAGCGGTGCGAACTGCTCCCACTCCTCGTCCGTCAAATCAGACGGGTAGCGCTTGGTCTTCTTGGCAATCTGGGCCATCCGGCCACGGCTCTGCTCTGTCCACATCCACAGCTTGATGGGGTGGACGGCCCCCGACCCAGCGGCATCGCAATGTGCCAAGATGGCGTTGTCAAAGGACCATCAGAGGGAAGGAACCGTCCGCATGGAAGTTATCACGATCGGATTGGATATCGCCAAGAACGTCTTTCAAGTTCACGGCGTCGATAATGCAGGAAACGCGGTGCTCCGTCGAAAAGTTCGGCGCGATCAGCTTATTCCGTTGCTTCGCGATATGCAGCCGTGCCTCATCGGCATGGAGGCCTGCGCGACGACGCACCATTGGGCGCGGGAGCTGATTGCACTCGGGCATGTGGTCAAGTTGATGCCGCCGGCTTACGTAAAGGCCTACGTCAAGCGCAACAAGAACGATGCGGCCGACGCGGAAGCGATCTGCGAGGCGGTGACGCGACCGACCATGCGGTTCGTGGCTGTCAAATCGGCGGATGCCCAGAGCATTCTGATGCTTCATCGGGCTCGCCACCCTCTTGGTTCGGCAGCGCACAGCGCAAATCAGCGCGATGCGGGCGCATCTGGCCGAGTATGGCGTCGTCGCACCGAAGGGCCGGGCCCATGTCCGTGGTCTAATCGAAGCTCTTGACAAGGGCGATGGGCCGCTCCCCGCGATGGCGCGACAGGTTCTTATCCTCCTCGCCCGAACGATCGAAGGGCTTGGCGCACAAATCCGGAAGATCGAGATTGAGCTTCTGGCATGGTATCGCACGAACCAGGTCTGCCGGCGGCTTTCAACTATTCCCGGAATCGGCTTCATCACGGCGACCGCCCTCGCTGCCACCGTCGTCGACGCAAAAGTCTTCCGCTCCGGTCGTCAATTCGCTGCTTGGCTCGGCCTTGTTCCAAAACAACATTCCTCCGGTGGCAAAGACAGAATGGGAGGAATCTCGAAGATGGGAGATCGCTATTTACGGCATCTCCTCGTCGTCGGCGCCACGGCGGTCATCCGATACACACGGCGAAAAGCGACGACCGTCAGTACCTGGGCGAACCAGTTGCTCGAGCGTAAGCCGGCACGGCTGGTCACAGTCGCTGTCGCCAACAAGGTAGCGCGAATCGCCTGGGCGGTGATGGCGCGTGAGGAAAACTACCGCGCGAAGCCGTCAATGGCTCGAGGGTAACGACGGTCGCGCGAAATGACATCCAGTTTGGGCAGGAGAGAACGACATCAGTGATGCAGATCCGGTCAAGCCGGGGATCGGGAGAACCTGAGTGATTCAACGCGCATCGCAGCGCGGCAGCTTGATGAGGGCCCGATCCACCGACACCATCATGGCCAGCGGCCTGAGGCCGCACAAAAACAGGCCGAACACATGAATGAACCTGACCGCTTCAGTATTGCCATTGTCAGAATCTTCTTGCTCAACGGGGGCCGTCCACACATGAATCACAAACCAGCCTCCGCCGAAATCCCAATTTTCCGATTTTCCAAACGGCCTCTAAGCGTGAGACAGAGGTTTACGCGCCGATACAAGAGCCTCCATGACTCCCGTCAGCCGATCGACGTCAACAGGCTTCTCAAACCTAGCCGTATTCCAGAAGCTTTCAGGGATATTCGAAGCGTTGAAGCCCGCCAGAAATACAAACGGGATTTGGCGCCGCTGCAGATGTTCAGCCGCGGCGAAGGCCGCCTCGCCTTGCAGGTTCACACTGAGGACGGCCCCGTCAATAGCAGCCGACGACATGATGGCGTCCAAGGCATCTTCGATGGTTTCCGCCGGGTAGTTGACAGTTGCACCCGCCCTGACGAAGGCGTACCGCAGTTCGGTAGCCAGGGCAAAGTCGTTTAGTCTTGGAGCATTTGTCCTTCCCCTTTGTTCCCCCGCCGTCTCACTCAGGCCGGACCAGCTACATTCGAGAACAGTTCCTCGGCATTCCGGTGCATGAGGCGGGTGATCAGCTCAGGAACAGCACCGCGGTCTTTCCAACCTCGATGCACCAGTGCCGAAAGGGCCTCAGCAATGCCTCGGCGCGCTATGACGCTGTGGCCGACAATGTTTTCCGCGACAATGAAATCCCCGCCAAACGTGAGGATTTTGCTAGCGGGCACCGAGACCAGGAACTCGGTCAGGAATCGAACTGAGGCTTTCGGGTTGATAATCCATGCCCAACACATGTCGGCATAGGCACTGGTATAGTGTTTGCAGAGCGCGATATATTCATCTTGATACGGATAACCGATATGCATGAGCACAAATCGGACATTACAGTTTGCAGACGTCGGTTGCATTATCGCGCACTCTTCCGAGGGGCATTAAATTACGCATGATATCCCGTGTGGATTTTCACGGGCAGTCCGTAATCCTGCGCTTTCTGCAGGCAGTAGTGAAACAGGTAATCTTCGAGCGCTTGCGCCTTCGATGCCAATAAAGGGACATGGCGCGACTAGTGTCGAAAAATGGCGTTCTGCTACATGTCGACGGACATGAGCAAATTCAAAAGCCCTATAGTACGCCCCGACGTATTTTACAGCGACCACGCGCCGGCCAAAGCGCTCGAAATAAAGGTCGACCGCCGCCAGCCAGTCAGCGAATGAGTCAATTTCGATGCCCAGTTCCCGCCTTGACCTTCGCAATGTCGGCAAGGCTGCACCGGGTAATTTCCTTCATGCTGAGGTCCTGCTGCAGGAGCACGATATCGGCTATCAAAAGCTCGATATTATCTACGAAAAGGAGCCGACGCCATAAAGCTCTCGGATCGTAATGCTAAAATTTCGTCCATAACCGGTAGGTTGAAGGCGCTCCCAATAGGGAGCGACGATCGCGTACTTATCTGCTGCGGTAACATCCGGATCATAGAACCATCCCCGCAGAAAAAAGGTCATCCTGCAGATATTCTTAAAACAGCAATGACCAGTCGTCACACGGTAGCAGCCAGTCGTTTATTGGGAAAAGGCGTCTGGATTCTTCGACGAGATGCTCGTGTGTGTCGGCAAGGAGGGTCGCCGCCACTTGTTCGTGGATCCAAGTCATCGCTTCTTGCTCATGTCGCTCGTTGAACCCCGCCAGAAGCTCTTTGGCTCCTGGCTGTTACTTTTTTGCCTCATACAGCGCTACCCAAGGCCGTATTATCTAGTCCAGCAGGCGGTCTTCAAAGGGATACGACGATAGCAGTTCATATCCGTCTGCCGTTACGAGAACCTGTTCCTCAAGCTTCACACCGTCTCGCTCGCCGACCGCACCTATGTAGGACTCAACGCAAACAACCATGCCGGCTTCGAGGGTCGCCTCGAAGGCAGCTGGTCCTCTAAATATCGGCTTTACCTGCGGATATTCGTCGCACATTCCGACGCCGTGCATGAGGCAGGTGTAGGCCTGCTGGTGAAATTCCTCGGGCACCGGCCAAGCCTTCTCTTGAAGGTCTTTCATGGTCAGACCCGGACGAATAAGCTTCAGGTTGGTGTGCAATTCGTCATAGGCGTAGCGGTAGAGTTGTCGCTGACGTGCCGTTGGACGGTCATTACCGTAGTAGAAAGTCCGCGAAACATCGCAAAAATAACCGAACGGGCCGACCATGTCTGTGTCGAACCCAACGAGGTCTCCTGGCTCGATAACCCGCTGGGTTGCTTCCTGAAGCCACGGATTGATGCGAGGGCCAGACGCCAGCATCCGTCCTTCATGCCAACCGCCCATGTTGGCAAGGTTGGTGTAATTGAGGATTCCCCACAGTTGGACTTCGGTGACGCTAGGTCCCATGCTGGCCTGCATGCGGGCTATGCCATGCTCAGCCACGGCGCATGCCCACCGAATGCATTCGACCTCATCAGGCGACTTGATGACGCGTGCCCCTTCGGCGATGTCGACGGCATCGATAACCTCGATTCCGCGCTGCAGCAACGCCAGTGTGACGCTCGGATTTACATATTCAACCGCTACCCTGCGGTTCGTGGACCCGATCTCGCTCAAGTACTGAACAATGTCATCCGCAAAGAGACGGGCGTTCTCCGTCAACTCACCGCCGCCCTCGAAGAATGAAATCGGACGTCCTACCCGTGACACGTCGGCGGTAGATCCATTCCCAAGACCGGCATGTAGAACGATCGGCCCGTCGACAGGCATGAAGAGGTAGGTCACGGGGATATGGGATTGGAAGAGTGGATAGACGTTGTAACCGATCGCGTAGCGAAGGCTGATCGGGCTTAAGAGAACGCACATGGCCACGTCTGGCGCGCGCATCGCAGCCCTTAGGCGATCTTTGCGGTACTTGTCGAGCCTTTGAGCATCGATTTCAGGCATCTGGCGGAACTGTCGCAAATCGCTCCAGTTGTCGCCGAGCAGGGACGTGTCAGGGCCGGGTGAGGCCAATCTGGTGTCGCTCATAGGTTCCTCGCTTACCTTGATGGCTCGGGCCTGTGCCTTACTTTCTGGACCAGAGCTTGCCCCCGGTTGCCCAGTTGTTCGGGGTGTACTCATCGAAAACAACGTGGACTTGTTCCGGCTTCAGGTTTGATTTCTCGCAGAACACCTTGGTGATCTCTGCGGCAATTTCTTCCTTCTTATCATCATCAGTCTTAAACGTTTCGATGTGGATGACTGGCATAACACGCTCCTTGTTGGGCTGCTGCTGAGCTTGATCATAGCTTGCGAGGATGACTACGCGTTTTGCGGATCTAGCCAGGCATCGTGCGCGACCACGCAGAGGCCCCCGATAGGCAGCTATAGGCAGCGGCGCCCCCTCATTCAAATGAGTATTATTGTCGAACTGGATAACCAGGAGTCATGAGTATGGGAGCCTGCAATTAGGCAAGCCCCTGCTGTTGTGACGTCATGACTTTAGCTTGTCCGAAGCATGACTTTTTGGTCGCTTGCGAAGGTGCGGTCTGGGGCCCTAGATCAGGAGATGTGCCGGGCGGCGGTTTCGTCGGGCTAATCGTATACAGGCGACTGGCATATGACCCAATCCAAGAAGATCGTTATCGTCACGGGCGCAACATCTGGAATCGGCGGCGCCATTTCGGAGGCGTTCGCGTCGGCGGGCGCGACACTGCTGCTGGTCGGCCGCGATCGAGAACGTGGTCAACGGGCTCTGGAGGTCGTCGAAAACCTTGGCTGCACCGCGCAGCTAATGCTGGGGGACGTGGCTGACTCTGTCTTTGCGGACGAGGTGGTAAATTCTTGCGTCGAGCGCTTTGGCAAGGTTGACGTGCTGGTAAACAGCGCCGGCATCATCCGGCGTGGCAATGCGATTGACACTAGCGATGATGACTGGCGGCAAACCTTCGAGGCCAACGTCAATGGCGTATTCTACTTTAGCCGAGCCGCCGTGAAATCCATGCGGGATACCGGCGGCGGCAGCATTATCAATGTCGCTTCGAATGTCGGTTTGGTCGGTTGTTCTGGGCTCGTGGCATACTGCGCTTCCAAAGGTGCGGTCGTGCTCATGACACAGGCCATGGCCCTGGATCACGCCAAAGAGCAGATCACCATTAATGCGGTCTGTCCCGGGGCCGTCGATACACCGATGCTGGTGTCGGCTCACCATAAATCTGTCACCGCGGAAGAAATACTGCAGAGGAACGTCGATTCGATACCACAGGGCCGCGTGGCTACGCCCAAGGAAATCGCAAGTCTAACGCTGTTCCTCGCAAGTGACGGCGCCAGGCACATCACAGGCGTCGCTATTCCAATAGATGGCGGCTTCACGGCAGGATAGGAGGACATTTTGGGTAGTCGTGTATCAGGCAAGGTCGCCATCGTTACCGGGGGCAATCAGGGCATAGGGCGTGCAATCGCGGAGAAGCTTGCTGAAGAGGGCGCCACTGTCGTCGTCGGCGACCTGCGAGACGATCGTTCTTCCGGTGCGCATGGCGGCGAGGGAATTACCGCTCTCACTCTTGATGTGACCAAAGAGGTGTCGATCCGGACTTTCGTCGATGATGTCCTCCAGAAGTTCGGCCGGATCGATATCCTGGTCAACAATGCCGGTTTGGTCATGCACAAGACCATAGATGACCAGACAGCCGAAGAGTGGGACCGGCTCATGGCCGTTAACCTCCGCGGGCCTTTCTTAATGGCTAAATATATCGTCCCTGAAATGAGACGTCAGGGCGGGGGGGCGATCGTCAATATCGGGTCGGTCGAAGGGTATATGGTCAACCCCTGGCACACAGCCTATGCGGCCTCAAAAGCCGGTGTTCATGGACTGACCCTCGGGCTGTCTGTTGACCTTGGTCCCGATGGAATTCGTTGTAACACCGTCTGCCCGGGCTGGATCGACACTGATCTGAACCGCGCATACGTTGAGATGCATCCGGATCGAGCCCTAATTGAGCGCGAATTGGGGCAGCTGCATCCCGTGGGTAGAATTGGCGCTCCCAAGGAGATAGCCAATGCAGTCCTGTGGTTGGCAAGTGACGATTCCACTTTTGTCAGTGGCGAAATGATCTCCGTCGACGGCGCTCGCACCAAAAAGATCTCTCTCCCGGCGATCCTGGATGAAGAATATCGGGCCAAGCTGACGAAAGCCCAGGCATAACGTGCGCCAGACGGCAAGCTGCTCGCAGGGGTCTCTGCTAAGAAACGAGAATCCCGCCAGCCTGCGAGGCAAGTCCAACGAACTCTCACCAAACGGCTATCCGCAGTGAGTTTGAAGACAAAGCCGCTGTTCCTCGGGATCGACACCGGCGGCACCTACACCGATGCCGTGCTGTGGTCCGAAACGGAAGGCCCGCAACAGGGACCGAACAAGGGCAAGGTGCTGGCCAAGGCCAAGGCGTTGACCACGAGGCACGATCTGGCGGTCGGCATTTCCGGCGCCGTCGATGCGGTGCTGCAGAAAGCCGGAACCGATCCGGCTGATATCAAGCTGGTGTCGATGTCGACGACGCTTGCCACCAACGCGCTTGTCGAGGGCCAGGGCGGCCGCGTCGCGCTGGTGATGATCGGCTTTTCCGAGGGCGACCTCGCCCGCGACGGGCTGAAGGCCGCGCTCGGCACCGATCCGGTGGTTTTTTGTCCGGGCGGCCACGATGTGCACGGCAATGCCGCCAAGCTCGATCTGTCTGGACTGGAGGCGGCGTTGCCGGAACTCGGCGCCTCGGTGTCCGGCTTTGCCGTCTGCGCCTATTTTGCCACCCGCAATCCGGCGCATGAGATCGCCGCCCGCGAGTTGATCCGTGAAAAGATAGGCCTGCCGGTCACATCGAGCCATGAGCTGTCGGCCAAGCTCGGCGGCCCACGCCGGGCGTTGACCACTTTGCTCAACGCCAGGCTGATCTCGATGATCGACCGGCTGGTGGCGGCAACCGAAGGTTTTCTTGGAGAACGCAACATCGCGGCACCGCTGATGGTGGTGCGCGGCGATGGCGCGCTGGTTTCGGCGGCGTTCGCCCGCCAGCGGCCGATCGAGACCATCCTGTCCGGCCCGGCCGCCAGCCTGGTCGGCGCCCGCCACATGACCGGGCTCGACAATGCTGTGGTGTCCGACATCGGCGGCACCACCACCGACGTCGCCGTGCTCGATGGCGGCCGTCCCAGGCTCGATCCGGAAGGCGCCACCGTCGGCGGCTTCCGCACCATGGTCGAGGCCGTCGCCATGCGCACCTTCGGCCTCGGCGGCGATTCCGAAGTGGCGCTGGAAGATGGCGCGCTCAACCCGAAGATTCTGCTTGGACCGCGCCGCCTGGTGCCGTTGGCGCTGGCCGGCATGGCGCACGGTATAGCTGTCACCTCCGAACTCGAACGCCAGCTGCGGGCGCCCAATCCCGGCCGCATGGACGGCCGCTTCGCGGTGCGCACCGGCGTGCCCGACCGGCTCGCCGCCGGCCTGACCGGCGCCGAAGCCAGGCTCTACGAGCTGATCGGTGCCGTGCCGCTCGCCGTCGACAGGCTTTTGAGTTCCAACGCGCAGAACGCGACGCTGAACCGGCTGGTGTCGCGCGGGCTGGTGCATGTCGCCGGCTTCACCCCGTCGGACGCCGCCCATGTGCTCGGCAAGCAGGCGAACTGGGATCCCATCACCGCGCGCCTCGGTGCCGAATTGTTCGCCCGCAAGCGTGACGGCCGTGGCCAGAACATCGCCGCTTCGCCGGAAGCGATTTCGGAACGGGTGCTGGTGACGCTGACGCGCTGGTCGGCCGAATATATCCTCGAGACCGCCTTTGCCGAGGATGGGCTCGATGGCGCGTCGACGGTGGCGCACGCCCTGGTGCAGCGCGCCGTCGACGCGCATCCCGGCATCGCCCGCCTGAGCGTTGCGCTCGACCGCCCGGTCATCGGCCTCGGCGCCTCGGCGCCACTGCATTATGCCGGCCTGCCGCCCCTAGTCGGCAATGAATGCGTCGTGCCGAAAGATACCGATGTCGCCAATGCGCTTGGCGCGGTAGTCGGCCAAGTGCGCGTGTCAGCCGAGGCGCAGGTCAGCCAACCCAAAGACGGACTCTTTCGCCTTGCGTCTGGTGGTAGGGTTCGCGATTTCCTCGATGAACCATCGGCCATCGCGGCCGCAGAGGCCGATGTCCGCGCCCTTGTCGCGGGTACCGCAAGAGATGCGGGCACCGACAGCGCCGAGATTGAGGTTACCACCGAATATCGGGTTTCGACCGTGGAAGGTCAGCGTCTCTTCATTGAGGCACAAGTGCTGGCGGTCGCGTCGGGTAGACCCAGGATAGCGGTCTAGCTACAGTCACTGTTCACGGAAACGGTGAACGGCGTTATCCCCTGCCTTGACGCAATTCCGGACGGATACGGAGCGCACGTTTCGTAAAATTGTATGGCGCGAGCCTCGGCAAAAAAGGGGCGGGTGCGCCTGCAAGCAGATGCGGGGGCGCTCAGAGCCCTAGGCTGTTCAGCGGCTTGGCCGTACTCACACGCGGATCGCAGGTTACCTCGAAGCGCTCCATGCATATGGCCGCTGTGAGACGGTAGTGATTCAGCAGCGCTTCCACGGCGCCTTCAGCATCGCCATCCACGGCGCGCTCGGCGATCAGCCGATGCTCGCCGATCTCGTCGCGCTCGCAATCACCCTGAGAAATCAGCCGATAGCGGGAGGCTTGGTCGGCAAGCTGATCGCAAAAATCGCTCAACCAGTGCGAGCGGCAACCCCCGATCAGCGCCCGATGAAAGGCGCGGTGCAGCTTTTCCCATTCCGGATTGGTAGAGCGAGGATCCTGCGGCAGGCGACGCCGGGCGCGCGCCAGCCGGTGCAGAGCCAGCACCAACTGCTCTTCCCATTCGCCGGTTCGGTTGATGATGGATTCACGTAGTGCCAGTTCCTCAAGCCAGCAGCGCGTGCGGGTTAGCTCCCCCAACTCTTCAGCGCTAACCGGTATGATGAAGAAACCGCGCTGGTCGTGGCGGCCCAGGAGACCTTCGGAGGCAAGTCGGTTGAGTGCCTCACGAACCGGCGAAGTGCCGGCTCCGTAGCGGGAGACCACTCATCCGACCCGCAATTTGCTTTGGCTTTCATATACGCCGCGCAGAAGATCGCCACGAAGCTGTTGATAGACCGTAGTGGCGAGTGTGATTTTAGCCGCGCCTTCGGTCATGTCGGTAGATCCGCAAGTCACAATGTCTCCTAGCTGTCAGATGCTCCGAAAGCCTAGAGCGTTTTGCCGTTTTCATGAGCGTCTACGCCGCGTAGGTACCCAGCCGATTGAAGTCAAAGCAGCTTATTGCGCTGCAGACGCCGGCGCGTCCGGCGGTCGTTTATAGCTGTGTCAACCAAGGCCGGGCCCGACCCACGCTGGTAGCGCAATACGGCATTGCTGAGGTGACACTCCATGGAAGGTCCTGAAGGACTTTGCGAAGTGCGAAGCAGACATGAAGCCGCAAGCCATTGCGATATCGATAATCGGCAAGCTTGTGCCTTCGATCAGGCGTTTGGCGTGCTCGACACGCACGCGAAGGTAATGGCGCACTGGAGGCATGTGAACGTGAGCTGCGAACAGGCGCTCCAGCTGACGTCGTGATATGCCGACGCGTCGGGAGACCTCCGTCATGCTTAAAGGGTTTTCTACGTATTCTTCCATAATGCGCATCGCCATCAGAAGCTTGTCGCTTGCGCCGGCGAACGCAAGGCCTGTTGGCCCCGTCTGTCGGTTCGAACCAGATCGTTGCCCGTCAACCGTTGCGTACCGGCAGATCTCTTGGGCGATCGCCCCGCTGACGTGCCCCGAGATCAGGTCGACGGCGAGATCGAAGGCCGCCAGCTCCCCGGCGCAGGTTGCAAATTGTCCGTCCTTTACGAAAAGCGCATCCCGCGCCTGCGTCTGTTGGAACATCTCCGAGAAAGCGGCCAGTCTCGACCAATGGATCGTGCAACGCGTACCTGAAAGCAGACCTGTCTGCGCTAGAAGCCAGGGTGCTGTGCCAAGTGCCGAGATTGGAATCCCGCGGCGTGCGAATGTCCGCAAGACGTTAGTTATCTGGGGCGGCAGGCGCGTGCTCACGGGTTCCCCGGCGATGATCGCCAGGTGGTTTGGTGCCTTCCCACCGATACAAACGTCCAGGTCATCGACGGTCAAATCTACCGCCACCGACAACCCGCTCGCGCCCACGACCGGCCGTGCGTCAAGTCCTGCTATGCGCCACCGGAACAACGCCAGCTTTGAAAGTACATTGGCAATGCGGAACGGTTCGATGAACGCGTGGAGTGCCAATTGCGAAAAGCCAGGCAAGACCAGCACAACGAGGTCGACGGGCTGGCCGCCGCGCATGTGGCTGTCAAATGTGGTCAAAGCCCTCATGGCATTCATGTCGGGAGGTGCGTTCATCAGCTTGTTCCATACCTTTCGCAAGCTTGCCGGTTGATCGGAGAGCCTTAGTGCGATTCAGCTAACTGGTACGCATCGCACTCCGTCACGGCCACTGATGGTCGCACGCAATATCGCGCGACGACTGCCGTGAGCTGCCGTTTCTTCGGCCTGCGCCGGCCGTTCTAGAGGACCGCGTCGCCGATCTGGAGTTCCTTGCGCTTCATGAAATCGAGCAGCGCTTCGTCAATGGCTTCGTCGAGAGGCGGGGCCTGATACTCCCTCAGCGCTTTTACTGCCGCGTCGCGCCCCCGGGTGTCGGCGTCCCTTGACCCACCGAACGACCATTGCTCAAAGCTGTCGTGGTCCATCAGATCTGGCACAAAGAACGCTTGCTCGAAGTTCTTGAGCGTGTGGGCGGTCCCGAGATAATGGCCGCCGGGCTCGCTCTGGCGGATCGCATCAAGCGTCTCATCCAGCTCACTTTTCACCAGACCCTGTCCGAGCTTGTAGAACATGACCATCTGCTCTGCGTCGAGCATGAACTTGCTGTAGCTCTGGGTGAGGGCTCCCTCGAGATAACCGGTGGTCGAAAGAACAAAGTTCGCCCCAGCCATAAGCACGCCATACATGTTGCGGGCTGCCTCATATCCCGCCTGGGCATCGACGAGCTTGGAACTCGTGCACATGCCGCTGCAGCGCCAGGGGAGCTTGTAGCGCCTCGCCAGCTGACCGACCAACATATTCATGTGGTCGATTTCCGGCGTTCCTGCCATGGGTGCGCCGGTCTTCATGGAAACCGTGGCGAGCCACTGCCCATAGATTGCGGGGGCTCCCGGTCGCACGAGTTGCGCGAAGGCTACACCAGCCAGCGCCTCGGCATTGAGCTGCGCGACCGCTGCCAGGGTACTTGCCGGGGTGCTAGCGCCGGCCAGGACAAACGGGGTGAACAGGATTGCCTGATTGCTCGCCGCGTAGACCTTGACCGCGTCGAGCATCGTCGAGTCCCATACCAGCGGCGAATTGCAGTTCGCAATCGATACAGTGACGGTGTTGTTGTGGACGAATTCGTCACCGAACACGATCTTAGCCATGGAAACGGTGTCTTCAGCCCTCTCGCGCGAGGTGACGGCCCCCATGAAAGCTTTGTCGGAGTATTTGATCAGGCTGTAGTTCATATGCAGATGGCGCTTGGGAACGGCCACGTCCATCGGCTCGCAAAGGACGCCGCCCGTCATATGCATGGCGGGCGCCTGATAGGCCAGCTTCGCGAAGTTCACGAAATCGGCGATCGTCGAGTTCCGTCGCCTGCCTTCCAGGTCCAGCACGTTCGGCGAACCATATGCGGGGGTGAAGATGGTCTTTCGGCCGCCAAGGGTCACGGTCTTTGCCGGGTTGCGGGCGTGCACAGTAATCGTCTCGGGGGCCTTCGCCACGAGGTCCATGAGGAGGTTTCGGTCGATCCTGACGCGTTGATCTTGCACGTCGGCGCCGGCGGCCCTCCAATAGGTTATCGCTTCGTCATCCCGGAATTCAATGCCGATTTCTTCCAGTATCTGGATGGAGTACTCATGAAGGCGCTCCAACTCGTCGGCGCTCAGCAGGTCCATATACGGCAGCCCGCGGTCCATTGGAGGCATATATGTGACCGACCTTTCGGAACGCATTTTCTGCCGGGCATCGCGGCCTCCTGGACGTGCGGACATGCTGGTAACCCCTTGATTGATGGTATAATATAGTCGAAATATCCCTCTGACGACCAACGATTAATAGTCATCATGGTCATGCGCTGAAGTTATGCGGCGGACTTAGATACCTAAAGCCTGTCCTGAATACCGCGCAGTAGGGATGCGGCCGTGACGATACCAACGTCAACGCCCGACTCGTCTACGACAACTAGAGGGCTATTGTTGTTTCTGTTCGACAAATCCACCAGTTCTTTGATGGCAACATCCATCTTGATGCGGGGTGCCTGGGCCAATGGGACGCTTCCACCGGCGCCGGCGTACTGGTCGAGAGGCAACACCACTGAATCGGCCTTCAGGAGCTTCAGTCGACTGCTTCCTTGGACGAACTTTTCAACGTAAGGGTCCTTGGGGTTCCCAAGGATATCTTCAGCGGTGCCGATCTGGAGCATTTTCCCGTCTTTCATGACCCCGATCTGGTGGCCGAGCCGTACCGCCTCATCGAGATCGTGGGTGATGAACAGCGTGGTTTTGTTCAGCTTGGTTGACAGTTCCTTGAACTGATCCTGCAGCTCTCGGCGGATGAGGGGATCAAGGGCCGAAAACGGCTCATCCATCAGCAATATTGCGGGATTCGCCGCCAAGGCCCTCGCCAAGCCCACTCTCTGCTTCATGCCGCCAGAGAGTTCATCCGGATATCGGTCGCCCCAGCCGATCAACTGCACCAGCTCAAGCTTTTCCTCTGCAATCTCGTACCGCTGACGGGCGCTTACCCTTCTGAGCTCCAAACTGAGCGCTACGTTGTCACGGACCGTGCGATGAGGAAGCAGCGCCACATTCTGGAAAACCATGCCCATGGACCGGGCGCGGAGTTGACGCATTTCGTCTTCGGATTTGGTGTTGATGTCTTCACCACCAACGATAATCTGGCCAGCGCTGGGCTTGATCAGGCGGTTGACGTGGCGCACCAACGTTGACTTACCGCTCCCCGAGAGCCCCATAACACAAAAAATTTCACCCGCCTCCGCCTTGAAGGAGACCCCGGCAACAGCGACGACGCATCCATGTTTCTCTAGGAGACCAGCTTTCGAAAGATGGTCGCGTTGGATGGTTGCAAGGTCAAATTTCGAGCCCGAGCCGAAAACCTTCCAAACATCCCGGAACTCTATCGCATGCGCTTTCAAAGTTGGGCTCCACTTTTAGTTGCTGCCCGGTAGTCGATTACCGGGCAGCTATCTGCAGGCAGCTTTACTTGGCTGCCTTCTCGGCTTCGGCGATCCACTTATTCCACTGGTCCAAATGGGCCTTCTTCCAGGCTTCGGCGTGACCGTGGATATCCTCATTGGTCTTCTCACCTTTGTGGATGAGAAGGTTTTCGTCATCGATGTCCTGGATCGGGATCTGGACCTGTTCGAACCACTTGTCGGCCGCGGGGTTCTTTGCAAGGAACGCCGTGTTGGCAAACACATGGTGGGAGTTCACGGAGAAGCCGAGATTTCCGATTCCTGGAACCGTCGTGTCGGCCCCGGCTTGTTCATCTGGCAAGGCGGTGAATGGAACAGTCAGCCACACGACTTCGTGGCCGTGGCGGAGAACACCGTTCACCCACATGGGCACCCAGCCGTAGTACAGAGTTGGTTTGCCCGACTGGATTCTCTGGATCGCATCGGCAAGGAGCGCAAAATATTCGCCCTGCTTGTGCGTTACGGCGTCCCGTATTCCATACGCGTCGAGGTGGTGTTCGATGATCCGCTCACATCCCCAGCCCGGATCGCAGCCATAAAGGTCAGCCTTTCCATCGCCATCCACATCAAAGAGCTTGGCGAGCTTGGGATCTTTCAATTGGTCGATCGTTTTGATGCCGTATTTATCGGCGGCCGGCTTGTCGATGGAGTAGCCCTGGATCGAATTTGTCGCGAGTGTGCCAACCCGGTGGGCTTTCGCATCACCGCCGGCTTTCTCGGCGAACGCAATGTGCAGCGGGTACCAGTGCGGCGTGTAATAGTCCGCGTCGCCGCTGGCGACAGCCAGATGGGCAAGCGGTATTTGCGCACTTCCTGGTTCCTCGACGGTATATCCAAGGTCCTCAAGGCCAATTTTGACGATGTAGGCCTCAAACATTTCTTCGGCGATGCCGTCGACCAAAGGCTTTACCGTGACCCCTTTTCCTGGGAGGTCAGCCGCAACGACATGCCCAGCAGTAAATGCTATAATCCCTAATACTGCAACTGCAGCAGTTAACCGACAAAGACGGCCTTCGGTCTTGAGTCGAATGCTCATAAGTCGCTCCCATTGTTGTTTGTTGGATAGGTTCTACCAGCCACTTTTAAGGCACTTTGCTCCAACGGCGAGGCCTGGGTAAGCCTTGAGCAAGCCGGTGAAGAGGGCGGCCGGGCCTCGCTTGTGCCAGGCCAGATCGGTGAAACGTCTGCGCCGCGTCATCGCTGATTGGGCGAGCCGGTCCAGGATTACCGCCAGAAACACAATGCCGATACCGCCGGTCGCAGCCAATCCAATATCGAGGCGACCTATGCCGCGAAGAACCATCTGGCCCAGGCCCCCTACAGCGATCATAGAGGCGACGACAACCATCGACAGGGACATCATCAAGGTCTGGTTGACGCCCGCGACGATGCTGGGCAGGGCAAGCGGCAATTGGGCCTTGAAGAGAATCTGACTGTTGGTGGCGCCAAAAGCGCGCATCGCCTCAACGACCTCTTCAGAAACCTGCTGGATGCCGAGGGTGGTAAGCCTGATCACCGGGGGAAGCGCAAACACGATCGTGACGATAACGCCGGGCACATTGCCGATGCCGAACAACATGACGACGGGGACGAGGTAAACGAAGGACGGGATGGTTTGCATCGTGTCTAGCACGGGACGGCATATGGCCGCTGCGCGGTCGCTCCGTGCGGCGAGCACGCCCAGCGGAATTCCAATGATTGTGCAAATCACTACAGCGGTGAAAACGAGCGACAAGGTCGTCATCGTTGCACCCCAGATGCCCAGAAAGCCGATGATCAGCAAAAGACCTACGACTTGAACGGCGAGCCGCCATCCGGCGAGTTGCCAGGCAAGCAGACCAAAGCACCCAATCGTGATGACGGGCGGAATGCCATTTAGTGTCACATCGAATGCAGTCAGGAGCTTGTCGACGGGCCACTTCAAGCTCTGAAAAAACGGCCGGTACTCTTGGACAACCCATCCCAATCCAGAATCGACCCAGTCGCCGAACGGAATCTGCCACTTCTTAAATGGGTCCAAAACATCTTCGGGCGTCACAAAGCATCCTTTCAACCAAGAACCCGAGCGGCGCCCGCAGTGTACTCACTACGGCTGACGTAGACACTGCTGAGGTACAGCCAGTAAAACTGCAATATATACGGCTCGGGGAAATAAACCCTGCGGGCGTGCAAACGCCAACCTCAAGACTATTTTCCCCTGTCCCACATTGGTATGAGACTTCTTTATGGGTGGGACGCTCATCGGGGCTAAGTCGTACCACCTGACTGTTTTGAGGAACGCTAGCGACGCAGGCTTGGCAAAACAACCGTATAAAAAGTTATGCGCCGGGGGACGAAATGTTATCAGGGTCTTTGCCCCGCCGTCTCAAGCCCAGGGTGGTAGGCCAAGCCGCGCCAAGCCTGCATCCTTTTCAAGCGCGTCATGACTTTCTCACCAGGGCGGAAAACTCATTTGAAGCACATCGAAGCTCTGCTTATAGGTAGGCTTTGCCGTTGCGAAGTCATGTAATCTTGAGCCGGCGGTCCTGCAGGAGGACTTGCTTGCCCGAAAACAGCCTCTTGGATCAGGTCGCGATTATCACAGGCGCTGCCGGTGGTATCGACAGCGCCGTCGCTCGAATTTTCCATCGGTTCGGGGCGCGATTGCTGTTTGCCGATTTTGATGAGCAGACCTTTGTAGAGCTGGCAAGGTTGTTAGATCGCAGCGGCTAACGAGTGAAAGCCGTAAGGTATGACGCCGCCGAACCGTCTGGCGCCGATGCGGTCATAACTACATGCCTGGCTGAGTTTAGTCATATCGACCATGAGCCAGCAGCGGGGATCTACGTCGAACGCCCAGTGGCGACTCTCACGGATGCAGAATGGCGTCGCACCATGTCGGTCAACCTAGACGGCGTATTCTACATCTGTCGTTAGTCCGGAGCGGCGCACCAGGGTTGCTCGCCGAGCGGCCACTACGCCGCGTCCAAAGGCGCTGTGATGGCGCTCAGGTCGCCAAGGAGCTTGCTCCCGACATAGGGTTGACACGGTGTCACCGGGGACCATCGAGACCCCTATGATTGGGAACCTGCTTCGTGAGCACGGCGATAAATTTCTGGCCGCGACGCAAGCACGCCGCGTCGGAACTGCTGACGAGGTGGCCAATGTAGTCGCGTTTCTTGCAGCAGCGCGTCCGGCTATATTGTTGGCGAAGCCAGCACGTGAATGGCGATGGGCTGAACGGGCATGGCCTGGCTCGCTTGTCGCCTCCCATCGAGGCCAGAGGCTACCGGTAAACCCGGTGAATATTGCCACTATCCTCTAAGCCGGCACCCGATGTGGTCAGACGTGGCTAATCCCCGGGTGGCAGCACTTGGCTGCCCACAGGCGCCGCGATCTGACCGATCACCATCGAGTCTGCAGCCGCGGCAGGAGGATTAAGGTCGGCGACTTGTGTAATCAACCAGTTGCGGAAAATCTGGACGTCCTCCCGTTCGACCGCTGTGTCCGGAATGACGAGATGATGTTTTCGGCCAGTGAGACAGCTTTCCCTCAGGGGCCTGATCAACGTGCCCTCCTTAAGGAAATCACTGACCAAATGACGCCAGCCAAGCCCTATGCCGTGGCCTCTGATCACAGACTGCATCATCGTCGGGTAGTTGTTGAACGTGATGATGCGCTTGAAGTCGGAGGAAATTCCAAACTGTCCGAGCCAATGCACCCAATCGAAAGGTGACCAGGGGTAGGCGGACCAATGTTGGTCATCCATAACAAGGAGAACCTCGTTCACCAAGTCTTCCGGGGTACAAATTCCCGCAGAATGGGTCTGGTAAGACTTGCTGCAAACTGGGAAGACTTCTTCTCCAAAGAGTTCCGTTGCCGTAAAGCCTGGGCGTGCCAGATATCCCATCACCACGGACACATCGAAACCGTCTGTCGCCGGGACAGGGCTCCGTTCAAGCGAAACCAGATGCAGGTCGACCTCCGGGTTATTCGCGACGAATTCACCAATCCGATGGCTCATAAACAGGGTGGCGAACGACATTGGCATGCCGACCGTCAAGCGTCGGGCCTTCTCGCGCCGCTTTACGCTGTCGAAGGCTGCCGCAATATGAGCGAGGCTCAAAGTCGCAGCTTCAAAGAGCTCCTCGCCAGCAGGCGACAAAGACACCTTTTGGTTGCCTCGGTTAAACAGCTGGATGTCGAGATGGTCCTCCAATGTCAGAATATGGCGACTGACCGCCGCTTGAGTAACGGAAAGCTCGTTAGCAGCCTTGGTGAAACTCATATGCCGTGCGGCAGCTTCAAATGCCCGTAAGGCGCTCAACGGAAGCCGTCGGTAGTTGGACATGGATAATTGTTACTCCAGCGCTATAGGGATGTAAATTAAGGACCGCAGGTTTTGCCGCGCCGGCCGTCGTATTCGGCCCGCCAAGCCGCCCCGATGGCACCGATTTTGCGGCCGGCCAGGTCTACCGGCTGTCGAGGCCAATTGCCCGAGTGATAGATTCCGCCTTTGAACGTGCCCAAGCCAGGGATGTTCGGGCGCTGGGCAGCGGACAGACAGCCGGTCGCCATGACGCACCACTTCGCACAAAATTGCTCTCCATCATCGGCTGCCGGACATTCTCCCCTTCTTGGAAAACTGCGCGTGATACGCGGGAGTTGAACCTAATGTCGCGGCGAAGATCGAATTTGTCCGCGCCATGGTTTGCATACTTCAAAATCTCAGGCTGTGATGCGTAGCGTTCGCTCCAATGCCACTCCTGCTGCAGCTCCTCAGAGAACGAGTAGGAGTATTGCATGGTCTCGACATCGCATCGCGCGCCCGGATAACGGTTCCAGAACCACGTATCACCGACACCGGGGGCGTCTCAAGAACTAATGCTGTCAGCCCAAGTTCACGGGCCTGGTGCAGCATATACATCCTGCGAAACCGGCGCCGACAACAATGACGTCGAATTTGCCGGCCACACTCGCTCCAGAGCGGCGTTTGCTATCGTCGGTATTTTGCACAGGCTGCTCCTCGTTAATGCCAACAATAATTCGTCAGAACGCAGGTCACGGCCTTCCGGGAGCTCTACTGCTTTATTTCAAACCTTAGGAGGAGACGGAGGCAATTCGTGTGCTCGGATCTGCAAGCCCTGTCGCAGCTCCAACCTTCTCGGAAGTCGACCCGGAGCGTCTCCAGACGCTGGGAGGTTGTCCGTAAACGGAACGGAATACCCTCCCGAAATGGGATGCGTTCTCGAAACCGGCGGCAATTGCGACCTCGATCAAGGGGGTATCGCTTGTCCGGAGCAGCTGCTTGGCGCGCTCGAGGCGGACGCGCCGGTAGACTAGCGCGGGAGAGCTATGCAACTCCTTTAAAAATAGCCGCTCGAGTTGTCGCCGCGAGACGCCCAATACTGCTGCCAATCTGGAAATCGACAGGAGGTTCTCGACATTCTGTTCCATCAGGATCAGTGCAGCGCGAAGCCTGGGGTCATGTATCTCAAGCGTCAGCGGTCGACGCGGCTGCACCCACTGCGCGTTGCGAACCCTGTCGATTTGCAGGACCTCAAGCGCATTTCGTTCGGCCGCCTCACCGATATGCCGCCGGACCAAGTCTGCCGCCAGGTCGGCTGTGCTGCTGCCGCCCGCACACGACCCGCGTGTGGCATCAAGATTGTAGATCCTGTCAGCCTGTACTTTTAGGCCGGGAAAGCGCTCACGGAAGTCGAGGTAATGCAGCCAGCTTACACAGGTCTCGTGGGCGGCCATCAGTCCAGCTTCCGCCAAGACAAATGTTCCTGTGCAGATGCCGATCAGGCGCGTGCCTCTCGTGGCGGCTTCCCGAAGGTATTTTATGGTCTGACCGTCGACTGCTTGGCCGTCGGACAACCGGCCTCCGACGACGACAATGTAATCAAAGTCCATCGGGTTACGCAGCGCTGACGTCGGCGAAACCTGCACGCCGCAACTTGAGGTTACGAGATGCCGGGTATTCGACAACACCTCCCAGTCCGCGCTGACCCTGCCGGATCTGTCCGTTTCATCGCTGGCGAGTCGAAGCGTTTCAATAAACAGAGCGAACGCGGTCAACGTAAATGAGCGGGCCAGAATGAACCCGACCCACAACTGAACGAAGCGCGCTTGCCTGGCACGTGGCTATGAATGAAACACAGTCGCGGTTCCGGCCGGTCCCGACATGATTGACACCTACAAGTCGCTGCCAATGGTTATGACTATTTCCTATCTTGACTCACGATCTCTGTCTACAATATGCCTATCCTCGAAATTAAGGACACGCAATGACTCTCGATGAGCAACCTGCGTCGACAGACCGCAAAGGCATCCTTGCTGAAACTTTGGTGCATCGCATTTTGACGATGCAGCTCGAGCCCGGGGCGATCCTGGACGAGGTTGCTCTGAGCGAAGAGTTCGGCCTCTCCCGTCCGCCGGTTCGCGAACTCATGCGCCAGATGGCGGGGGAGGGCTACGTTGACCTTGAGGCCAACCGCGCTGCGCGCGTATCCATCATGTCGTACCAGACGCTTCGGGATTTTCTAATCGTCGCCCCCATGATCTATGTCGGGACGACGAAGCTCGCGGCTGTCAACCGTACTGCAGGGGATCTGGATGTTCTCAAGGCAACCCAGAAGAGGTTCCGCCAATCCATCGCTGATGGTGACGTCGAGAGCCGGGTGATCTTCAATCACCAGTTCCATCTGAACATCGGCAGAATGGCGCACAATCCGTATCTACTTCCCAGTCTCAAGAAGCTTCTGATTGACCACGCCCGCATTGGCAAGATCTTCTACCGCCAAAACGGCGGCCCGCGGATTCAAAAGGATCAGGAGACCGCTGCTCAGCAGCACGATCAGATGATTGAAGCCATCGAGGCCCGCGACGCGGACCGAGCCGGCGACGTGGTGCGCGCGCATCTCGAGGTGTTCCGCAGCGATGTGGCGCTCTACGCCGTTCCCAGCGGTATGCAAGGCGAACTCGAAGCATAGATTTATCGGTGTCAGTGGACACGACGGAGAACAGAAATGCTGAACAAAGTCGACTACAAGAAGCAGGCAAGCGCACTCAAACTGCCCACCAAGATGATTGTGGACGGGGAGGCAGTGGTCGCCCTGTCGGGCAAAACGTTCCCAACCCTGAACCCGGCGACGGGCGAAATCCTGGCTGAGCTTCCGGCGGCGGCCTCGGTCGACGTCGACAAGGCGGTTGTGGCGGCTAGGCTGGCATTCGAGGACGGCCGGTGGTCGAAGCTGCCGCCGGCAGGCAGAAAAAAAGTGCTCCTCAAGCTGGCGGCCATCATCGAGGAAAACGCGCTTGATCTGGCCTTGATGGAGAGCCTGGACAGCGGCAAAACTATCAATGACTGCATCAACATCGACGTGCCCGAGGCGATTAACAGCCTGAGATGGCATGCCGAAGCCGTCGATAAGATATACGATCAGGTTTCCCCTGCGAATGACTCTTCCTTGGGCCTTATCGTGCGCGAGCCGATCGGCGTCGTGGGCCTAGTCCTCCCATGGAATTTTCCCCTTCTGATGTTGGCCTGGAAGATTGGTCCCGCACTTGCCGCAGGATGCACGATCGTCGTCAAGCCGGCTGAAGAGACGTCGCTAACCACATTGCGGATTGCGGAGTTCGCGCTCGATGCCGGTGTGCCAGCTGGCGTCTTCAACGTCCTGACAGGTGACGGCCCGGACGTTGGTGAGCCGATCGGCCGGCATCCCGATATTGACGCTGTTTCCTTCACCGGCTCCACCGAAACCGGTCGCCGCTTCCTAAAATACTCCTCGGAAAGCAACCTGAAGGAGGTCGTGCTTGAAATGGGCGGCAAGAACCCATGCATCGTCATGGAGGACGTGTCCGATTTCGACGCTGTGGCTGCCCATATCGGCAACGGGGCGTTCTGGAACATGGGCCAGAATTGCTCAGCGATCTCGCGGGTTTTTGTTCACAACGATGTGAAGGACCGTTTGCTCGAAAAACTCACCGAGGTGGCCAAGTCATGGACCGTGGGCGACCCGCTCGATTCGAATACCCGGATCGGCCCGTTGATCTCTGCCACCCATTTCGGGAAAGTCAGCGGCTATCTCGGGGGCGAAGGCAGAGTGGTGACGGGCGGAAAAGCCTTCAACGGCACCACTATCGAGCCTACCATCATTGAATTCGATCAGCATGACGGTAAACACCTGCGGGAAGAGATCTTTGGCCCGATCGTTTCCGTGGTCGGCGTAAACTCTCTCGCTGAGGCGGTTTCTCTTGCAAACCAAACCGAATACGGGCTCGCAGCCTCCATTTTCACCGCCGACGGAACGCGCGCACTCCGGGCCGCCAGGGCGCTGAAGGCGGGAACCGTGACCGTGAACTCCTACGGGGAAGGGGACGCTGCTACGCCGTTCGGGGGCTACAAGCAGTCGGGCTTTGGCGGCCGGGACAAGTCCCTGCAAGCTCATGATCAGTATACCCAGACAAAAACGCTCTGGATAGACCTGAGCAGCTCAAATGAAGGTTTCTGAGATGTCGTCTTTCGCTTTTTCCGGCCTCAATCTCGCGATTACGGCGCCGTTTGATGTTAACGGCCGCATCGATTTTGTGCGGTTCGAGGAGCTGATCGAGCGGCACCTCGCCGCAGGCGTGAACGGTTTCGTGTTCAGCTCCGGCACGGGTATGCATGCCTACCTTACGCGGGAGGAATCGAGGTCTCTGGTTGAACGCGGCGCCCGCGTCGTCGCGGGGCGGGCCAAGGTGGTTGCCCAAGCCTCAGCATTGCTTACCGCCGACGTCGTTGAAAGAACAAGGTTTGCTAAAGACGCTGGAGCGGACGGAGTGATGGTCCTTCCACCCTTCTTCGAGGGTCCGACTGATGAGGACAGTGTCTTCGATTTCTACAGCGAAGTTGCTGGAGTTGGGTTGCCGATTATTGGGTACAACGTGCCCCAAGCGGTGGGAGTACGCATAACACCCGACCTCCTTCGAAGGCTTTGCGAACTGCCCGAATTCCGGGCCGTCAAGGACAGCAGTGGCGATCTGGTCGCCCAGGTTAGATTGATCGGTACCGGCCTGAATGTGATCAACGGCGCCGATCCGCTGGTGCCTTTTTCACTGTTCGCGGGCTGTTCCGGCCTCATTTGGGGCGGCGCCAATATAGCGCCGCGCACCTGTGTGGCAATCACGAGGGCTGCGCAGGAAAAGAGGTGGGATGATGTGCGGTCCCTGTGGAAGCTCCTCGAGCCAATCATGTCTCTTCTCTGGGACGGCGATTACGTGCCGAGCGTCTATGCTGCCTCCGAACTCACCGGCTATGGCTGCGGGAGCGCCAGGAAACCGTTCCGTCCCCTTGCCCCAGCGCGGATCAAAGCTCTTAAAACGGCAGTCGGCCCCCTTGTTGAGCAAGAAGCGCAGTAATGGCCAGCAGGATTTTTCGTGCACGTCGGCTTCCCGCCCATGGCGTCAAGTCAGGGTGGGAAGCGCTCCTTCCGGCGAGAGCGCCAACACTGGAGCTCGATCGCGCAATCACTGTTGATATTGTCATCATCGGAGCAGGCTTTGCTGGATTGGCCGCCGCAGTGCGACTCGGCGATCTCGACCCTACCCTGTCCATCGCCGTCATCGATGCCGATGAAGTTGGACACGGGGCGAGCGGCCGTAACTCGGGTTTCCTGATTGATCTGCCGCACGACATCTCATCGGGCAACTTCGGGGCGGACGCAGTTGCCAAAAGCCGCAATGAGATCTTAGTGGCTCGGACGGCCATTCAACATTACGCGCGCCTTGCTGAGGAGCACAGCTGGGACAAAGGCATTTTCGATCCCAGCGGCAAATACAGCGTTGCCATGACAGAGGGTGGGACGGAGCATCTTGAAGCGTACTCCTTGCAGCTCAAGTCCCTGAGCGAACCCAACCACCTTCTGGATGCGTCGGAGATCGAGAAGGTCACCGGCACCCGATCCTTCAAATCTGGGCTTTTCACCCCCGGCGCGGTCATGGTGCAGCCGACGGCGATGGTAAGAGCCATCGCCGATGTGTTCCATGAGCCTATCAAGCTGTACGAGAGAACACCTGCTCTCGCGATCGAGAGCTCAGCTACCGGCTGCACGATCAAGACGCCAAAGGGGGAGATCAGGGCAGGGCGGGTCATCCTGGCGACCAACGGCCACGCAGAAAGCTTCGGGTTTGGTAGGGGCGAACTGCTCCATGTCTTTACACACGCATCGCTCACCGAGCCCTTTGACCCCGGCGCGCTAGGCGGGCACCGCAAATGGGGAGCCACACCGGCATCCCCGATGGGAACGACTGTGAGGCGTATCAACGGCCCAGAGGGCGACCGCATCCTTATTCGCTCGAGGTACACCTACCATCCCACCATCGAAGCGGGCGAGGCAACGATCAAGAGCGCGGGTGACCTGCACGACCGCAAGTTCGCTGACCGCTTTCCCAAGCAGCGCCACCTGAAGATGCAATATCGCTGGGCGGGCGCAATGGCTCTGACGCGGAACACGGTGCCGTTGTTTGGTCAGGTCGCGGATGGTATTTTTGCAGCGTGTGCCTGCAACGGCATTGGGGGGACGAAGGCCACCGCCGCAGGCATCGCCACTGCCGAACTCTTAGTGGGGCACCGATCGAAACTCGGCGATATATTCCGATCGTTCGATAAGCCACAGACCTTGCCCCCGCGTCCGATAACCGACGTGGGGGCGCGATTAAACCTAGCCTACAGAGAATGGCAGGCGGGACGGGAATAGGGCGTCCTCTGCATGCTGAGTTCGCTTCGCTAACCAATGAGCGGGCTGTTATCTCAATCTGAGAACGCCGGCGTGTATGACAGATAGGATGGACTAGAATCATATATGGCTATTCCTCTGACTGCCAAACACGATAACGCTGTGCTTTCCGACTGGACTGCAAAGGCGCTTTCGGCGGCGCTACCGATCGCTTCGGGTGTGCATGTGCTGGTTGCCCGCAATGGTAGAAATGGCGCTGTGGGTGGCGCCGCGAGGCTCAAGGGCGCCAGCGAGGTGCTGCTCGCCGAAGCCGACGAGCTCAGCGAAACCCTGACCGACCCGTTTGCGGCGCTCGTCGTTTCGTTGGTCGGAGCTCATGACGGCTTCATCGCGCCGGCGATCTCGTCGGGCCAGAATGTCGCGCCGCATGTGGCCGCACGGCTCGATGTCAGGCAGGTTTCCGAGATCATCGAAGTCGCTTCGATGGCGTTCAAGCGGCGAATCTTCACCTGTAAACCTACCCCGCCCATACGATCGAGCAACGCCAATAAGGACATCGGCGTGCGCTCGACTTCGTTTTCGAGTGCCTCCCAAGGCCATGTGGCTGCCGTCGAGAATATCTCGGCGGCAGCCTGTCCGGGTAACCGCATCACCATCGAAAACAAGCTCTCGGAAGCCGACCGACTGGAGTTGAACTCGGCCAAGATCATCATCCCCGCTGAACGCGCGCTAGGCTCCTGCGAGCGAGTCCAGGAGATCATCCTGCCCGTCGCCAACAAGCTCGGTGGCCGTAGGAGCCGACGGGCAGGCCGACAATACGTGGTGGCGCCCGATCTTTGGATAGTGGTTGGTGTCTCTGGGGCCATCCGGGATCTTGGCGTCAGCAGTGTCTCAGTTCCAGATTCCAACTGTAACCGCGATCACCGCGCAGACATGACGTCACGCCCCGACTCAACGAAGGTCAATGCAGGCAGGAGGCCGACGCGAAACGTCGACGGCGCAATGCACCATCGGAGCTATTGGCGCGGAGGATCTCGTTGCGACTGCCAGGACATAGGAAACGTCTCGCGGGCCGCCAAGCTGCAACGGGAGCGGCGTATTATTGCGCAACGGAGGTCGAGCGTTCGCGGTCTCAGCTTAGGGCTGACATAGTTGCGATGTGAAAATCTGTATCTTCCAACAACGCCAAAAAGGAGAATCAACATGGCACGGCCCCCCATCCCCGGCAATCCAGGCCACACCC
>NZ_JBVVQX010000036.1:0-28240 GCF_055811675.1 Mesorhizobium sp. WSM4808
CAATCCCCGCGGATGCTTTTGCAGCAGCCGGGTCGCAGGTGCAACACGCCGTCTTGCAAGAGCAGCAAGCCCGACAAATCGCGCCAGCGCCGTTTGAACGGCACTTGGGCAAGACGCGCGAGGCCCAGGGCGAGCTGACGAGTACACTTGACAGGAGCAACCTCGTGAACAGCGGGGGCGTCATCATCAACAATGAAGATTCAACAGCGCTGTTGCGGCCAGCGAAGAGGCAGAGGACTGATAATCCGCAAAGCGCCATGGGGCGGCAGCCGAGCGAAGCAACCACGACGTCCATCAGCCAAGCCTCCGATCAAGCCCGAGCGGAGCTGATGGCCTCCTTCAGAAGCAGAGAGCGCTCCGACGCGGGACGTTGAGCTCCATGGCTGGGGCCAAGCAGAACAGCTCTTTTCACGACAGAGGCGCTGATGCGCTCTCCGGGCCGTAGCTCTCGCCGTAATTGATCAGGCTGGCATTGTTGGAAGGCGATGTAGGCCTGGAACTCTATAGCGCGACGATCAGGATGAGATGCCGTATTGCCTCACGTAACGATGTTCCTCGAGATTCGAGCGTTGCCTCATCCATTTTGCTCCCGGCTTGGGGCTAAGGAGGCCGGGCGCGCAGATGGCCGGGGTTTCGCAGCGCCCGGCCTCCTTAGCGAGCGCCACGGCGCCTCAGTGTGGCCCCGCGATCTCCAGGATCGGCGGCTCCTTGTTCAAGGGGCCAAACAGCAACGCGTCCGCCTGTTCGCTGCGCCAGACTTTTAGCCGGCGCTGAAGCGTTCGAAGCAGTTTGTCCGGGTAATCGCCGGGATACTCGGCCTGCAGTCGTGACAGAAGTTCGCTGCCGGTTTCGCCATGGTTCGGCTTCGAACCAATTTCGTGAGTCCGCAGTCGCCTTGACGAGAGGGTCAGGACGCCGCCGCCCCCTTTTGGCTTTCACAATCGGGCGACCCGTCGGCCGGATAGCTCCGTCCTTCCAAGCAGTCCGCAAACTCGCCAAGAAAAGGTCGATTGGCTGAGCTGTTCCGTCAGGGCGCATGGCGGGCGGAGTATCGGCAAGCGCAGCGAGTCGCTCCTGCACGGCACGGATATCGCGCAATAGCAGGACAGGATCGAGCCCGGCGTAGATTTCCTGCAGACGGGAGCGGACTGCATCTGAGGTGCGAGCGTCTGCAACCAGACGCTGATGCGGCGTAGCTGGCGGACTGAACCGCTTTTCTGCTCTTCGCGGATGACCTCGCAGCCGGCGGCCTTGAGCGCGGCGATCTGCGCGGCGAGGTTCTGTTCGGTGGTGGAGGTGCGGGCGTATCCGATGCGGGTCATGCAAACTGTTCATTTTGGGTGTGCCGGCGCGATGCTCTGTTCATTGACGAAGATTGAGCCCACAATATACAAGCTTTTCCGGTTGCGACGTGTTCATGGCAGGTGTTCAGGCCGGGTATACCCAAATTAGAACACGCCCATCGGTTCCGGTGGTCAGTCACGCAGTCGTCGTGGTTTCAGCTTTCTGGTAACCTCCGCCAGCCACGCGACTGCACCGGGCGTGGCCTGCCATGCCTGGCCGTTTTCGTCGACGTAGTCAGCTGCCTCATCCTCGCCCCCCAAGTGATATAGCCGTCGATGGAAGCAACCAAAGGCTGCTTGCCGGAAAGGACGCCAGGCGTCGTGCCCACGAATATCACCATCCTGCCACTGCCGCCGAAATCACCGGAGCTCAACCCGGTCGAAAACCTCTGGCTCGTCATGCGCGAAAACTGGCTGTCGAACCGCATCTTCAAATCCTATGACGATATCGTCGCCCATTGCTGCGATGCTTGGCGCAAGCTCGAAAACCAGCCTTGGCGCACCATGTCCATCGGCCGAAGAGAACGGACAAATGGGTTCTGATCAGTGAGGAAGCGTATTATATTACATATGAAACGTAATAATAATTCAATGAGTGAGATTTAGTGATAGAAAGAAATAGATAATATGGATAGTTATCAAGCATTAATCGAAGATATCGCGCACGAGTATTTGGAACATGCTCGGTGGCAGGAGCGAAACTTCCCAATATGAGAGGAACGCGATGTATTTCGGCTGAACGATTCTCGACCAAATAAATATGCGTCAATCGTCGATTAGCCAGATGCGTTTGCAGTGATTATTATTACCAAGTACTAAAGATGACAATCTCCCTTCTAATACAAACCGTAATAGCGCCTCCTGTCCGCAGCAATTGTTCTGCTGTGGCCAACGGTCCAATTTAACGGTGGAGGCATTCTGAGGGGGGGGCTACACTAGATCTCAAGAAATATAACTATCACCGGAGAGCGGTATGCTGAACAATACTATCGCAAGAAATTCATTACCAAGTATCGATCTTCTGTATGATTATGGACCGTTCTTGCGATTGAGCGAATCTGAAGGTGGTATTGGGAGCTTTGCTCAAAACAGTCGGCGCCCGCGGGTTGGCATTGTGGGCGCCGGCATCAGTGGCTTGGTTGCGGCGACTGAACTTTTGCGTGCCGGAATAACGGACATCGTGCTATTTGAGGCGCGGGATCGTATGGGTGGGCGGGCTTGGTCACAAATCTTCGACCCGCGCGAACCGCATCTCATTGCCGAGATGGGCGCTATGCGCTTTCCTTCCAGCGCAACCTGCCTGTTCCATTATCTGGACAAATTGAGGATAGATACCGCAGCTTCCTTCCCCGATCCGGGCATCGTGGATACCGAGGTGCACTATCGAGGTGCGCGTCATTTATGGCAGGCCGGCGAGTCTCCGCCGCCACTGTTCAGACGCGTTCATCAAGGATGGCAGGCTTTGATAAGCGACGGTTACGTGCACGAAGGGATTCAACTGCCCGCACCGGCAAAGATCACAACTTTGCTTCGGTCGCATCGCTTTGATCAAGCTCGTGACGCATGGCAGGCCTGGCTAGATTCGTTTCGTGACATCTCCTTCTATTCGGCCCTCGTCACCATCTTTACCGGACCGCAGCCACCAGGGCGCGTACCTTGGAAAAGGCCGGAAGATTTTGAGCTTTTCGGATCGCTGGGGATTGGATCTGGAGGCTTTTTACCTGTGTACCAAGCCGCGTTTACTGAGATACTGCGTCTAGTAATTAACGGGTACGAGGACGATCAGCGCCTGATTATGGGAGGGATCTCCCTGTTGGTGAAACGGTTGGCTGAACAGGAGCTTAACGGTGTGAGTTTGCGGCAGCGGGTCCGCTACGGTCATGTAAGCCGTATTTACAAACAGGGCGGTCAGATTCTCGTGACATGCGCAGGAGGGCAGGTCGTGCCTTTTGACCGCGTCATCGTCACTACCAGCAATCGAGCTATGGAGCTGGCCCATCGTCTCACGGCGGATGGAACCTTTCTTACTAACGAAGTTTTGCGAGCGGTCAGAGAAACTCACCTTACCGGCTCTTCCAAGCTGTTTATGCTGACGGAAAGCAAGTTCTGGTTAAAAAAAGGCTCGCCGACAACCATCTTGTCAGATGGCCTTGCCAGAGGGGTTTACTGCCTAGACTATCAGCCAGATGATCCGGATGATAAGGGCGTGGTGCTGTTAAGTTATACATGGGAAGATGATGCTAACAAAATGCTTTCCATTCTGGACAAAAAGGAACGGTGCCAGCGTCTGGTCGATGATCTGGCCACCATTTCCCCTGATTTCGCCCGTCATCTAGTCCCGGCTAACGGTGACTATGAACGTCATGTCCTGCAGCACGATTGGCTGATGGATCCATATTCGGTAGGTGCCTTCAAGCTCAATTATCCTGGTGAAGACATTTATTCAGAACGGTTATTTTTCCAATTCGCTACCGCAAAAAGACCGGAAGAAGACACGGGCTTGTATCTCGCAGGATGTGGATGCTCCTTTACCGGCGGGTGGGTCGAGGGCGCGGTACAAACGGGCTTGAATGCCGCATGTGCTGTTATCCGCAGCAGTGGCGGCCAGCTCTTGAGCGGTAACCCTATTGATTCGATGAATCCCGCTTATCGATATTGAGAACCGGTAAATTTAGCGTTCTTTAGAGAAGGCTTCTTAAATGTTTGCAACGTCCACACTCGAGGAGATTTGCAATCAAATACTGGCCGGGAAAACTTCGGCGTTGGATATCAGGGAATCGGCACTTTAGGGCGCAAAAATCCATGGTCGACCGGTTAGGATGGGATTCCCTGCGCTGACAGGCGCGGGATGCAGTAGCATCGGTACTGCAACCGCCGCAACACCAAAGCGGCCAAGCGCTTGCTGACGCGGCTGCTGAAGAAGAAAGGCGTCGCGCCGAAGCGCATGATCACCGACAAGCTGCGCTCCTATGGAGCAGCCAGGCGACAGGTGATGCCAGACGTCGAGCATTGGTCGCATAAGGGATTGAACAACCGTGCCGAGAATTCGCATGTGCCGCCGCGAAAACGGGAGCGGATTATGCAAGGCTTCCGATCACCAGGAGCACTGCAACGCTTCGTTTCGATCTTCTCGGCTCTGCGCAATCTCTTCGTCCCGCCCCGCTCAAAACGCTCCGCTCTCGCTACACATATTCACCGCCTGCTGGCCATGGCGGAATGGAAAGCCGTGGCCATGGTCAGCTGACATCAGCGGCTGCAGGTCTCAACGCGTGTATAAGCAGACAAGCCGGAAACTCAGCGAAATGAGTCAATTGTCGGCGGCCCTTGCTGAATGCAGGCTGCCGGAAGAGGGAGCAACTTAACCAACTTTGACCTATTAAGGGCGCGGCGACGCATGGCTATATTTTGGGCAGAGCCATAGGACGCGGCCTAATGAGTACCGTCGTGGCGAAGCCAGAGCAAGCGTATTGGATGGGTTCCCGTCCTGCGGTTGCTGACGGCATGAGCACAGGCCGGCTCGACCAGCCGCGTCGGATAGCTTCGCCACTTTGCCCGACAGAACAGTCGGCTTTCGAAACTGGTTTCACGGCGTGAAACACGATTGCTCCCTCCTTCGCGTTGTTCCCGAAACGCAACGGCCAAAGGTTTCTAACCTGACACACTCCTGAGATAGGCGATGACGTTTTTGAGGTCCTCGGGATTCTTGAGGCCAGGGAACCCCATTTTGTTCGCCGGGACTTTCGCCTTGGGATTGGCCAAATATGCCATCAGGTTCGGCTCATCCCATACGAGGCCCGCTGCGCCCGCATCCTTCATGGCTTTCGAGTACGAATAGCCCGAGACGGTGCCAGCTGTCCGGCCTACAACGCCTTTCAAGGTTGGCCCGACCTTATTCGCGTCGGTGTCAGCGCTGTGGCAGGCGGCACACTTTTTGAAGACTGTCTTTCCGGCCTCGATATCCTGAGCCCGGGCGACCGGAGGCAAGCACGCCAAAACCATTGTGGCGCCGACGAACAGATATTTCACGCGGGAATTCCCCGATTGAAGATACGGCAGGCGGTCGATATGTTTATAAGCCATGATCCAATCCTCGCTTAAAGTACGTTGCTCAGGCAGCCGTAAAGAAGCTCGTCGACTCACTCGGCGTAGATTTCGCCCTTGGCGTCGATGCGCAGCTCGTATTGAGGAACATTGGCCGTCGACTAGTCCCAGATCTGCTACCTTTCAAATGTGTGTTGTGGTCGGGACAACTAAAGGAGTGGTCATCTGCGTTGTAGTCCCATGGAAAGCTCTTGTGCGGGCGCGTGGTCGAGAATCTGAAAATGTCGCGGTCCGGTCCGCGCCGTCTGGTAACTGACGTCGAGGGTTCGTTCGGCTTCAGCCTGTTCGATGGGTATTCGACGAGTGCCAGCCCCAGTGCAGACTTTGTCTGAGTCTGCGCAGGCAGTTACACAGGTATGGCCCTTCCTGCATCGGCAAACGTTCCTCCTCTTAGAAATTGCCGGCGGCCGATGTCAGGCAGCTTGTTGCAGCAATTCATGCGTCCTACCCATTAGGCGAAATGTTATCGCAAATAGCTCTGCAACGCTTGTGCCAACCGGAGAAGCCGGCGATTTCATACAAAATGCGAATGGGATCCATTTCCGAGGAGTCGCAGCCAAGGCCCCGCAGACACATATCGCAAATCGTCTGTCAGCGGTCCTCGACAGCTCGCAAAGATTGGTCGGGTAGGTGCGCTGCACCCGCGAGAAGAAGCTTTCGACCTGGTTGGTGTTCGTGCCGCCCTCGGTCTGGTAGGCCTTGGAGTGGTTCACTCGCTTCAGCTTGTTGACGCCCGCCAGGTCGTTGTAGCTGCCATGCTCGTCGGAGATCACGGTTCACGGTAGCTTCGCGGGAGACGTGGTCACGGACCGCTGCCCACCTCCGTCATCGTCGCGGATGCCGCGCGTGAATGGCCGCCACGCCTGAAGCAGTTCCAGAACATGAAGCGGCTGTGCGCCTTGGCGCCCAGGGAGCGCGGTCTCGGCCGGCGGTCGACGCGGTCTTCGGCCTTGTTCTCGGGTCGGATATAGCCGCCAGCGTATTGCCGTCGATCTCGACTTCGCCCTTGAGCACCATGTCTTCCCTGCGCCACGCGATCGCCTCACGTAGCTTCATAAGCATCACAGAGGCGGTCGCAAGCGGCGAGCGTAATGCGGACCGAACTTGATGCCCCACCGGCGGATTGTCTCATACGAAACCACGATCCCGCGCGCTCCAGCAGCATTTCCTCGACCAGACGCAGGCTCAAGGGGAACCTGTAGTAGAGCCAGACCGCATTGGCGATGATCTGCGGCGGGAAACGATGGCGCTTGTAGCTGACGGTTGCGGTGTTCACGACATCGGGTCTATGCCGCATATCCCTGAACGCGAGTTAAGTTGATAACGCCAATGCGCTTGCGCGTGGACTGGCTGGTCACCGCCACACGAATGGCTTCGTCGAAGCGCTCATCCTTGTTGGTGAACAACCGCACGATCTGCGCCGCGCGCTGCACCGGATCGTCGGGCAGATGCGCTTCACGCGCTTCCGCGCGGGTGCATGAGCCGGCATAATAGTCTCGAGATCAGATCACGCCGATACAGTTCGTCCAGCACCTCGTCGGCCAGCGATTCATTTTCCGGTCCCTCGCCCCAGGGCTTGGGCGGATCGACATTGCGGAGTGCAACCAGAGACTTCACCGCGGTGGGAAAGCCTGTGACGCCTTCGGCATGTGGCCGGAAGCCGACCAGGATCAGGGCCGGAATCCGTTCACAGCGCAGCGAAACCAGAGTCTCGCGGTCACGCTCGCCACGCTGGAAGGCATCGTTCAGCTTGCGGATATGCGCCCGAAACTTGGCATCGCCGTCGTCATAGGGGACGTCTGCGGAATGCACGCCAAGGATGTTGTGGACTGCCGTGGTGCGCGACGAACCCTCGACAGTGGTCAGCGTGGTCGCGGGAGCCGAGCCGTCGCCATGCTGGTACGTGGTGGCGACCAGCCACACCGCCTCCATCACACCCTGCGATTCGATCGAAGCGCGCCAGTCGTTCTCAGCGAGGACGAAGCTCGCCGCCTGCTGCGCCGCCCAGGTCAGGTGATGACGGTTCTCGATGTCCACTGCCAGTTCCGCCTTGTGCCGCTCCGGCACGGGCCGGAACTTGGAGTCCTCGCCACCCGCGCCGGGGTCGATGGCGAAAGGATGCCGCCGCGACGGCAATGTCCTGGGATTGCGCGGGTCCGGCATCGTCCGCCGGGCCCACACGCTGGTGCGGATGCCGAGCAGCGTGCCGCCGGGGACGGGAATCTTCTCCACATCGGATCAGTCGTATCGCCAATCGACTTGCGCACCTCGCTCGGACGACGACGGCATTGGCAATCGCCGTCGCTGAGGCCTCCGAAAGGCCGAAGGCATCGATGACCTTCTCAGAGAGCGCCTGGCGCGCCTTGGCGTGGGCATAGTCCGGCAAGCGTTCCACCGGGCGGGGAAGGACGTGATCGTCCGAAATCAACTTGATCATTTTTCTGGTTCTCCTGGGCGAGCGCGCACGCGCGTCTGTCGCCGTTGTTCAATTTGCGTTTGGGGGGCCGCCCACCGAATGGGCGGCCCTTGGCATCACTTACCCTGGTTGTCGTTGGCGGGGCGCAGCTTGCGCCGAAGCTCCGACATGAGGTTTTTGATGCCACGATGATCGGAAGGCTTGTCGGCCGCGAAAACCGGGCCGCACATCTGCGGGTGCTCGAAGCGCCAGTGGCCGCCGCGAGTCTTGACCGCGGTGAACCCGTCACGCCCGAGCGCGCGACGAACCTTCTTCATCTCTGAACTGGAAGACATTTGCATACTCCTTGGCTGGCGGCCGACAGCGCGCAGCTTTCCCGACCGCAACACGTGGTTGACGATCCGAGGTGCCAAGGAGTTTTTGTATAGCTCCGTGCGCATCCTCCTTCCGCTTACCGGACTTAAGTCCGGCGTCACCGAAGGCGGCGACAGCGTCAACGGCGTTGCGCCTCGGCACGGCAGCCCAGAATATCGAGAAGGACTCACCTTTACGCCGCTCGGAACCGGGATCATCGCCGCTCCAGAACATCCAGGATCCGGCCGAGTGCCTCGCTATCGATATCACTCTCGACCCGCAGGCGGCGGGCCCCAAGCTCGATCGTCACCATGCTGCTCTTCTTGCGCGGTCGGGAGATCGGCGGTGGCTGCGCAGGCGGTTGCGGCGCTGGCAGCGCCTCGACGACTTCCACGGGAACGAGTTGCGGCATGGACGGCGCGGAGACCAGAGCTCCTTGCGCCACCGGAAAAGCTGGCTTCCATGAATGCCGGCCGATCGTGCGATCTCGGAAACACTGGCCTCAGCCTCAAACGTCGCCGCGACCAAGCGCTCCTTCTCCTCCCGAGACCAGCGCCGGCGTCGCTCAACCGACGTGATCACTTCGATCTGATGCTTCGTCACAGGGCTACTCCTAGTGCTTGCACTAGGACTCGCAGCCTTCAGCCTACCTCAGCAAGGCGGCCGTCACCGGACGGGTACGGCGAGAGTTCCGGGCAACGCTGAAAGCTGAGGGTCTCTACCAGACCAATCATTTCGTGCTTCGCCTAGGCTTGGCGACGAGTGCGTTGCCAGCTGAGGGCATCCATCGCCTTAGTTTCCTGCGTTCAGGACGTCCGCGAAGATTTTTGGAAGGTCGAAATCCGCGCTCCGGAATTCTTGTTCCATATCTCCACGAATTCCATGGGCAGGATTCCGGCTGCCTCGCAGTGGACGGGGTCGAGCGCAATCGAGCGGTAGTTGAGGTTCGCTTCGGTGACGTGGATGCCGTGCAGCTTGCCAGCGACTAGCTTTCGCATTGGTCTGTTGTCCTATCCATCATGAATGACCAGTCATGTCGCCGGCACGGGCGGCGAGGCCAGACAACGTGTCTTCGTCCGTTGCCCAGAATCGCGAGCGAATTCCGGTGCGCTGCTCGATCCAGCCAGGTTCGAGCCCGAGACCGGTTTCGATTTCCGGGTTATCGACCTTTCGCCCGGGCGCATGGTGGCCAAGCCCGAGAATGCGCGACGATCTGCCCGTGGCCTCGAACCGAAGCGTTCGCCGGCCATCCTCGATGGCGCCATAGAGACCGTCCAACTCGTCGCCGGTGATGCAATAGGGCGGGAGGGGGTAGAGGACATTGCCGAGCGGGCGAATAAGCAGGCCGCGCTCATGGAAGAACGCGCGCAGTTTCGGTCCGATCTCGGCCAGATAGTCGGCGGAGCCGGCGCGCAGATCGAGTGCCGCGATCGTGCCGGTCGCCCGGCTGCCGGTGAAGAAAGGTGTCGCGAAAGCGTCGAAGCCCCGGCGGCCTGCATCGCGCTCAAGGCCGCGATCCGCTCGGCGACAGGCTCGTTCCGCCAGATCTCGACATTGGCGAGTGCGGCCCGCACAGGCAATCTGATTGGCGGTGTACGAACTCGAATGAAAGAAGGTCTTCTTCCGGTCGATCGAAAATGAGCCTTGGAGGATCGTATCGGTGGCCAGCGTGGCAGCCAGCGGGATAGCGCCGCCGGTCAGGCTTCGAGGTGCAAAGGATATCAGGAGAAATGGAGGCCTGCTCGCAGGCGAACATGGTTGCGGTGCGTCCCCAGTCGGTCATCACCTCATGGCGGTCAGCAGCGTGCCTGAGGTCTCGGCGATCGGCTGAAAGACGGACATGCGATTTCGGCATCTGATGCGCGCCAGCGCGATCACGCGCACGAATTCGATCGGCTCGATCGGCTTGGCGTCGGCAAGCGGGGTGCCGTCGATCGGGATAAGCATGTCGATCGGACGCTTTCGGGATGTTCCGGCAGATCGGGTGAAGAAACGCGCTCTCACGATTATGGACAGGCGACGGCGATTCGGCAGCGGGCTCGTCGCTAGCGAGGACGAGGGCGTCGGGTCTACGACGAAATGTCGGAGGTCGGACATGGAAGGCAGCTTACCGTTTGGGTCGTTGAAAGCTTTATTGCTTTGGCACGATTAGTGCAACGGACGAGCCGCAAACGTTGCCCAGAACCGATACGATGAGGGGAGCGTCATCCTAGCTGTTTGCGTTGACCGTCCCAGTGGCAGCCGCGCAGGCGCTGGCGTCGCCGGCCAGCCCGAAGTCGATCCAGTCGGGGGAGACAAGTAGATAGAATGGGAGAGGCACCAGTATGAACTGCGAACGTGATATGGTTGCTTGGGTAAGTGCCATCGCCTTGCTCTGGACGGCCACCGCTGCATCGGCGAACGAAGGCATGTGGATGCCGGCCCAGAGTGCGGAAGTCGGCGCGGCCATGCGCGCGGATGGGCTCCAGATCGATCCCGCGCAGCTGAGCCGTCTGGGCGCTGCCCCGCTTAGCGCGATCGTTTCACTGGGCGGATGCTCCGCCTCATTCGTCAGTCCGCAAGGGCTGGTCGCCACCAACCATCACTGCGTGCTGGAGTCCATCCAGTACAACAGCCGGGAGGGTCAAGACTATCTCACCAATGGGTTTCTGGCGAAGAGCCTGGGTGAAGAATTGCCTGCGGCGCCCGGCAGCCGCATCTATGTGACCGAGGATATGCGGGATGTGACCGCTGACATGCTCAAGGGCGTCTCGGACAAGCTGAACGGCCTTGCCCGCTATGAGCGGCTCGAAGCGAACCGCAAGGCGCTGATCGCTGCATGTGAAGAACAGGCCAGTCGCCGCTGCGACGTGAGGCCTTACTATGGCGGCGCTTTCTACTATCTCCAGCAGAACCTTGAAATTCAGGACGTGCGCCTCGTCTATGCGCCCGGGCTCGGCACCGGTAACTTCGGCGGCGAAACGGACAATTGGATGTGGCCGCGCCACACAGGCGATTTCGGCTTCTATCGCGCCTATGTCGCTCCTGATGGTTCCTCCCGGCCTTATGCGCGTGACAATGTGCCTTACCGGCCAAAGAGTTGGCTGCCCATAGCCCGTCAAGGCGTCCAAGAAGGCGATTTCGTGATGGTCGCCGGCTTTCCCGGCGCAACCCAGCGGTTCCTCACCGCCGATGAAGTCCAGTTCAACTTCGCCGAATACGAACCACTGTCCCAGCGTTTGCTCTCGGATTATGCCGCTCAGATTAAGCAAGCCACGGCAGGCAATCGCGAAGCGCAGATCCGCTACGCCTCCATCCTACAAGGCGTTGAAAACTACAAGAAGAAGCTGGCGGGCGATCTAGTCGGCGCCGACGCGATCGGCCTCGACGCGCGCAAGGCTACCGAGGAGGAAGTTTTTCGCGCTTGGGTCGCTGAGTATCCCGTGCGGCAGACGCGCTTTGACGCAGCAATCCGCGAACTGGACGCGATGGTGGGCGAGAATAGCCGGGCTTCGCTGGCGAGGCTGCGCCAGGCGTTGCTCAATCGCGCGCAACTACTGTCATCGGCACGCACTCTCTATCGCTGGACAAAGGAGCACGAGAAGCCCGATGAAGACCGTGAAAGCGGCTTTCAGGATCGTAACCATAAAGAAATCTCGGATCAGCTGACGCAGATCGAACGCCGCTATTTGCCAGACATCGATCGAAAGCTTTTCGAGGCCGCACTCGACGAATATCGCCGGCTGGATGCAAAGGACCGCGATACTGCTTTCGAAAGTGCTTTGGGCCAAACTGGCCTTGACCGACTTTATGCAGGCACCAAACTCGCAGACACGGCGACGCGGCTCGGCTGGCTTGATAAGCCCGCTGCTGCCTTCGAGGCATCCGAGGACCCTTTCATCAAGCTGGCGGTCGCTCTCTATCCCGGCGACATCGCTGCGGAGCAGGCTGCGAAGGACCGTGCTGGACGCAGCCAGGCGGCTCGCGCCATCTATATGCACGGTCAGCGTGCCTACCGGCAGGCAATCGGCCGGCCGATGTATCCCGACGCGAATGGCTCACTGCGCATCACCTGGGGCAAGGTGGCGGGGCGAACACGCGACGGGCAGACCTGGACGCCCTTCACCACGGCCGAGGGACTTCTGGCCAAAGAAACGGGCAAGGGTGAGTTCGACGCTCCAGATGCGGCTATCGCAGCGATCCGAGCCAAGGATTATGGCCCCTATGTCGCGCCGGCGCTGGGCACGCTGCCGGTCAACTTCCTGTCCACCGCCGACATCACCAACGGCAATAGCGGCTCGGCGACGCTGAATGGGCGCGGCGAGTTCGTCGGCCTCGCCTTCGATGGCACGCTTGATGGAGTGATCTCCGATTGGGCATATGCCGCAGACCGCAGTCGCAGCATCCATGTCGACAGCCGCTTCATGCTCTGGACCATGGACAAGATTGACGGCGCTGGCCGGTTGCTCAAGGAAATGGGAGTGCTGCCGGCGTCGCGCTCCCGAGCGGGGTAGTCTGGCGGGCGGCAAATGCGTCGGCCTCGCCAGAGAACGGCACTTCGGAGACATTGACGTGAGCTTGCCACAGCGATCGTTGATCGTGCTCGAATCGGCGGCGCTCCAATATGCGCAACATTCGAAGGTTCGCCAGCGCTTGAGCCGTTGCTCAATTCCGTTTCCCCTTGGCATCACTTCAAATGACGTAGCTTGGTGCAGTCGCACCGATGCGCCTGAACATCGCACTTTCATGTTTTGGTTGCGTGTTTCGCAAACTCTGGACAGGGATTCCGCTAAATTGCGGACGGCTGTTTCGCTAAGTCCACGCACAGCTTGCCGGCGTCTGTCCGCGGGAGAGCTGGCTCGATTTGTCTGAACAGTTTGGCGAGGACCGCGAAATGAAGGCAGCATAGGGAATGGAAGCGCTACGGGCGACGAACCAATAAAGCGGTTCACCCGTTCGACCAGCGAAATGACGTTCGTTAATCACACTAGTCAAGGTCCGAGCTGAAGCCCTCCATCGAGGAGCGTTTTTTGCTTGAGCATGGCCTCAAGAGACGTGTCGAGGTTATCGTGCAGGCCTTTGGCATGATCCCGCCGATGGTCTCAGGCACAGCCCGTATAGCGACCATGCCCTCCCGGCTGGTTGAGCATTTCAAGAAAACCTTCCCACTAAAGATCATCGAACTTCCGCTGCCGCTTCCCGCATTTACCGAGGCGCGCAATGGCCCGCCCTTCACAACAGTGATGTGGCAAGCATCTGGATGCGAGAGATATTGTTGCAGGAAGCGTCTCGAATGACTTCTCCGCAGGACGCCAAAAAGGGTCGCAAGCCCTGATTGATACCGCGTCTCACGCCGCCACTCGCGTCAATAGCCCGCGTCGGACGAGATCAATGCTCGCGGCAAGCGCGCCTGCGAGGTCGTCCTGCGGGTCGGCTGCGTCGAGAAACGGTGCGAATGAGAAGGGTCCCCCATAGCCGCCATCAAGCAGCGCCCGGATCTGGCTGCCATTGTCGGAACCGACTAGGACGCGATCGGGGTAGACCCAGTGGATCGGATCGTTCACGCTTGAAATGTGCACGAGACCAGTCAGTTCGCAGGAGAAGAATGGCTCCCCGGCGAGCGTGTGATGAAATGTGTCGTGCACGAGGCGGAAGACGGACTGGCCATCAATGGCGGCAATGGCCTTAGCCGCTTCGTTCTTCGATCGAAGTGAGCAGGTCTGGAAGCCCAGCGGCTCGATGAGACCGATCAGGCCGCGCGACTGGAGGATCGGCTTGAGCGCCTTCAAGGCAAAGCGGAGATCGCCCCTGCGCTCGCCATTCGCGGGCCAGGAGCCGTCGTTGACCGGCATTAGCATGAGCGCCTCGGCTCCGCAGGCCGCCGCATAATCGGCGAGCCTGCTCGCCTCGGTCTTGCGGGCGGGTGTCCACTCGTTGAAGCGCTGCAAGGCATTGATGGAAATGATCCCAACGCCTGCTTCGCCGGCGGCAGCCCGGACGTCCGCCGCCGGCATGCCGCGTGCAATAGCATTGCTGTACGGTTGGCTGCGGATCTGGACATCGGTCAGGCCCTGGTCACGGGCAACTGCGAAAAGTGCCCTGACGTCGAGTCCGGCCGTCGCCATGTGATCGAGTGCAAAGCGGGGCGCTGCTTGGCGCATGGCTTGGCTTTCCTTCAATGTTCCCGGAAATTTCGTCGACCCTATTGCGACACTTGAATTAAGACAAACGATTAGATCAGATGTTTTTCATCTGAAAAGGAGATGGATGATAAACAGCGCCGAACTCAGGTTTTTCCGGGCGGGTGTGAGAGCAAACAGCACGGATTGGAGCACAATGGCTGGCCAGGGTGCTCCGCTTGCGCGTGCCGTGCGGCCAAACTCATTTCGACATCAGTTAAAAAGCTTGAGGTCAGCACTGCTGCTCTTAAGACCGAGGTTCAACAATCAAATCGAGATCAGTAAGCGTGGCCGCCGTCGAAGGTGACCCGCAGCAGCCGAGTGCCCCAACTGTGGGATGCCTCTCGCTTTGCCAAAAGGTCACACGATGCTCGCATGATGGGGTCGGGACAAGAACTGCTCAAAACGCGCGAGGCATTTAGCAACCAAAGGCAGCTACGGTTGATTTGTTAATGATTCCTCCACCCCAGGCTTCAGCGCCTGACGCCCCGTGGCAGCGCGAAAACGCTCAGTAGCTGCAGCGCCGGCGGCACGCGCGACCACATGGTCCTCAAGACTTCTAGACCATGCCTTGCCGAACGGCGCTCCCGGATAACACGATGTGGCCGTCGGAGGCCAACCTCGTGGAAATACAGGTCGGCATGCTGGAGGGATATGATGAAAGACGCCGGCGATGGTACGGCGGAAGCGGGCGTTGAAGCCCTCTACCGAATTGCCGTGGACGGCATCGCGAACACATTCACCATTGGTATGCTTCACCGTCTCGCCTTGGCAAAGCTCTCACCAATGGCCATGAATGCTTCCACTCGTCGCTCATCAAGTGAGCTCTCGACTCGATGTGCGCTTCAATGACGCGTTCGCTTGCTCGCGCTGAGAGACCGGTCACGACCGCGGCACGCGCGTCACCGGCCGGAGCGCCGGTCGTGAGGTCGGTCGCTGCACCATGGCCATAACCGGCGATACTGATGCCGCGGTCGGCCATCATTCCTTCAAATCTCGAAGACTCAAGCCGTAGGCCAGATCCCAGCGAACGCAAAGCAGAATGGCGGACTGGTCGAATGGCGGCCCTTGAACATCTGAACTCTCCGGCGAAAATACCAGAGGCCGTGCCATGCGCCTGGTTACCGAAGACTTTGCAACACATCTTCGCTGAAAGCCCGCACGCAGACTTGGATGGCCCTGCGGTCGAGCTTCCGGCAATGGTACCCCGGCGAACGACAATCGCGAGAACGGCGAAATGATCCGCGCGGCTTGACCACCCCAAAACCTGGTGCTCCCCTCGTACCGGTGTGAAGCATCTCGAGCATCGCAGGCCCGGCGCGCTCGACGATGGCGACGCCGGCCAGCAATCCTGTGCGCAATTGAGGGCAGGATCGGGTTGACGCGGAAGGAAGCAGCTTCCATTGCGCATGGAATATGGAACCAGTCGAGAACATGCTCGCTCGCCTGCGATCATTTCCGCCTGCGACCGGACTTCTTCCCAACTACCGGTATCGAAGGTAATATCGTGATTGGGTGCTTCTTGAGAGAGTCGCGAGTACGCCGTTGTAGCTCGCGATAATAGCCGCGCCGTCTTCAGCCAGCGAGCGGCCCACGATCAGCTCGAATTTTTCTTACGGTCGTCATGGGGCGGATGTACTCGGGAACCGGGCAGGTTCACGCGGGCAGGCATCCTGCATGAAGGATAACCGACAGGCGAGCGTTACCGCCTTCGCTTGGAGGCCGCCAATCCGGCGGCATTGGCGGCCGAGTGAGCGCCGTTCGACGCGCAGGCTATTCGCCGTTGGACTTTAGGAAGGCGACTGTCGCTAAGATCAGCTTGTCCACGGTCTTGGCACTCTGTTCAACGCCGAAACCATGATCAACGGGTTCAGCCCACAGTTCTTCCGGACCGTCGTGATAAGCCAGCAACGACTTGGCGAGAACGGGTTGGGGAAAGACGATGCTATCGCGCGTGCCCACCGCGAGGAACAGCGGCCCCTTGTAGCGCGAGATTTCGCCGGCAGGCTGCACCGCGTAGAGGCTCTCGAAGAAGCGGCCTTTCAAGGGAATTTCCTTCCCATCTCCGACGCGCTTGGCCGGATAGACTTTATCGCCCACGGTCACAGCTTCCGCCATCTGCTTCTCGCCAAATATGGAGATGAACGCTGCCGGAAGATTGATGCCGGGATTCCAGAGCACGACAGACTTTAAAGGCGTTTTCGTCCGGCCGGCAACTGCTGTCGTGACCGCACCGCCTAGGCTCATTCCCATCAACGAAATACGTTTGCCGTCAACGCTGTCATTTGTCGATAGGAAGTCGAGCGCCGCTTGTGCGTCCGTTATCTCGGTTTCGACGGTCATGTCTTCGAATTTGCCGTCACTCTCGCCGCTGCCGCGAAAATCGATCCGAAGCGAAGCGATACCATCCTTTGCGAGCACCGGCGCGGCACGCCCGAACAGGCCTTCCTTCACCGCCCCTGAACTCCATTCGTTGCGGCTGCCGGTGAAACCGTGAAGCATCAGGATGACGGGAGGATTCGCGACATCATCAGGCGTGACCATCGTGCCTACGATTGTCTGGCCTTCGACCTGGAACTTGATGATGGCCTCCTTGGCTTGCGCCGAAACTAAAAAAGTTGTCATCAGCATTCCCAGTGACGCTGCAACGGTTCGGTGTAGTTGTTTCATAACTGCTCTCTCTCTCCTTGTTGTTTGGAATTTGCGCGGCCGGTCAAAGCTGATGGCCGGCCGTGTCGGACTGGCATCAGCTATTGACGTCTTTCACCGCCGCGATGCGTAATTTCCGCGAAGCTCGCGGTTATGAATTGAGCTCGATCAAGGCCGAAGGACCAATCCGCGTCACCATTTTCTACGATACTGACCACAACATCTGCAGGTCGATCGCACACACATCCAAAAAGCCCTCTTGCAACGAAACGATAGAAGGCCCTGTTTGCCGTCAGTTGACCGCGCTCGCGAGATCACCTGGATAATGATCAGCCTGTCACTGCGAAAAAGGCCAAGGCCGGTATCCTCCGCGCGCATACGCGCTCTCTCGTGTTCGATCAGGATCTGATAGCGATCGGCGGGCGGTACTTGGAAAGCTCTGACCACCGCCTCACGGATGCAGTCGAGGATCTTTTCCTGCTCCCCAGGCGATCGGCCCTTCAGAAGGTTATTTTTATCAGCGGCATGGGTCGTCCTCTGAAATAGCAAAGAGGGCGGGGGCGCGCACTCGGCGTCCCCGTGAAGATTTCAGATTGCCCTCGCAGGTAGCCCGGTTGGGGCAGCCTCTGGCTCCCCAGGCAGCGCGCAGGGGAACCAGAGAACATTTACGACTGCGCTCATGATCGCGATCGCAATAGGATAGGCCAGGCCCGCATAGATGTTGCCCGTGTAGGCAACCAGCGACAGGCTGACGAGGGGAACAAGGCCGCCAAACACGCCTGTGCCGACGTGATAGGGCAGCGAGAGCGAGGTGTAGCGCAACTTCGCCGGGAAGAGCTCGACGAGGAAAGCTGCCATGGGGCCATAGACCAATCCGACGAAAACGAGTTGGGCGACGATCAGCGCTGTTACCAAAACGAAGTTCTGGGCAGCGGCGGCGGCGGCGATGCCTTGATAGATTGGAACATAGAACGCGGCTGCAAGAATGAAACCGGTGACAATCAACTGACGGCGGCCGATCCGGTCGGACAAGGCGCCGAAGAAAACGATGAGGGGCGTTCCGATCATCAAAGCAGTAGCAAGGCAAATGTTCGCTGTCAGGAAGTCAAGCTTCAGCACGCTTTGCATGAAATACAGTGCGTAGAACTGGCCTGTATACCAGACGCACCCCAAGCCCGCAGTCGCCCCGAACAGTGCAAAGGCTGCATAACGCACGCCATGACCGGTGGCGAAACTCTCACGGATTGGGCTCTTTGCGGTTTTCCCGCCTTTACGAAGCTCCTCGAAGACCGGGGATTCGCTAAGCTTGAGGCGCAGATAAAGGGACAGCACGATCAAAACGGATGATAGCAAGAACGGAATTCTCCAACCCCACTGCTTGAAGAGCTCTTCGCCGAGCGACAGCCGGCACGTAAGCACGACGACAATCGCGAGAAAAAAGCCGACGGTTGCCGTTGTCTGGATAAAGCTCGTGAAGAACCCGCGCCGGTTCGCCGGTGCGTGTTCTGCAACGTAAACGGCGGCGCCGCCGTATTCGCCGCCGATCGCCAATCCCTGGATCAGCCGAAGGACCACAAGAGCGATCGGAGCGAAATATCCCGCAGTCTCAAAAGTTGGCAAGACGCCGACGAGCGCGGTCGCAATGCCCATCAGAATGAGCGTCATCAAGAACGTGCTCTTACGTCCGACGCGGTCGCCGATGCTGCCGAACAGCAGGGCTCCCAATGGGCGCACGAGGAAGCCTGTGGCAAAGGTTGCGACGCTGATCAGAACAGCTGCCGTCGGTTCATTGGCAGGGTAGAAAAGCGTTGAGAAGAAAATCGCCAGACTTCCGTAAAGATAGAAGTCGTACCACTCGATGACGGTGCCGGCGCTCGATGCAAGGACAACGGTCCAGATACCTGGTTTTTGGGCGGAGTCGCCCCTTTCCTGTAGCTGTTGCATGCTGCAGTTCCCCTTTTTATGTTTTTTAAAGCGGTCGGCCCTCTTCTTCAGGGCCGTGGTACTCAGCTCGCGATGCGCTGATCGAATGCGTAGACGCCAAGTCTTTCGCTTGCCTCGCGCACCGTTCGGCTGACGATGTCCTTCGCCGATGGTAGATCATTGATGAGGCCCACCGCCTCACCGACAGTCACGTTGGCCGTGTCATAGTCGCCAGAGGCCCATGCCGCCTCGACTTTCGACAATTCTTCGGAATGCAGTGTGCGCAGCTCTTCTTCCCGCCCGTGCCACTTGTCGACGAAGCCGTTTTTGAGCAGTCGGCCGGTATAGCCCGCCGGCCAAGCCTTCTGACGGACGATATCGTAGACGGAAGTCCGGATTGTCTCGTCGCCAGAGGCAGCGACTACCTTGTCCTTGGCTGCCGGATGAATGAGCGACTCTCGCGTAGCCCAGAACCTGGTTCCCATCAGGACCCCGTCTGCTCCGAGCATCAGCGAAGCGGCCAGGCCCCTTCCGTCGGCAATGCCGCCTGCCGCCACGACAATGACAGAAGGCGAAATCTTTGCCACCAGATCCACGACTGCTGGAACGAAAGGCATGGTTGACCGCGCGACCAGGCCATGGCCGCCGGCCTCGGTCCCCTGAACAATAAGAACGTCGGCGCCAATGTCGATTGCGCGCCTGGCATGTTCGAGCGTGTGGATCATGCAAATCAGCGGAACATCCGCCTGCCTGACCCGTGCCGCGAGCTTCGCCGGATCCGAAAACGAAAGCATCATCGCGGACGGACGCTCCGCAAGTGCGCGGTCAAACAGATCAAGGTCGGCTTCGACTGCCCAGGCGATGAACCCGCAGCCAACGCGTTCATTGGTGATAAGCGACGACTCTGTTTCGTACCATTGACGATCAGCATATCCCCCACCCAACAGGCCCAGACCGCCGGCGTCGGCGACGGCGGACGCAAGTGCGCCACCGGCGGCCGGTGTCATCGGGGCAAGGATGATGGGATGCTCGATTTCGAAAAATTTTGTCAGACGCGTTCGTATCGTCATCTGTACTTCTCCCAGCTTGAGGACGTTCCCGGGAAATTTTTCTTTGACGCTATTGCGACACTTGACTTAAGACAAATGATTAGATCAGATGTTTTTCATCTGAAAAGGAGATGGCTGATGAACAGCGCCGACCTCAGGTTTTTCCAGGCGGTTGTGAGAGCAAACAGTATCGGAGGGGCTGCCGGTGTACTCAACACGGTGCAATCCAACGTCACCGCGAGAATAAAATCGCTTGAGGAGGAAATCGGTGCTCCGCTTTTTCATCGCTCCAGGCAAGGGGTCACACTGACAGCCACCGGCATTCAGCTCGTTCCCTATGCGGAGCGCGTAGGAGAGCTTCTGGACGAAGCCAAGCGCGTCGTCACAGACCGCGGTACGCCTTTCGGTTTGCTCAGGATCGGCTCGATGGAGACCACTGCAGCGCTTCGCCTTCCGCCGATCCTGATCCGCTATGCTGCAGAATATCCAGAGGTCGACGTACTGGTGGAGGCTGCACCGACTGAAAAGCTCGTCGGCGACGTCGTTGCACGCAAACTGGATGGCGCGTTCGTCTCCGGCCCCATCGCTCATCCCGAACTGAAGAGCCTATCGATCATCGAAGAGGAGCTCGTTGTGATCTCCCCGCCGCGGTTTCGCGAGCTTTCGGATCTGAAGGCTTTGGCCGCATCACCGGCTCTGAAGGTCCTCGCCTTTCGATCTGGCTGTTCCTACCGCCGACGCATGGACATGTTCCTGGCGGCGTGTGGGGTAACGCATGGCCGCTGGATGGAACTCGGAACAATGGACGGGATCATCGGCTGCGTCGCCGCCGGGATAGGAATGGCCATGCTACCACGGGGGGTCGTTCAGAATGCGGCAGCCGACGGACAGGTCATCATACATCAGCTTCCTGATAATCTGCGGTCGGCGCCGACTGTTTTTGTGACGCGGAGCGACGAGTATCTCTCCGCGGCACTTCAGGCTTTCATGACGGTGGCGTCTGAAACCCATTCACGGCCTGAACCGGCAAGACCAGAGCCGGTGCGACAACTGCAGCGGGCTTAGGAGAGGTGGAGCAAAAACAAAACAAGGGGTCAGTCGGACGCAAACGTCGGCGGATCTTGTTGGCAGCTCGTAGGGTCCGTTTGCCCAGAGATCGCCTACGATGGCTCGAAAGGCGCTGCATGCTGCAGCAAAAGCAAGGAATGAGCACGGATTGGAGCACAATGGCTGGCCAGGGTGCTCCGCTTGCGGGTGCCATGCGGCCAACTCATTTCGACATCGGTTAAGGAGCTTGACGTCAGAACTGCTGCTCTTAGGATCGAGGTTCAACAATCAAATCGAGATTAGTATGTAACTGTGGTCGAAGGTGATCCGCAGCAGCCTGTGAATAGCCGTAGCCAAGGCTGACGTATGTGCCGCCCAGTAGCCCGCAACTCGGCCTTATCCAGGGTCTTGATGCGAAGCTGCACCAGCTTCACGCCGAGCGGCACCAGCCGTTGGATCCAGGCAGCGCTATTCACAATCAGGTAGAACGCCGCCATGCCGATCACGGGAGTGGAGGGGACGCTTCGAGCATTCCCGAGCCGAACGGGCGCGCCATGCCGACGGGATCGGCCGCATTGGCGACCCGTGTCAGAAGCACGGCGTCAAAGCCGAGCTCCATGACGGTGGCAGCATGCGAAGGCGCATCGAGGGCAGCGCCCTCATATTGATCGGCCCGAGGGCAGAACCGATCGGCGCTCACTACGGCATCAGCACCTTGCGCTTCCAGCAGCCGCTCGGCGACGACAAGGTCACCGGTGGTGCAGGGGAATACTGCAAAGCCGTCTTCGCACAGGATGCGCGCGGCCCCGACACAAGGCCGGACACGTCCGGTTGCAGCGTGTCCTGGTTGCCGATCACTTCGAGCTTGATCCAGCTCGTGCCGAACTCTTCGCGCGCCATGTTCGCGATGGTGACCGTTTCCTTGACGGAGTTGCAGCCAGCACTCTCGCCGGCTGAAGCGGCACATGGCTAGCCCGTGGCGCATCGTGTTGCAGTGAAAGCGGCCGTTACGTTACCGAAAAGGGATGGATGCAGACAAGGCCGAAGGCGTGGATCGCAGCGACGACGACAGCGTCAACTTTTTTGGGATAGGCCTTAATCCAATGCAACTCCAGAAACCAACTTTCCCAGACTTGAGGCGTTGCAGGGCAAGACATTGCTTGGTCTAGCGCCCGAGGTCACGCCATGGTCAGCCAGTCCTCTAGCTGACCTCATCACCTAAATCACAGGACTCAAGACGGCTTTCTAGCCCCATCCATGGCATGGATGCATCCAATCCAAACAACCAAGTTTACCGACCTGTCATGATGCTGCATAGCGAAATACCGGCAGGCCGATCAATCAACCACTGCCTTAGATCATTAGATGAGCGGGCCAGAGATTCCAATGGAAGAGGAGAACTGTGCATGCCCGGCCGGACCTCAGAATGGGCCTCACGGCTCTCGTGATAGAGCGAGCCATAGGGTCCGCTAGAATCCGGTAGCTTGGGTGGCGAGAAACCTCCCGTTCTGAGCCCTGTTTGGATCGATCTTGAAATTTGATCGGCCGTTGCCGGAACCGCATATCTGAACTGCAGGTGGCTGAGAGCGATGGCGCTTTCAATAAGCACTGCAACATTATCCACCCTGCCTCTCCACCAGCAAAGCGAAGTCATGAAATTCGGGTCAAGCGGCGTTCGAGGTTCGGATTCGGAATTGGTCGGCAAAGCCAGCGGACTTTATACCGAAGCTTTCGCTTGGCGTTTGATTTCGAGCCGGGTTCAGTCGAATAGTTCGGTCTTCATAGGCCGCGACTTACGTGACAGCAGTCAGGCGATAGTCAACAATTGCATGGCAGCGTTGGCCGCAAATGGTTTTCAGCCGATCGATTGCGGCGCCATACCTACGCCTGCCCTGGCACTATATGCACGCAGACACGGCACGGCCGCTCTTATGGTCACCGGGTCGCACATTCCAGCCGATCGCAACGGCATCAAATTCTATGGTCCGAATGGTGAAATCACCAAGGCGGATGAGGCCGCGATGACGCGCTTTGTAGGCGAAAGATCAGCTGCATATTGCTTGCCACCGGCTCCGCTGGGAGCGACGTGGCCTATGCGCCATGAGGAAGCGATCGGCTGTTATCGAGAGCGCGCCAATGACATACTGGAGCCGGACTCCCTTTCCGGCATGAGACTTGGTGTCTACCAGCACAGTTCGGTCGCGGCGGAACTGTTGGTACAGGTCCTTCAATCGCTTGGTGCCAGCGTGATCGCGGTCGGGAAAACCGGAACCTTCGTACCTGTCGATACCGAAGCCGTGGGCTCGGCAACAATGTCAAAATTGAAGAAATGGGTCCGCGAATTCGGTCTCCATGCCATCGTGTCGACCGATGCGGACGCTGATCGGCCACTCATCGCTGATGAAAATGGCGATCTTTTTCGCGGCGACCTGATTGGGCTCGCAACGGCTCTCTTCCTGAAGGCAGACACGGTCGTGACGCCAGTGACCTCCAATTCGGGCATTACGAAAGCTCTTGGTTTCGAAGTCCGGAGATCGAAGGTCGGCTCTCCATTTGTCATCGAAGCCATGGAAGCCTCAGGCGGCGCCGCCGGCATCGTCCTCGGCTTTGAGGCCAATGGCGGTGTTCTGCTAGGCTCGGATTGCACGGTGAACGGGAAGACGCTGACCGCACTGCCGACGCGGGACTCGCTGCTCCCAATCCTAGCTGTTCTCGGTACCATGGCATCGACAAAGAAGAAGCTGTCGCAACTGCGCGGGTTTTGGAACCTTCCGGCGTGCGCGAGCGAACGCCTTCAAGACTTCTCTGCGGAAACTTCGCGCAGATTGATGGATCGCCTCGCAGACCACGACGTGCTGCGGCAATTTCTCGCTCCGTTCGGGACCGTAGCCGAAGTCGACGAAACCGACGGCCTCAGGGTTCGAATGAGCACAGATGAGATCATACATCTGCGGCCTTCCGGCAATGCACCGGAATTGCGCTGCTATTCGGAAGCTTCGACCGAGAGCAGAGCCACGGCGATCGTCGCCTCGGTGCTGAAAAGGGCATTGGCATCCGCGTCACAGACGATAGGGAGCATTTGATGAAAGTGGTTCCGGTCATTATCAGCGGCGGGGCCGGCTCGCGGCTGTGGCCTGCCTCCAGGCAATCGCATCCTAAGCCTTTCCTCAAGGTGGCGGACGGGCATTCGCTCATTCAGCACACAGTGTTGCGTGCGGTTTCGATAGAGGGGGTCGCCGAACTCGTCACCGTGACCTCCAAGGCCCACCTCTACCTCACGAAAGACGATTTTAACGAGCTGGAGTCTGTTGTGCTGCCGCGCACCTTCCTGCTCGAGCCGGAGGGCCGGGACACGGCCGCCGCTGTCGCCGCGGCGGCGATCCACACCAAGGCAACACAGGGTCCGGATGCGATCCTGTGCATTTTTCCGGCGGACCAAATCATCGGCGACCTGCCGGCTTTTCGAAGCGCCATGAGCCGGGCGATAGAGCATGCGCGGCAGGGGCACATCGCTGCCCTGGGCATAAATCCGAACAGGCCGGACACAGCATTCGGCTACATCGAGGCCGATGGCGAAAAAGTCGTCCGTTTCGTCGAGAAGCCGGACATCGAGACCGCCAAATCCTATGTCGCCTCCAAACGCTTCTTTTGGAACGCCGGCATCTTCTGCTTCAAGGCGCAGGTCATGCTCGACGAAATGGCTGCGCATTGTCCGGAGGTGATCGATGCCGTTCTCGCTAGCTACGAGAATGCTCGCGTCAGCCACGGCGACCATGTTGCCAGCATCGAACTCTCATCTGAGCACTTCGCCATGGCTCCTCGTATTTCACTCGACCGAGCGGTGATGGAAAAAACCCACAATCTCTCCGTCGTTCCCTGCGAAATGGGGTGGAATGACATTGGGTCGTGGAACGCAATGGCTGAACTGGTCGCCGCCGACGTGAACGGAAACAGGATTCGCGGCGATGTTCACATGATCGACACCATGCGCAGCTACATAAGCTCGGACAAGAGAGTCATCGGCACCGTCGGTATCAGCGACCTGGTGATCGTGGATTCCCCCGATGCCCTGCTTGTCGCATCCCGCGATAGCGTCCAGGACGTAAAGAAACTCTTCGAGGGACTCAAGGCTGCGGGACATGAAGCACACTTACTTCACAGTACAGTGCACCGGCCCTGGGGCACCTACACGGTTCTGGAGGAAAGCGAGCGCTTCAAGATCAAGCGCATCGAGGTGAACCCTGGCGGGCGCTTGAGCCTGCAGATGCACCATCACCGCTCCGAGCACTGGGTCGTGGTCAGCGGCACTGCGAAAATAGTCAACGGCGACCAGGAGCTACTCCTGACCACCAATCAATCCACCTATATCCCGTGCGGTCACAAACACCGGCTCGAGAACCCCGGCAATATCGACCTGGTGATGATCGAGGTCCAAAGCGGCGAGTATCTCGGCGAAGATGACATCGTGCGGCTTGATGACGTATACGGTCGAACCTGACAGTCCACTTCTACAGGTCGCAATCAAGTTGGCGCACTCGCGAACGTCTTCTTGTAGCTATATAGGAATCTTCGAAGATGAGGTCTTGATCTAGACGGTGGCGGCCGCCGCATTAGCGGAGCGCCTCCCACGCCGAGAGTGGTCGCGTTTTGGATGCCGCCGGCTCGGGCTTTTTCGGCATCCTATCTCAACTTCGGCCGCCGCTTGTTTCGCATCTTCGAACGGCCGGCTCTGCATTTGGAGGCAAAATGACTGCATCGCCTTTCGCGCTGCCCGAGAAAGTAATTACCGCAATCTCAACCGGAAAACCCGCAATTCAGGCATATCGAGAACATCTTGGCTATTCGACCGAGGAGATCGCCGTGACGAGCGGACTGACGGTAGAGGAGGTCAGGCTGATTGAGTCTGGCCATCCCTTCGACAAGGGCTATCGCGATCGAATCGCTCGGGCACTTGGCTTGGCTGAAAGTATCTTCGATGAAATCTCATCCATCCCAAACGCTGCTTGACCTCGCCCTCTGAAGATTACCCGCCCCAGGGGCCATGAAGAGCATCGCGAAGCCCTTGTGCATCGCCTTCGGCGGCACACCAGCGCAGCTTCCGTGCCGCTCCTTCCTAGATCCCAGTTTCGTGCCGAATCCAATCGGGACACCACGACGCCGCGTTCCTTTGACCGCTGTAAGTCTCCGCAGACATCTCATTGACTGAGCGACGCAAGGCTGATGCCCCTTTGAATCGTTAACCCGTCCTTCAGGGGGTTTGCATAAATCTGCGCTCCGGAAGAAGACCAGAAAGCAAGCTGACTAATCTATGGCCCTGAACAAAGAAGACGCGCTGGATGCCAGAATTCTTCAGGATCAGCTCGCTGATTTGAGGGCCGGTCTCTTCGTGTCGATGCCTGGTCCTTTCCTGCCGTCCTCACGGCCGGATACACAACACCCCAAGCGGCGCTGCATCTGATCATTCTGGCGGGGATTTCAGCAGGTGCGGTAACATACGGCAGTTCGTATTCCGCGGCAGCGATCAACTTCATCACACCGCCACTCCTTATCACTGCAGGATGGCTGCTGACGAAAGGCAACTTGGAAGACTACATTCTGGCTTTTGCGGTTCTACTCTTCGAGGGCGGCTTGGTTCGAAGCTCGTTTGTAGGGCAAGCGCGCTTCCGCGAGGCGAGCCGCCTGAGACATGAGGCCGAGCGGCTTGCGGCCGAAATGGAGCGCAATTCCAGGGAGGACCACTTGACGGGCCTGCTCAACAGACGGGCCCTCGAACACGCAATCGGTCAGTACGAGAACACAGACGGCCCCTTCGTGGCAATGCTGATTGACTTAGACGGCTTCAAGTCTGTCAACGATACCTACGGTCACAGGACGGGTGATGAACTGCTCGTCATGATCTCCCGCCGGATAGAGCAAGAAGCGCCCGCAGGCTCAACGCTCGCCCGTATCGGCGGCGATGAATTTGTGCTTTTTTTCCCCTCGCTCAGAAATTCTCCTTCTCCCAGTATTCTCGCATCCAACATCATAGCCAAACTTGCTCGCCCCTATCCTGGGGTCGCGTCCGTCCGGATCGGAGCATCTTTAGGAATATACTTGGCCGTAAGCCCGGGGCTGACAGAAATGTTGTTGCGGGCGGATATCGCCCTTTACACAGCTAAGCGTCGTGGCAGGAACGAATTTTGCCTGTTCGATGCCGAACTCGACAGGGAGCTGCATCGCCGCCAGTCCATTGAACGCGACCTTCATTCGGCGATAAGGACGAGAAGCCTCAGTTCTTGGTTCCAGCCCATCGTCAGACTCGATACCGAGGCCCTGGTTGGTTTCGAAGCCTTGCTGAGGTGGCCCCACCCGATTCATAGCGCCATCTCTCCGCCCGAAATCATCACAGCCGCGCGCGAAACCGGAATGCTTCAGCTGCTGACCCATACGGTATTCGCGGACTGTTGTGCTCTTATCGACGGCTTGTTGAAAGCTGACCGCCGTGATGTACGTGTGGCAATGGATGTTTCACCGCGCGAACTGGAGGCCGGCGATATCGACGATATGATTCTGAATGGTTTGGCCGCAAAAGACCTGCCACCAACGATGTTCGAAATTGAGATCACCGAAGAATCCTCTGTGGACCCGGACAGAGTGGATGAGAAGCTCGGACGGCTTTCACATGCCGGCATCTCCATCGCGCTCGATGACTTCGGCACCGGCTTTTCCACATTGGCATCGCTCAAGGACAGCCGGATAGGCAAGGTGAAAATTGACCAGGGCTTCGTTCGCGGTCTGGCAAGGTCCCGAGACGACCGGCTGCTTGTCAAAACGGTGATCGATCTTGGTAGGACGCTTGGGATCGAGGTCATGGCCGAGGGCGTGGAGACAGAGGCAGACCGACAAATCCTGCACAAGCTTGGCTGCACAACCGCTCAGGGCTTCCTATTCTCCAAGGCGGTAACTCTGACCCAAGCGCTTGAATTTGCAGTAAAAGAGCACGCGAAAGAGTTGTGACCGCTACCAGCTATTGCTGACTGCCTCAAGGAGAGCGCCAAAGGACGAGATGGGGCTGGAGCGGACATGAGGTGCGTTATCAAGCTCCATTACGACGATGTAGTTGTGGTTCCGAGTAGTTGGTCAAAAAAGGGCGGCATCGCTGCCGCCCTTTCCGTATCTGGAGGCTGATAGAGGCCGGATTAGAAATCCATGCCGCCCATG
>NZ_JBVVQX010000037.1:0-27432 GCF_055811675.1 Mesorhizobium sp. WSM4808
ATTCGACCCGGCGAACGACCACGCGGTCATGAAGCGGGCGGAACTTCGACTTTGCCATTTTTTCTTCCTCGATGAGAACGGTGAGAAACAGTTCCTCCATCCGGCGGCGCCGGACATGTGGTTAGCACTCACCAAAGGCGAGTGCTAACGTGGCGCTGAAATAGGCTGGCGGCGCGCCGGAGTCAAGGCGCTCGGAGCGCCTCTTGGCGGCATGATGATGAACTTACCGGTGCCTGGCCGAACCGAGTACCAGAAGCGGGCACCGTTCGGCCAGCGGATAGCTGCCGCTCGGCACGACGCGCACCTCGCCGAACCAGTCGGCGGCCTCTTCGATCAGCGTGGCCAGCGTCGCGAAACTGTAGCCTATGTCCGAGCCGGCATAGACGTCGATCGTGTTGATCGAGGTCATGCTCCAACCCGTTCTTGCGGCAAGAGCTTCGCGGTCTGGGAACAGGCTGCCGAAGGTATCGCGGATTGTCGCCACCTTGATGGCGAAATCGCGGTCGTTCGTCGTGGACGCCATCGCGATCCGCCATTTGAGCGCGTGGAAATTCTCGACCCCGCCGGCCAGAGCCAGAGCTTCGATGCCGCGCAGATCATCTGCCGTTTCCGGTCGTGCGAAGACGCGGATCGCTGCGCGCCTGCCAGGCTTCAGTACCCTGGCGACCTCGCCAAACAACGAACTGCGCGCCGCCTGGGAATCGACCGCCGATAGGCATCCGTCGCCGATGACGGCGTCGATGCTTGCGTGATCCACGGGCAGGTTAAGCCAGTTGCCGGCGATTGCCCTTCGCGAGCCGTCGTCGCCGGCCCATACGCCGGAAATCATGGCCGCCGACTGGTCGACCGCCAACATCGACTTGCCCAGAATTGCCAATTCCGGGGTCACCCCCAAGAGGAGGACATCGGCATTTCCGAGATCAAGTTCGCGATCGAATATAGCGACGGTTTCCGCTGTTGGCCGGAGCGGCGCTTCCAGAAGTTTCCAATGGCGGTGGTAATCGTCCCAATGATTTGTCATGCAATTTATTGGCCCCTGGACGCCTGGATTTGGATACCCGCCGGGGCTTAATAGAGGTCGTCGGACAAGCCAAGACATTTCAAGAATTTACAGACAGTCCAAGAGGTAGATAGTGGCGCGCATCGTTGTGATAACGCACGAGCATGACAGGTTCCTGGGCAGGCGCGACATCCTGCTGCGCAGGAGCAGCCCATACATGCTGTTCGACATTCTTGCGGAATTGAAAAGGCGCGGCCACTCGGTTCAGGTTCAGCAAGGCCTGTCGAAGCCGGTCAGCGGCGATATGGCGGTATTGCATGTCGATGCCACGGTGACGCCCGCGGACTATGTCGACTACGCCCGGAGTTTTGCCTTCTGCCTCAACATCGGCGCCGCCGACATATCCAAGCGGCGGATCAGCGGCGCATTGGTCGACAGAACCGACAGCTGGCAAGGTCAGGTGATCGTCAAAAGCAATCTCAACAATCGGGGTATTCCGGAGACGCTCCTCAACCGGCGATCCGAGCGTGCCGGGAAACAGCAGCCGTTTCCGCGCTTGCCAGCCTTGCATCCTTATGAGGTCCATGGATCTCTCGGCGACGTTCCAGATGGCGTCTTTGATTGCGACGATCTCGTCGTGGAAAAGTTCATTCCGGAGAGAGAACCCGACGGTTTTGCTGTTCGTTTCTGGGTGTTTTGCGGAGAGCGCGAGCGCTGCACCCGCTACGTCTCCCCGAACGGCCTGGTCAAGGCAGCGGAGACCATCCGGCGCGAGTCCGTCCCGGTGCCCGACGAATTGCGTGAGCGTCGGCGTGAACTCGGCTTTGACTATGGAAAATTCGATTTCGTCATGCATGAGGGCAGGGCCGTCCTCCTCGACGCAAACAAGACTCCCGGCCGTCCGCAAAATCTCGTCAAGATGTTCGCGGCCGGCGCTTTCGATCTGACACACGGCTTCGAAGGCCTCATCCCTCGAGCGAAATAGGCGCGGCTGAGATCGCCGCGGACGCCCTAGAGAAACAGTCGCAGCTGCGTGTGAATGATAGACCGGTAATCCTCGATGGTCTGGCGGCTTTCCGCTTCGCCCTCGGCGAGCGCCAGGCGCACCACGCCGCCGGCGAGCTGGAAGATCAGCAGGACCATGCGTTCGAACTGCTCGCGCCTCTCGGGCTCGAGCAAGGCGATGACGTGGTCGCAGAACATTTTGGCCTGGTGTCGGGTTTCGGCGATGTCGAGGTTTTTAAGCGCCTTGTCGGCCTGGATGGCGTTCTGCAGATCCTGGATGGCCGGATCGCCGGCGACACGGCTGAGATAATCATCGAGCAGCCGGTCAGCGGCCACGATCACGTCGTTCGCCTCGCGGATTTCGGCGATGATCGTCGTCAGCCGTGCCCGGCTGACCTCTGAAAACCGCTCATAGAGCATCGCCAGGATCGCCGATTTGTTGGGAAAATAGTGGTAGACGGTGGCGATCGGCCCGCCCGCCAGCATGCCGACTTCCTTCATGGTGACGGCGTCGATACCCTTTTCCCCGATCAGCCGCATGGTCGTCGACAGGATCGCGTCGATGCGCTCGCGGCTGCGTTCCTGCTTGGGCCTGCGCCTCGGCTCGGTCGCCATTCTCTTCAATTCCGTCATGCACCGATCTTTCGCACGGCTTCCCAAATTCCGGTTGACAAGAAATATGATCAAGTATCAGTTTCTGAAATACTGACAGGTTGTCAGCTTTTTTGCCGCACGGCAAGGACGTTGGGAGGCGCCTTTGGCTTCGACAGATACCGGCCACGCAGGCAGTGGCGACTGGCTGGTCGGCAATCCGACCGGCTGGCAGCTCGCCTCGGCCTTGTGGATCGGTTCGGTCGGCCTGCTCATCCTCGGCCTGCAGCCGGTGCTGCTTGGAGCTCTCTACACCGAAGGCCATGTCAGCGGCGACGAACTGGCGCTGGTCGCCACAGCCGAGATGATCGCTATTGCCATCGGTTCGGCTGTCGTGGCGATGCTGCTTTCGGCGCACCACATGCGCCGGAAAAGTGCCGTCCTTCTGCTGCTGCTGGCGCTGGCCAATGTGTGGACGGCCTATGCCGCGAGCGCCAGCACGCTGACTGCGGCCCGCGCCCTGGCCGGGCTCGCCGAGGGCGGTCTGGTCGCCATCGCCACCGAACTGATCGCCCGCTCGCGGCGCGCCGAGCGCATCGGCGGCTATTTCGTCACCATGCAGACGCTGGCGCAATGCGCGCTCGCCTTGTTGCTGGCGCTCTATGTCATCCCGGCCGCAGGGTCGGCGGGCGGCTTCATCGTTCTTGCCGTCGTCTGCGTCGTGTCGCTGGTGGTCGCCTTCACTGTTCCCGGTGACTATGCCGACCTACCCAAGGAGGAGAACCTGGCCAATGTGCTGACGCTTCCCTCGACGACCGCGCTGCTGTCCGTCTTCTGCTATTTCATGTTCTTCGGCGCGGTCTGGGCCTTTCTGGAACCGCTTGGCGCACAGTATGGCATCGATGGCCGCACCGTCGGCCTGATCGTCTCGGCCAGCCTCGCCGTGCAGGTCCTGGGTGCTATGACGGCCACCGTGTTCGAGGCGCGCATCGATTATCGCCTTGCCATCGCGGCGATCGGCGTCGTCGCGCTTGTCAGCTCCCTGGTTCTTGCCAGTAGCCCTGGCCTGACAACGTTCTGGGTCGCTGCCTTGGCCATGGGCTTTATCCTGCTGTTCATCGTGCCCTACCAGATACGTCTGGCGATCACCGCCGACGAGACGCGGACCGCCGTGCTGCTGGTGCCGGCAGCCCAGCTTTTCGGCCTGGCGATCGGGCCGATCGCAGCGTCGCTGCTCATCGATGGCAAGGATTTCCGGCCAGTTCCGGAATTCGCCGCCGCCAGCGCGGTGGCCAGCGTGGCGCTGCTCGGTCTCTTCGTCCTTGTGTCGCGTCACCGTCGTGCGGTTGCCTGAGCGGGGAGGTGGCATGTCGAACATTTGGAGCAACTGGTCGGGCTTTGTAAGCGCCGAGCCCAAGCTGATCGCCAGCCCCGGCGATGCCGGTGAACTCGGTGATCTCGTCCGGACCGCGCCTGGCCCGGTGCGCGTCGCCGGTGCCGGTCATTCCTTCACGCCGCTGGTGAAATCGCAAGGCACGATCCTGTCCCTGGAGAGGCTGGAAGGGCTGGTCTCGCACGACGCCGAAACACATCGGGCGCGGGTGCGGGCAGGGACCCGGCTCGGCCCGCTGATGCGCATCCTGCAAGGCATTGGCCAGGGCCTGCCCAATATGGGCGACATCGACCGCCAGGCGATCGGCGGCGCGCTGGGTACCGCCACGCATGGCTCGGGACCGACGCTCGGCGCCTATCACACGCAGTTGGAGACGGTGCAGATCGTCGACGGGCTTGGCAAGGTCCGCGACTTCAAGCGGGCAGGGGATCAGGACATGATCCACGCCATGGGCGTCGCGCTCGGCGCTTTTGGCGTGCTCACCGAAGTGACGCTGAACAACATCGCGACCTACCGGTTGCGCCGCCGCAAATATGTGCTGCCGATTACTGAGATGCTGCGCGATTTCGAGGCGATGATGGCCGCGCATCGCTCGGCCGAATTCTACTACATTCCGTTCTCCGGCTATGCGCAGTTCATCGCCAGCGATTTCAGCGACGCCGCACCCACCGCACGGCCGCCGGAAGAGGACGAGGCGGGTTTGAGGACGCTGCGTCGGCTGCGCACCTCACTTGCCTGGCTGCCATCGCTGCGTGGCCGCCTGATCCGTTCGGCGGCCGCCAGATTTCCCGCCGAGGACTACGTGCAGGACTGGCTCAACGTCTATGCCAGCGACCGGCAGACCAAGTTCAACGAGATGGAATATCATTTGCCGTTCGAGGAGGGGCCGAAGGCGCTGGCCGAGATCATCGAGCTGACTGAGAAGCGTTTTCCCGAGGTCTATTTCCCGATGGAGGTGCGCTCGGTCGCGCCGGACCAGTTCTGGCTTTCGCCATTCTACAACAGGCTGACCTGCTCCATCGCCATCCACCATGATGCAGCGAACGATCCGTTGCCGTTCATGCGGGCGGCAGAGCCGATCTTCCGCAGATATGGCGGCAGGCCGCATTGGGGCAAGATGCACAGCCTGAAAGCGGCGGATCTGAAAAAGCTCTATCCGCGCTGGGACGACGCCATGGCGGTGCGCCGCGACGTCGATCCGCAAAACCGCTTCGTCTCGCCCTATATGGCCGGCTTGTTCGGCATCGAATGATGACCACCTATTTTTCCACCCTCTCGGATGCGCTGAAGGAAGCCGGCATCTTCCAGCCCTGCCTGCTGCTCGATCGCGACCGGCTGGACAGCAACATTGCCCTGGCGAAGGGGAGAGTGGATCCCGGCCTGGCCGTGCGGCTGGTCGACAAATCGCTCGCCTGCATGCCGCTGCTTGCGTATATTGCCAAGGCGCTTGGCAGTGAGCGCTTCATGACCTTCCACCCGCCGATCAGCGAGGCGGTGCTGAAGGCGTTCCCGGATGCCGATCTGCTCTACGGCAAGCCGATGCCGATCGGCGCGGCAAGGGCGGCGCTGGTGAAAGCCGATACCGACTGGTCGCGCGTCTGCTGGCTGATCGACAGCGAGGAGAGACTGGCGGAATATGGCGCCCTCGCTGGCGAACTCGGCATCGGCCTGCGCATCGCTTTCGAGATCGATGTCGGGCTGCATCGCGGCGGTTTTGCTGATCCCGCAGCCTTGTCGAAGGCGTTGAGCGCGTTGCCGGCCCGGCTGCATTGCGAAGGCGTCATGGCCTACGAGGCGCATGCGCCGCTCATCCCCGGCCTTTTCGGCGGACCGGCAAAGGCATTGACCAAGGCGTCGGCGCAGGCTGCGGCATTCGTCGCCTGTCTCGGCGCCGACCAGCGCCGCATCCTGAACATCGGCGGCAGCAAGACCGCGCTGCTTCATCATGGCGGCGCGGCCAATGAGGTCTCGATGGGCTCGGCCTTTGTGCTGCCCAGCGACTTCGATACGCCAGGCCTCGACGGCTTCCAGCCGGCGGCCTTCATCGCCACGCCGATCCTGAAAATGGTCGAGCCGATGCTGCCCGGCCCGCCGGCCGTCACCCGCCTGCTGCAGGCGCTCGGCCGGTTCCCGCGCAAGGGTTGCTACCTCTATGGCGGCAAGTGGATGGCCGAGCCGGTCTTCCCAGAAGGCATGAAGGCGAACGGGCTGCTCGGCCTGTCCTCCAACCAGCAATTCATGGGCTTGCCCGCCGACGCGACCGCAAAGCCCGGCGACTACGCGTTTCTAAGGCCGACGCAGAGCGAAGCCGTGCTGCAGCAGTTCGGGTCGATCGCGGTGTTTTCCGGCGGCCGGATCGCCGATCGCTGGCCGGCGCTGCCGATGGCCTGACCGACTACGCCTTCACCGGTATCCATATCTCCAGCCCGCCCTTGCCGCTGCGCGGGTCGAATTCAGGGCCGTAGCGTTCGAATTCCGGCGCGTCCGCGATCTCATGCCCGGAGGCCGGCAGCCATTTGTTCCAGATCGTGTTGACCGTCCGGCGGATGGTCGAGATGTGTTCGCGGTGGGCAAAGACCGCATATTTCTGCGCCGGCACCCGCACCCGGTAGAAGTCCCTGGGCAGGTCGGAGAAGTCAGACACTTCGACGCCGGCGATGTAGTCGAAATTGCCGGCATCGTCGCCGTTGACGCAGACGCCATAGGCGACGTCGCCGGTCTCGCCCGGAATGTTGCCGATATAGGGGCCGAAGCGCTGCCACTGCATCGGGATGGCGGCGCTGGTTTCGCAGCTGTAGCGTTCGCCGAGGCCGGCGATCAGGAACGGCCGGCTGGTCTCGAAACGCGGCGGTTCGAGATTGGTGAGGAGGGACTGGTCCATCAGGATCGGCTCCACGAGGTCGAGCTTGTCGAGTGTGCCCTGCGCGCGCACCAGTTCCGGCGTGGTGCCGAACTGATCGCGGAAGGCACGGGTGAACGCCTCATGCGAGTTGTAGCCGGCGTCGAGCGCGACGGCGAGGATGTCGGGCGCCCCGCCCGCCAGCTTGCGCGCCGCCTCGGTCAGCCGGCGTGAGCGCATGTAGCCCATCACCGACCGGCCGGTGGCGGCGCCGAAGGCGCGCGTCACATGAAAACGCGACACGCCGCTGCTTTGCGCGACATCATCAAGCGAGATCGCCTCCGGCAGATGGCTTTCGACGAACCACAGCGCTTTCTCGGTCGGGTCCATTTTCTCCTCGCATTGGCCAGATCATCCTGCCGTTTCCTGGCACGGCCAGTTTGATCGAAATTGCGCATCCCGTGCAATCTGCGCCGATGCCGGTCGCCATCCGGCCAACCGCCCCATGAGCTTTCGCTTGACAGCGACCGGCGTCATCTCTTAGGTATGTTATATTATTACATAAAGAGAGCATGCGATGCCTGTTTCCCTTAGCTGGCCCACCACTCCGTCCGAGAAATCCATTGCGAAGCGATCGGCGCAAATCTACGCTGAAGCGGTGATGGTCCCCGAGTCGAAAGGCGAGGGGTGAAAAGGGAACGCGGTGAGGCCTGCTCAGGTCGAGACCGTGGCTGCCCCCGCAACTGTAAGCGGCGAGCAAAATCCGTGAATGCCACTGGCCGGCAAGGCTGGGAAGGCTGGATGGCGCAACGACCCGTGAGCCAGGAGACCTGCCATCACTGAGTTGACCGGACGGGGTGTGCCGGGAGGAAACACGAATCCCGGTCTTGTCGGCCGGTTCGCCAGCTTCCTTCCGTCGCCAGTTTTGGAAAGTGACGGAAAGTTGGACGGCTCCATCCATCGCATCGTCGTATATACGCTTTGCCGTCCCGGCAAGCCGGCGGGCAGCAGCCGATGACCGTAGCGCTTCTCGAAGCCCGTGACCTCTGCGTCACGGCGAATGGGCGGGATCTGGTTCAGGCGGTCAGCTTCTCGGTGGCCGCCGGCGATCGCCTTGCCATCATCGGTCCCAACGGCGCCGGCAAGACGACGCTGCTGCGCATGCTGTCGGGCATGCTGCGTCCGAGCTCCGGCGAGGTGAAGCTCGGCGGGCGCCGCCTGGACAGGATTTCAGCCGCCGAACGGGCGCTGCACATTGCCGTGGTCGGCCAGACCGACCAGCCCGATCCGCGGCTGGCGGTGATCGACTATGTCGAGCTTGGCCGGGTTCCGCACGCCGGGCTGCGGCGCAGGAGCGAGGAGCGCGAGATCGTCGTCGATGCACTGCGCCGGACCGGCCTGCTGCCGCTATTTGGCCGCACCATCGGCTCGCTGTCGGGCGGCGAGCGCCAGCGCGCCCAACTTGCGCGCGCCATCGCCCAGCAGCCAAAAATCCTGTTCCTCGACGAGCCGACCAACCATCTCGACCCGCGTGCCCGCGGCGAACTGCTCGACCTCGTGGCAGGCTTCGAGATGACGGTGATCGCGGTGCTGCACGATCTGGCGCTGGTGGCACCGTTCGCCACCAGGGTGGCGGTGATGAACCATGCCCGTCTGCAAGCGCTCGCCGCACCGCGCGAAGCGCTGACCCAAAAGCTGATCCGCGAGATTTTCGGCATCGATGTGCTGCGTCTGCGCCATCCGACCGAAGACCGCGAACTGACGGTGTTCGATGTGCCGAACCGTGCCGCGCCGCCGACGTGATTGAAGCCATTTCGTAGTCGACCCAATCCCATCCACAAGGAGCAAACCCGTGAAACGCTTGGCCTTTTCGCTTGTCTTCTCGCTGCTGGCCTCGACAGCCCTGGCCTTCCCGGTCACGGTCGACAGCTGCGGCAAGCCGCTGACCTTCGATGCGCCGCCGAAGCGCGCCGTCATCCAGGATCTCAACATGGCCGAGATGGCTTTCGCGCTGAAACTGCAGCCGTCGATCGTCGGCCTGACCGGCATCACCGGATGGTACAAGGTGGGTCCCGAATTCAAGGCCGAGCAGGGTTCGATCCCGGAACTGGCGCCGAAATATCCGACGCTCGAAAACCTCGTCGCGGTCGAGCCGGATTTCTTCTTCGCCGGCTGGTATTATGGCATGAAGCCGGGCGGCGAGGTGACACCCGATACGCTTGCCCCGCACGGCATCAAGACGCTGGTGCTGACGGAAAGCTGCGTCCATCTCGACAAGAGCCGTCCAGCCGCCTCGATGGACCTGCTCTATGGCGACGTCGAAAAGCTGGGCAAGATCTTCGGCAAGGAGGCCGAGGCGGAGAAGCTTGTTGCCGGCTGGAAGACGCGGCTCGCCGACATCACCGCCAAGGTCGGCAACGGCAAGGCAACGCGAGTGTTTCTCTATGATTCCGGCGAGGACAAGCCCTTCACCGCAGGCAAGTTCGCCATCCCCAGCGCCATGATATCAGCCGCCGGCGGCGACAACATCATGGCCGACATGGACACCAGCTGGGGCAACACGGACTGGGAAACGGTGGCGTCGCGCAATCCGCAATTCCTCATCCTGCTCGATTACCAGGATGGCGGCGGCTACAAGAAGCTGCTCGATTTTCTGAAGGTCCATCCGGCCATGAAAGAGACGGACGCGGTCAAGAACGAGCGCTTCGTCGCCCTGCGCTATGCCGAACTGACACCCGGACCCGCCAATATCGAAGCGATCGACAAAATCGCCAAGGCCATGCATCCGGAAGCGTTTTGATGCCTGTCGCCCAAAAGTGCGCAGCGGTTTTGGGGCAACGACATGCATGAGCAAAAGATCCTGGAAGTGCGTCGCACGCGTCCTGACAGACACGACGCATTTCCAGGTTTGCGCCATCCGGCATTCGCACTGGCCATGCTGGTGGGAGCGGCGGCGATCGCTGCTCTCGCATTGCTGTCGATCGCCTATGGCTCGACGCTGATCCCGCTGACCGACGTTGTTGCAGCACTTGGCCGCGCAATCGGCTTCAGCGGGCACGACGTGTCCGGGCCGGTCGGCAAGATCGTCGTCGATCTGCGGCTGCCGCGCACGGTCCTGGCCATCTGCGTCGGGGCCGGTCTCGGCGTCGTCGGTGCGCTGCTGCAGACGGTGACCCGCAACGACCTTGCCGACCCGTTCCTGTTCGGCCTGTCGTCGGGCGCCGCCGCGGGTGCGGTTTCCGTCATCACCGTCTTCGGAGACAGTTTCGGCATCTGGACATTGCCGGTCGCGGCCTTCACCGGCGGCATATTGGCTGCCGGTGTCGTCCTGCTGCTGGTTGCGCGGGTGAGGGGGCAAGGCCCGGAGCGGCTGATCCTTGCCGGCCTTGCCGTGTCCTTCATGTTCACCGCCTTGACCAATTATCTTGTCTTTGCCGGCGACCAGCGCGCCGCCCACTCCGTGCTGTTCTGGACGATGGGGGGGCTCGGCCTGGCGCGCTGGGACAATATCTGGCTCGGCGCCTTGGGTGCGGGCACTATCCTGGCTTACGCGCTGTGGAACCACCGCCGGCTCGATGCTTTCCTGGCCGGCGAAAACGCCGCCGAAAGCCTGGGCGTGCCGGTGGCGCGGATGCGAAGGATGACCTTTCTCGTCGCCGCCTTCTCGACGGCGATCCTGGTCTCGGTCGCCGGCGTCATCGGCTTCGTCGGGCTGATGATCCCGCATCTGTCGCGGCCGCTGGCGGGCCCCTTGCACCTGCGCCTGGTTGCCAGCTGCGCCGTGTTCGGCGCGGTGCTGTTGCTGGCCAGCGACCTTCTGGCTCGAACGCTGCTGCCGCCGCAGGAACTGCCGATCGGCATCATCACCAGCTCGGTCGGCGCGTTCTTCGTCGTCACCATGCTCATCCGCAACCGGCTTTGAGTGCGGCCTCGGCCGGGGCCAGCGCCGCGATTACTCTCCCGAAATGCCCAGTTGCACCTGTTGCTTTGGGCGCTTCGACTGGAACAGGGCAAGCAAAAAAACGCCGGCCTGAACCACGACGATCGTCGGGCCCGTGGCTGCGTCGATGTGATAGCTGAGGATCGTTCCCACGACGCTCGACCCGATGGCGGCCGCGGCAGCAATGGCGAGCATACGCTCAAAGCTCTTCGTCAAAAGAAAACCGATCGCTCCCGGCGCGATCAGCATGGCGATGACAAGGATGATCCCGACAGCCTTCAGCGAGGCCACGATCGTCAACGCGAGCAGCGTCAAGAGCCCGAAATGCAGCAGATTGACGGGCAGGCCGATCGCGCGCGCATGGGCCGGATCGAAACAATAAAGCAGCAGATCCTTGCGTTTTGCCAGAACGATGAGGATCGCCGGCACGACGATGACCGCCGCCTCGATCACGTCGCGCCACTGGACGCCGAGCATGTTGCCGAACAGGATATGATTGAGATGCTGGTCGGTCTCGACCTTGACGAACAGAACCAGGCCAAACGCGAACATGCCTGAGAAGACGATGCCCATGACTGCGTCTTCCTTGATCCGGCTGTGCTGCTTGAGGTAGCCCGTCGCCAGCGCGCAGCCAAGTCCTGCCACGAATGCGCCGAAGGCAAGCGGGATCCCGGCGATATAGGCGAGCACAATGCCCGGAAGCACGGCATGCGAAACGGCGTCGCCCATCAGCGACCAGCCCTTCAGGACGAGATAGCAGGACAACACCGCGCAGATGGCGCCGACCAGAATGGCGACGGTGAGGCCGCGACGCATGAACTCATGGCTGAGCGGCTCGGCGATCCAGGACCAGATCGTCATCATGAGACGACCTGCGATGCGGCACGTGCCGCCCGGCGTGCGGCGAGCCGGCCATGTTTGGGTGCGAAGACGAAGGCAGTCAGGAAGACCACGGTCTGCAGCACCACGATCAGCCCGCCAGTCGCGCCGTCGAGAAAGAAGCTGAGATAAGCGCCGACCGCGCTCGTCGCCGCGCCGATCGCCATCGCGAGCAGGATCATGACGCCGAACCGATCGGTCAGCAGGTAGGCGGTGGCGCCTGGTGTCACCACCATCGCGATCACCAGGATCGCACCGACGGTCTGGAGTGCGGCGACGATGCAGGCGCTGAGCAGCACGAAGAACAGCACCCGCAGCCGCCAGGGGTTCAAGCCGACGCTTCGCGCCTGATTCTCGTCGAAGAACACCAGCATCATATCCTTCCATCGAAGCCCCAGTACAGCCAGCGAAACCGCTGCGATGAGGATGACCTGGGTTACATCCTCGTCGGAGATTGCGAGGATGTTGCCGAGTACGATGGACTGGATGTTTACGGAGGTCGGACTGATCGACGCAATCAGCAGCCCGCCAGCGAACAGCGTTGTAAAGACAAGGCCGATCACGGCGTCCTCGCGAAGTTGCGTCACGCGCCGCACCAAGGTGATGCCGAGTGCGGCGATGAGGCCGGAGGCGAATGCGCCGGCGGCATAGGGAAGGGCCAGCATGTAGGCGGCCGCAACGCCCGGCACCACCGAGTGGGCAAGCGCGTCGCCCATCAGGGCCCAGCCCTTGAGTATGAGATAGCAGGACAGGAACGCGCAGACCATGCCGACCAGGGCGCTGACCCAGATGGCCTTGGCCATGTAGTTGTAGGTGAAGGGTTCCAGCAGGATGTCAATCACGGGGCTGGCGATCCGCTGTCGGGCTTCATCATCTTCTCTTGATCGCGCTCGCCGTAAAGCACCAGAGGGCGCTCGTCATCGGTCAGCACGGTCAGGTGGCGAGCGTCGGGGTCGTCGTGAAGATCGGCGCCGCCGAGGCGTAGATGCCTCAGCACGCCGCCAAAAGCTTTCGCAAGATTGGCTTGCGTAAACGTTGTCTCTGTCGGTCCGAAGGCCAGCACCGTCTTGTTGAAGATGACGACATGGTCGCAGAAATTGACGATGCTGCCGAGATTGTGCGTCGACACCAACATCAGCTTGCCGTCGTCGCGCATCGACCGAAGGAGATCGATGATCGCTGCTTCGGTCTGCACGTCGACGCCGGTGAACGGCTCGTCGAGCAGGATGATCTCGCCGCCCTGCGCCAGAGCGCGCGCCAGGAACACGCGCTTCTTCTGGCCGCCGCTCAGTTCGCCGATCTGGCGCTTGCGAAAATCGGTCATGCCGACCCGTTCCAGCGCCGCGTCGACCGCCATGCGATCGGCTCTGCCTGGGATACGCAGAAAATTCATGTGGCCATAGCGGCCCATCATGACGACATCTTCCACCAGCACCGGAAAGTTCCAGTCGACATCCTCGCTCTGCGGCACATACGCTACCAGGCCGCGCTTCAGCGCTGCGTGGACCGGCAATCCGGCGATAAGCACTGTTCCGGTCGACGGCGTCAGGAAGCCCATCAGCGCCTTGAACAGCGTCGATTTGCCGGAGCCGTTGACGCCGACCAGCGCGCAGATGGTGGAGGCGCCGAGTCTGAAAGAGGCGGAATGTACGGCCGTGACCCCGCTTGAATAGCTGACGGTGACGTCGTCCACGTCGATGGAGGCAACGACCCGGCCGCTACCGGTCGATGTTCGATCATGGCTGCCCTGGACACTGTCCGGAGCGAGCGCGGTGCGAACCCCGGTCACCCGCCGAACCCCTGGACGATCGTCTCGACGGTGGTTTCGAGAAGCTTCAGATAGGTCGGAACCGGGCCGTCTTCCTCGCTCAGCGAATCGACGTAGAGAATGCCTCCATAGGTGGCTCCGGTTTCGCGCGCGACTTGCTTGGCCGCCTTGTCGGAAATGGTGCTTTCGCTGAACACCACTGGAATCTTGTTCTCGCGCACCAGGTCGATGAGCTTGCGCGCCTGTTGCGGAGTGCCTTGCTGGTCGGCGTTGATCGGCCACAGATAGGCTTCGCGCAGATCGAAGTCGCGTGCCAGGTAGCTGAAAGCGCCTTCGCTTGTAACCAGCCAGCGTTGGTCCGTGGGGATCGCCGACAGGCGCTTGCGCATGGGTTCGTCGATTGCCTTGATCTTTTCCGAATAGGCGGCGGCATTGGCGGCATAGACCTGGGCGTTTGCCGGATCCGCCTTGGACAGCGCCTTGCGGATGTTCTCGACATAGATGAGGGCGTTCTTCGGCGACATCCACGCATGCGGATTGGGCTTGCCTTCGTAGGGCCCCTCCTTGATCCCCATCGGCTCGACACCGTCCGTGACGACGGCGCTCGGCACGTTCTTCACGTTGTCGAAGAATTTCTCGAACCAGCGTTCGAGGTTCATGCCGTTCCAGAGCACGAGGTCGGCCGATTGCGCCTTCACCACGTCGAGCGGCGTCGGCTGATAGTCGTGGATTTCGGCGCCGGGCTTGGTCACCGACTCTACGATTGCCGCGGTCCCGGCTACGTTTTGCGCGATATCCTGGATGATCGTGAACGTCGTCACGACGCGCAGAACCTTCCCTGCCGCAGGCTGGGTCTCCTGTGCCATGACCGGAACGAGGCTCGCCATCGTCGCAAAACCGATGGCCACAAGGCCGCCAAGCGCCCGCAGCATCGTCCTGCGGGTTGGGGAAGCAGAAGCAGTCATCGGATGCCTTTCGACTGGAGTTGATCGTCGCCCATGCGCCGCTCACGTCATGCTAATGCGTTTGATTTGCATCTAATATTGCAGTTGCAACTGATTTGCAAGTAGCTAATTGCAGTCGCGTGGCAACGCGGCTAAGTATGGCGGATGAAAGCGGATAACGACCTTTTCGAGCGATTCCGGAGCAATTTGAAAGCCGCCGGTGTCCGGATGACCGAACAACGCAAGGTGATCTTGCGGCTGCTGGCGGATGCGCACGACCATCCGGACGCGAACGAATTGTATTCTCGTGCCCACCAGATCGACGGCAGCATTTCCTTGTCGACCGTCTACCGGACGTTGCGGCTCCTGGAGGAGAAAGGCGCCATCCAGCGTCATGCCTTCGACGAGGGCCGCGCCCGGTTCGAAAACGCGGACCGTGAACATCACGACCATCTCATCGACCTCGACACCGGTCAGGTGATCGAGTTCCGTTCCGACAAAATCGAGAAACTGCAGGCCGAGATAGCGTCGGAGCTTGGCTTCGAAATCGTCCGCCATAAGCTGGAACTGTATGTCAGGAAACGCGCCAAATAGCGTGGTTCTGGTCGTCACTATGCTGATCCGGGTCTGATCGCGGCGGGCAAGAGGCCGCCGGCTCAGACCGTCCAGAAATAGCGCACAATGTGAAAGAAGACAGGCGCGGCGAAGACCAGGCTTGTCGGTGCGGTCCATCATGCCGCCATGGCCTTCGATCAGATGGCCCCAGTCCTTGACGCCCTGGTCGCGCTTGATGGCCGAGGCGACCAACTCGCCAAGAAATCCCATCGAGTAGGCGACGAAGGCCACGTCCGCCGCCTGCAGCGGCGAGAAGGGCGTGCCGATCAGGCCTTCCCAGGTTTTCGACGGCGAGACGTTCGGCGAAAAACGATGTTTTCCAAAGAGCTTGCCGAAGATGCCGAACATGCCGCATTTGTGCACCAACGCTCGGGCAGGGCTAAAAACTTTAGGCTTGAAATAAATTTGGTCTGGTGCAATTCTCAATCGTCAGTCGAGAGCGTGGGAGGTCTCGCTGTGCCAAATGCCGGTCGCATATCGATCGCGCCGGGTGCTGCCGCATATGCCGGATGACCAGCCCGGCGTCGGCGCAAAGCCTCCCCGCAAGTTGCGTATTCAAACACACGCACGGCGACAAGACCGTGGCAACGAGCATCTAGGGGACAGCCGCAGAATGCTTGGACCGTCAGCGCATATCGACACTTTCACGCGCGACAACCTTCCGCCCGAGGAACAGTGGCCGAACTTACTGCTCGATGGCTTCGACTACCCCGAATACCTTAATGCCGGTGTCGAACTGACCGACGTCTGGTCGAAAAGGGTCTGGGTGACCACACCGCGCCGATCGGCAATGGCCGGGCGCTGGCGCTTCAATCATGTCACCACAGTCGAACGCATCATCGGCATGAAACGCAGCACCGGCGGCACGTCGGGCGCTTCGTATCTGAAGAGATGCTGGAGGTTGAACTGTTCACTGAACTCTGGAAAGTTCGCCCCGGCTCTAAAGCTATTTTATCTATATTGAAAACACTGGGAAGGAGAGAAAAATGAAGAATGTCCTGGCATCCAGCATGTTCGCTTTGTCGCTGGCCACATCTGGCCTTGCCTATGCCGAACCCGTCAAGATCGGCGTCATCACCACGCTTTCGGGCGGCGGTGCGGGTCTCGGCGTCGACATGCGCGATGCCTTTACGCTGGCGATGAAACAGTCCGGCAACAAAGATGTCGAGCTGGTCATCGAAGACGATGCCCAGAAGCCCGAGATCGCGGTGCAGCTCGCCGAAAAGATGATCCAGAGCGACAAGGTCGACCTGCTCACCGGCATCATCTGGTCGAACCTGGCGATGGCGGTGGTGCCCAACGCGGTGGCGCAGGACGTCATCTATCTGTCGCCCAATGCCGGCCCGTCGGCGCTTGCCGGCGCCAAGTGCAACAAGAACTATTTCAACGTCGCCTATCAGAACGACAATTTCCATGAGGCGATGGGTCAGTACGCCAACAAGGACTACAAGAAGACCTTCATCCTCGCGCCCAACTACCCGGCTGGCAAGGATTCGCTGACCGGCTTCAAGCGCTACTACAAGGGCGAGCTGGCAGGCGAGGCCTACACCCAGATCGGCCAGGCCGACTACGCCGCCGAGGTCGCCCAAATCCGCGATTCCGGTGCCGACTCGGTGTTCTTCTTCCTGCCTGGCGGCATGGGCATTTCCTTCATGAAGCAGTACGCCCAGTCGGGCGTGAACATCCCGGTCATGGGTCCTGGCTTCTCCTTCGACCAGGACATTTTGCCCGCGGTTGGCGACGCAGCCCTTGGCGTCAAGAACTCGGCGAGCTGGTCCAGGGACCTCGACAACGAAGCCAACAAGCAGTTCGTCGAGGCCTTCAAGGCCGAATACAATCGCCTGCCCTCAATCTACGCCGCCCAGAGCTGGGATACGGCGAACCTGATCCTGTCTGCGCTGTCCAAGGCCAGTGTTAAGGACAAGGACGCGTTCCGCGCGGCCCTCAAGGCAGCCGATTTCAAGTCGGTGCGCGGCGAGTTCACCTTCAACACCAACAATCATCCGGTCCAGAACATCTACGTCCGTGAGGTGGTAAAGGAAGGCGATGTCTTGACCAACAAGATCATCGCCACCGCCTTCGAACACCACAAGGACGCCTATGCCGACCAGTGCAAGATGTAGCCCAAGGCTGCATCCGCTTTGCTAAAGTGCCGGCCTCGTCATCGACGGGGCCGGGGCCGCGGCGAGGCCGCATCGCCGTATCTTGCAGCGGCTTGCTTCGGCATTCCCCGCCTTGAACCACAGTCCGGATCGTTCATTTGTCCATCGCCCTTCTGATCGAACAACTTCTCAACGGGCTGCAGCTCGGAGTGATGCTGTTCCTCATGGCCGCCGGCCTGACGCTGATCTTCGGAGTCATGGGCCTGATCAACCTCGCCCATGGCTCGCTCTACATGGTCGGCGCCTTTGCCTGTGCCACGGTCGCCGCCGCCACTGGTTCGTTCTGGATCGGTCTGGTGGCGAGCCTGATCGCTGCGGCAGCCGCCGGTGCGGTCATGGAGATCGTTGTCATCCGCAGGCTTTATGAGCGCGACCATCTTGACCAGGTGCTGGCGACGTTTGCGCTGATCCTGATCTTTTCGGAAGGCACGCGCTGGCTGTCTGGCTCGTTTCCGCTTTATCTCGACATCCCACCGCTGCTGCAAGGCGCGGTGCCCCTGCCCGGGGGTGGCCAGTACCAGCTCTACCGCCTCGCCATTATCGGCGTCGGCATCGCCGTTGCTGTGGGGCTCTATCTGCTGATCTCGCGCACCCGTCTCGGCATGCGCATCCGCGCCGGCGAATCCGACCGCGAGATGATCGCAGCCCTCGGCGTCGACATCCGCACGCTCTACACTGTTGTCTTCGCGCTAGGTGCTGCCCTTGCCGGCCTTGCCGGCGCGCTGGTCGGTGCGCTGCAATCGGTGCAGGTCGGCATGGGCGAGCCAGCACTCATCCTCGCCTTCGTGGTCATCGTCATCGGCGGCATCGGCTCGATCAAGGGCGCGCTGTTCGGTGCCATCCTCGTCGGCCTCGTCGACACGATGGGCCGCTTCCTCCTGCCCAAGGCGCTGGCGTTGATGATGCCGACGGCACAGGCCGGGCTGATCGGTGCCTCACTCGCCTCCATGCTGATCTACATAGTCATGGCCCTGATCCTCGCTTTCAGGCCAAGCGGCCTGTTTGCGGCGCAGTCGTAAGGGCCACCATGAGCCGCGAAACCATCATCAATATACTGCTGGCACTTCTGCTGCTAGCGATCCCGTTCAGTGCGTCTGCAATGGGCGAGCAATTCTACGTCACGCTTGCCACGCGCATTACGATCCTTGCGCTCGCTGCTGTCGGGCTCAACATCGCGCTTGGTCTTGGCGGGCTGGTATCCTTTGGCCACGCCGCCTTCTTCGGCCTTGGCGGCTATGCCGCCGGCATCCTGGCGACCCATACCTTCAACGCCGAACCGCTGTTGTTTGGCCTGCAAGGCACGACCTCGATGCCGGTCATCTGGTCGGTGGCTATCCTGGTTTGCGGCCTTGTCGCCTTGCCGATCGGCGCGATCAGCCTGCGCACGACGGGCGTCTATTTCATCATGATCACGCTCGCTTTCGCGCAGATGATCTACTACTTCGCCATCTCCTGGCCGGCCTATGGCGGCGAGGACGGGCTGTCGATCTATGTCCGCAATGGCTTTCCCGGTATGAACACGGCGCAGTCCCTGACCTATTTCCTGATCTGCTATGTCGTGCTGATGGCAGCACTTGGCCTGTTCTGGCTGCTGCGCGGATCGCGCTTCGGTGCCGCATTGCAGGCGGCACGGCAGAACGCGACCAGGCTGTCCGCCGTCGGCATCGCACCCTTCAACATCAGGCTCGTTGCCTTCGCCATCTCTGCCATGGTCACAGGCCTCGCCGGCGCGCTGTTTGCCGATCTCAACCGCTTCGTCAGCCCCTCGATGCTGTCCTGGCACATGTCGGGCGAGCTGATCGTGCTCATCATCCTTGGCGGCAAGGGTCGGCTGTTCGGCCCGGTTGCGGGCGCGATGCTTTACGTGCTGTTCGAATTCGCGCTTGGCGGCTTCACCGAACGCTGGCAGTTCTTCCTTGGCCTGATCCTGCTCGGCGTCGTTTTGTTCGCGCGCGGCGGGCTGCTTGGCCTTTTGGCTGGAGAGGCGCGTCATGGCTGAGCTGGTCCTCGAAATACGCGATCTCAAAAAGACTTTCGGCGCGCTGAAGGCCACCGACGGCGTCAGCCTCGATCTCAAGCCGGGCGAAATCCACGCGCTGATCGGCCCCAATGGAGCCGGCAAAAGCACGCTGATCCACCAGATCTCGGGCTCGCTCCGGCCAGACAGCGGCAGTATCCGCTTTCTCGGCCAGGATATGGCCGGGCTCGACATGGCGGCCCGCGGGCGGCTTGGGCTCGGCCGCAGCTTCCAGATCTCATCACTCGCGCAGGAGTTTTCCGCGCTGCGCAATGTGATGCTGGCGGTGCAGGCACGCCAGGGAACGAGCTTCCGCTTCTTACGCCCCGTGATGAGCGACAAGAGCCTGACAGAACCGGCGATGGCGATGCTGGAGCGCGTCGGCCTTGCCGGGCGCGCCTACGTGCCAGCCGCTGAGCTGTCGCATGGCGAACGCCGTCAACTCGAAATCGCCATTGCGTTGGCCCTTGGATCGAAGGCCTTTTTGTTCGACGAGCCGATGGCCGGCATGGGGCCAGACGGATCGAAAGCGTTGACGAAATTCCTCGACGGCCTGCGCCACGAAGCGCCGATCCTGCTCGTCGAGCACGACATGGATGCCGTCTTCGCGCTTGCCGACCGTATCTCGGTCCTCGTCTATGGCCGCGTCATCGCCACCGGCACGGTGGACGAGATCCGCAACGATCCCGAAGTGCGCCGGGCCTATCTCGGAGAAGCTGCGTGAGCCTGCTGGAACTCAACGGCGTCGAAACCTTCTACGGCGCATCGCAGGCGCTGTTCGGCGTCTCGCTCGACGTCAGGGCGGGTGAGGTCGTGGCGCTCATGGGCCGCAACGGCATGGGCAAGACGACGACGATCAATTCCATTCTCGGCCTCGCGAAACCGCGCTCAGGCTCGATCAGCTTTGGCGGCCGCCAAGTCGCCGGCATGCGCCCGCACCGCATCGCGCGCCTTGGCCTGGGTCTGGTGCCGGAGGGAAGGCGCTGCTTTCCCAATCTGACCGTACTGGAGAACCTGCTGGCCGCAGCACGCGGCAGCGCGTGGACATTGGAAAAAGTTGTCGAGCTGTTTCCGCGTCTCGGCGAACGCCGCGACCAATATGCCGGTACACTGTCGGGCGGCGAGCAGCAGATGGTAGCCATCGGCCGCGCGTTGATGACCAATCCGAGCCTGCTCATTCTGGACGAGGCGACCGAGGGTCTGGCACCTGTGATCCGCCAGGACATCTGGGCAGCAATCCGCAAGCTCAAGTCGAGCGGACAGTCGATCCTTATCGTCGACAAGACGCTTGCCGAGCTTCTACCTGTGGCCGACCGCTGCTTCGTTCTGGAAAAGGGCATGACCGTCTTCGAAGGCACGCCCGAGGCGCTGACGCCAGAAATTCAGGACCGCTATCTCGGCGTATAAAAAAGGGTGTCAAACGGCTTCCAAACTGACCCGGCGCGGTGCTGTTGCTGGCCAGCGATCTTCTGGCCCGAACGCTGCTGCTGCCGCAGGAACTGCCGATCGGCATCATCACCAGCTCCGTCGGCGCGTTCTTCGTCGTCACCATGCTGATCCACAACCGGCTCTGAGCGCGCCAATGAACCGCTCTTGCAACAGGCCGCCGGCTCAGACCGTCCAGAAATAGCGCACGATGTGGAAGAACACCGGGGCGGCGAAGACCAGGCTGTCGGTGCGGTCCATCATGCCGCCATGGCCTTCGATCAGATGGCCCCAGTCCTTGACGCCCTGATCGCGCTTGATGGCCGAGGCGACCAGCCCGCCGAGAAATCCCATCGAGCAGGCGACGAAGGCCACGGCTGCTGCCTGCAGCGGCGAGAAGGGTGTCACGAACGATAGCAGCGCGCCGAGCAGGCTCGCCGACACCAGTCCGCCGATCAGCCCTTCCCAGGTTTTCGACGGCGAGACGTTCGGCGAAAAACGGTGTTTTCCAAATAGCTTGCCGAAGATGTACTGCAGCACGTCGCTGCCTTGCACGACGATGATCAGGAACGCGATCAGCAGCAGGGTGCGGCCTTCGAAGCCCGGCACCTCGAGTGTCAGCAGGGCAGGCACATGGCTGACGCAATAGACCGAGATCATCACCGCCCATTGCTGCGCGGCGATCCGCTCGAGGAAGCGTTCGGTGTCGCCATGCAGCGCCGTGATGGCCGGCATCAACAGGAAGCAATAGACCGGAATGAAGATGACGAAGAGCCCGTACCAGGCGGTCCACACCAGCCAGTATTGAAACGGTATGATGATGCCGAACATGCCGAGCAGCACCCAATGGTCGCTGCGGCGGGTGTGCGTCAGCGTCACGAATTCGCGCAGCGCGGCGAAGGAGATCAGAGCGAACAGGATGGTCATCCCGTAACGCCCGAAGAAGAAGGCGACCGTCATCAGCGCCACCATCACCCACCAGGCGTTGATCCGCTGGCTGAGATTGACCAGCGTCGAACTAAGCGGCTTCGGCGCTCGCGCCGAAAGTATGGTGGCGACGATGCTGGCGGTGGTCAAAACCGCCAGCAGGCCGATGATCAGGATGGAGATTTCGTGGCGCATCAATCGTCTCGCTCGGGACGCGGGTTGAGCGCCAGAAGCGCGGCGTGGGCGCGTTCGAGGAAGGCGCGGCGTTCTTCGCCCGGACCGATCGCCACCGGTGCGCCGAAGACGACGCGGCACAGCAGCGGCACCGGCAGGAACTGGCCCTTGGGCAGCACGCGCGACATGTTCTCGATCCAGCACGGGATCAGCTCGACCTGAGGCCGCGCCGTCGACAGATTGTAGAGCCCGGAGCGGAATGCCAGCAGCGGCTCTTCGGTCATGTTGCGTGTGCCTTCGGGAAACAGGATCAGCGAGTGGCCCTGGTCGAGAACCGACAGCATGATCTCGATCGGGTTTTCCTCAGGTCTCGTCCACTGCCGGTTGATGAGCACCGACGACAGCATGTCCTGCGCGATGAAGCGGCGCAGCCGCGACTTCCCCCAATATTCGCCTGCGGCAACAGCATGGGTGATCGCGCGCTCGCTTTCGCTGAGACAGGCCGACAGCAGGATAAAGTCGCCATGGCTGGTGTGGTTGGCGAAATAGATGCGCTGGCGGTCGGAGGGCAGGCTGCCGTTCCAGATCGGACGCACGCCCGTCACCATCCGGGCCAGCGCCGAGAGGCCGACGGAGGTTACCGTCTGCAGCAAGGTGAAGGTCTTGAGCGAAAGCCTGTTCATCGCGGCGCCCAAAACCCTGACGCCAGAAGTGCTGCGGCAAACAGAGCCAGGGCGGCGCGCTGCTTGAACAGTAGGCGACGCGTGCCAGCAATGCGGTCATCGAGCGAGCGTGTCGCGGGCGGGGCCGTTTTCAGGCGCATGCGCGCCAGCATGTCGTCCACCGCGGCACCGCCGGAAGCTTCGTCATCATGGCCAGCCATGACCCGGAACAACAGAGCGTCGAATGCCAGCAATGCCGACAGCGCCAGAACGGCGACAGCGCTCGCGGCTGTGATCGACAGCGCAACGGCCGCCGGCAAAGTCTCGAAGCCGCCGCGCGTCGAGGCAGCCAGCGGCGCAAGGATATTTGCCGCCACCACGATTGCGGCCGGCCACGCTGCCTGCCGCATCAGCATGCCGGCGAAGCGGTCGGTGCGGTCCTGGTAGGCATTGCCGGTCATGACGCCGCGCGCTCTATGGCCTCGGCAAGATGAACCGGCCGGCCGAGGGCCGCGAGCATTTCGCGGGCAAGCGCCGGCGTCTTGGCCCTGCCGGTCGCCACCAGCCATTCGGCGACGACGCCGGCGCTGCGCTGGAAGCCGAGCGCGCAGCACACCAGCACGGTGCCGTCGCGGCGCGCACTCTCCAGCGCGCCGGCTGCCTGTTGCCGTATCGCCACTGGCGGCGGCAACAGGTCGACCATCGGAAAGCTGATCCAGCGGCAATCGGCTGCCGCAGGCCTCTTAAGTTCGGCGGCGAGATCGATGACCGTGCCGAAGCTGCTGGCCTCGCGTGCCGTGGGAAAGCGCCCGAGAAAGACGCCGTCGGCAATCGCCACCTGGGGAGCAAGTTTGCGCGTCCAGGCCCATATGTTGGCCCTGGCGCCGAGACGGTAAGGCAAGAGCAGGACACGGCTTGCGAGCGTGATGCTGCCATCGGCGGATTTCTGGAACACTTTTTCGCCTGCTCCTGCATAGGCGAAGGCGACGATGGCCAGCGCCAGCGCCGGCCAAAGCAGGAAGAGCGCGACGGCGCAGAACAAGGCGCCGAGCGCTGCACCGGCCAGCGCGAGGACCGCGCCCAGCGCGTAGAACCGCGCCAGCCGCCGCGCTTTCACATCGCTGGTCAGCCGGAAGCCTGAAAACGGCAACGCGCCGCTGCGCGGAAACAGCCACAGCGCAAAGAACCCGAGCAGCGCGCCGGTCGGAATGTCGATGAAGTGATGCTGCCAGGTCGTCAGCACCGAGGCACCGATCAGGAAGCTCCAGCCATGCCAGAGCGGCAGGAGCAACCCGCGGAGCCGGTGGCGCCAATGATCCCAGATGATCACCAAAAGGGCGATGTGCAGCGAGGGCGCCTGGTTGAACGGCTTGTCGAAACCACCAAGCACGGCAAACAGGAAGCCGGGCAGTCCGGTCGTTGCAGGTCGCACGAATGTCGCGGTCAGCGGGAACAGGATGAAGCAGATAACGGCGACGACCTGCGCGGTGAGATAGCGCCCGGCCAGGCGGTCGACGCCTTGCTTGTCGTTGTTGAGCAGCAGCGACAGGCCATAGAACAGATTGATCGACCAATAGGGCACGATGGTCCAGGCGACGAACGGAATGCTGTGTTCCCACGAGAACACGATGCTGCCGACCTCGTCGCGCCGCGAGGCCAGCCAGTTGGCGAAGCCGTAGCTGAGGTAGAAGAACGGCGCCAGGAAGGCCAGCCAGAGCGCGGCCCTGACGACCACCCGTCCATAAGGCTCGGTGCGCGCGATGGGTGCAAGCGACGAGGCCATGCTGCTCAGCGGCGCCGTGCGACCGAGACGGTGAAGATGCCCCATTGGTCGATGCGCTGGTCGAGCTTTTCGAAACCGGCGGCTTCGACGAGCTGGTCCATCTCACCCTGCGTGCGCCGCCGCATCACCCAGGCCTCGCCGCCGCGATGCGAAGTCAGGGTGCGGGCGATCATCTCGAGCTGCGGATGCCAGGGCTGGTTGGTGTAGAGCAACAGGCTTCCCGGCTGCATGGCGCTGGCCAATCCACCGAGCGAGCGGGCTATCATCGCATTGTCGGAGAACAACTCGTAAAGGCCGGAAACGATGGCAAGATCCGGAGCTGGATCGATCGATGCGAGCATGTCGGCATCGAAGGCGTCGGCGCGCTGGAACGAGACATCAGCCGGCAATTGCCGCTCGGCGATCAGCTTGCGGCCAAGCTGGACGTTGAGGTCGGAATAATCCTGCAGGCGAACGCTCGCCGGCTGATCGGGGCTCTTCACGATGGCATCGAGAACATAGCGGCCATGGCCGGCCGCGATGTCGAGAATGTGCGCTGGCCGGCCAGCGGCCTTGAGCGTCGCCAGGCAAGAGCCGATGAGCTCTTCGAGATGCAGCTTGCGCTGGCGGATGCCGCGCCAGCCAATGGCCTCCAGGAAAATGCGGTCGACGACGCGGCCAAGAGGCGTAAGCCCGCGCGCATTGTTCTCGTAGACGTAGTCCAGCGTCGAGCCGGAATCGAAGCCGGTGGTCACGCCGGCCTTCATACCTTGCGAGACCCAGGCGCCCATGCGGATAGAGGCACGGCTGAATGCCCAATAGAGGCCCTTTGGCGACATCAAAGCGAGCGGCGAGGCAAGTCGGTCCGCCTCGTCGCGGGTGTAGCCGGCAATGTCCGCCTGCTTAAGGTCGACAGGCGCGTCCGGTGCCGTGAACTGCCTGGCCAGGAATGGCCGGATCAGGTCGAGGGCCTTTGCCCGGTCGCGCTCGCCCAGCGTGTCGTGGAAGAAACCAGGCAACACATGGCGTTCCTTGGTGCGGCTGCCGAGATTGACGAAGAACTCGTGCTGCGGGCCGTGGCGCACCACCCAGTCGCTGCCCGAAAGCAGAAGCTGGGTCGGCACGGTGATGGCGCGGGCGTCACTGACGATGCGTGCGGCATGCTGATAGAGTTCGACCAGGATGTTGGAAGCGATCGGCCGCGTGATCAACGGATCGCTCTCGAAAGAGGCGATGCGCACGGGATCGTGGGTCAGGAATTTCGCCTTGACGTAGGAATTGACGAAGAAGCGGCCCTTGATCTTCTGCCAGAGTGCGATGCCCTCCTTGGCGAAGGGCACGTAGAGTTTTACCGAGAAGGCCGGTGAGGCCAGCACCATGGCGCGCAGCTTCGGCGCATAGTCATGCACCCAGGCGGCGGCCAGCACGGCGCCGAAGGATTGTGCGACCAGCGCGATATCCCGAGTGGCAAAGCCATCCCTGGCTGCAATCTCGCGCATGAAGCAGTCGATGTCGCGCACCAGGGCCGAGAAGGACGGGGCATAGCCGCGCTCGCCGGCCGAACGGCCATTGCCGCGGGCATCCCAGGCATAGAAGGCGTGGTCCGGCATCTGCAATTCATCGACAAGATGGCACATGCGACCGCCATGCTCGTGGCCGCGGTGGAAGAGCACCACCGCGCCCTTGGCATCGGCGGAGGCCGCCGGCCAGAATCGGTAGAAGATCTCCGTACCGTCATGGCTGCGGAAAACCCGCTCCTGTGCTTGCCGCGCAAGGCTTTCCGTGGCCGCGGCGGCGATCGGTTCGTGCATCATGGTCTTCCCCTCTGGCGGCATGGCGAGCCTCGATGCTCAGCTGGCGCTGCCAATAATGCCGGCGCGTATCCGGTTTATGGCGGTCAGCAGCGAAAGCGTTGCCATGGCCGGAAACACAAACGCCGCTATCGATGCCGGCCACAGCCCGGCGGCGCACAGCACGGCGACGACGCCGAGCGCCAGCGCCCTGTCGCTCTTGCCGAACGGCCCGGCATAATTACGCCCGACCTTGGCAGCGATGCCGAGCACGCCGGCGAACTCGGTCAGCACGGCCGCTATCGCGAAGGCGACGACGCCCCATGCGCCAAATTCCGGAAAGACGGCAAAAGGGAGAATCAGCGCGAGGTCCGAAACGACGTCGCACAACTCGTTCAGATACATGCCAAGCGTCGAGGCTTGGCCATGCTCGCGCGCCAGCATGCCGTCCACGGCATTCAACGCCATGCGCACGAACATCACCAAGGGGATAAGCAACAGCAGCCAGCGCCATTCGTGCCAGATCGCAATGGCCGCGCCGGCGGCTATCGACATCGCGGCCGCCAGGATGGTTATGCTGTTTGCCGTGACCCCGATTGCCGCCAACCGATTGACCAGCGGCCGCAGTCGACCCTGGAAGGCCGGCTTGAGAGCGTAAAGCGTCGGCATTGCGTTGATCCCCCGATCCTGTTCAGCGGCTGTACATCAATATGCCAGACGCGACCAGTGTAGAGGCGGCGCGGCCATCATGCGTTCGCAAATCGCTAACCATGATTGGTCCGGCAAGCTGCCATGCACATTTGCCGGCTTCTCGTGCAACGCGGCGTCTTGAATAGTGAGCACGCTTATTATATATCCCGCTCATGGTTTCCGATGGCATCGACAGATTGGGCTTCTTGATCCACGACGTGCAGCGCTTGATGCGCAAGCGCTTCGAGGCGAGGGCCAGTGGCTTGGGGCTTTCTTCGGCGCAATGGCGGCTTCTGGTCCGCGTTGCCAAGGAAGACGGTGTGGCGCAGGCGCGGCTGGCCGAACTTCTCGAAATCGAGCCGATCAGCGTTTCGCGCCTGGTCGACCGCATGGAAGAGGGAGGCTGGATCGAGCGTCGGTCCGACGCCGCCGATCGTCGCGTCCGCATGATCTTCCTGACGCCCAAGGCAAGCGATGCCTACGCCGTGATCAAGAGCATTGCCGGAGAAGTCTATGAGGAATCGCTGGTCGGCGTGAAGCCGGAAGCCCGTCGCGTCCTCATCGAAGGGCTCGAGGCGATGGTTCGCAACCTGACCGACGACGAGACGCCGTCCATTGAAAAAGTGAAGAATACAGAAGGCGCAGCAGCATGAACGCGGTAGCCAAGATAGACGAGAAAGTGACCGAACTGGACATGGAAGCGCCGGCGCAGCCGGCCGCGGGCCCCCCCCCCGGGTGGGCCCCCCGCCCCGCCCGGGGGCTGGCGGGGGCCCGGGCTCGATGTGACGGCGTATGATGTTTCGCCAGGGGCAATCGAGCGCGCCCGCGGCATGCTTGATCTCGCCGGCG
>NZ_JBVVQX010000038.1:0-27234 GCF_055811675.1 Mesorhizobium sp. WSM4808
AGGTGCAGGAGTCCGGTGATCCGGTGTCGGTTGTGGCGCGGCGTCACGACATGAACGCGAACCACTTGTTCATCTGGGTGAAACACGCCCAGCAAGGGCGATTGGGCCGAGCCAACCCGCTGTCCGAGACCCCACCGATCGCCTTCATTGACATGGTGTTGTCGGTCCCGGCCTGCACGATGTAGAGCCGGAAGAGTCGGCTCCTGCGCGATCGCACTCTGAAGTACCCGTTACGACCAGCCAAGCAGTGTCTACCGGTGGCCGAATGGAAATCGTCGGGGCCAACGGTCGGCGTGTGATCGTCGTATTGCGGTTCGCGAATCCCGAACCGGCGCTGCGGTTTCATCTTCGCGGTACAGTGTCGCCTAAGGCTGGAGTGCGGACCGAGGGCTGCCTTCCGGGTGCTGAATAGCCCAATGGTTGGCCGCGCGCCATTCCATCAACTTCCGCAATCCTTCCCTCACCGGAATGTGCGCCTTGAAACCGATTTCAGCGCTTGCCCGTGCAGGGTCGCCAACACGATTGCGAACCAAGTTCGCGGCATCGGCTCTCGGCACGTACCGGACCGGGGCATTGCATCCCGTGAGATCGCAGATGATCTCAGCTAGCTCGAGTAGCGAGGTTTTCACGCCGGTTCCGATATTGTAGGCGCGGTCAACGGTGTCTGCCCTTAACGCACAAACGTTGGCCCGGGCGATGTCTTCAGCAATGATCAGGTCGTAGGCCTCGTTTCCGTCCCCTACGATGACCGGTGACTCTCCGCGTTCGGCTGCATCAAACATCCGCATGATCACCGACATGTAGACTCCGGCATACCCCTGGCGAGGACCATAAACATTCATATATCGCATAGCGACGTAAGCGAGTCCGTACTCATGATAACAAGCGTGCAGCAGCGCCTCCGACGCAATCTTCGTCGCGCCATATAGGTTTTGGTTGTTGAGCGGGTGTTCCTCGGTCATAGGTTCCTGGACGGCATTGCCGTACACCGAAGTGGAAGACGCGTAGACCAACCGCTTGACCCTTTGCGCAATGCAGGCTTGCATAACGTTGAAGGTGCCTCGGACGTTCACCTCAAACCCCGCCTCCGGATCAGCCCGGCAACGAAGCAGTAACAACGTGGCGAGATGAATGACTCCGTCAGCGCCTGTGATGGCACAGTTGAGCTGGTCGATGTTCCGAATGTCTGCCCTGACGATTTGGACACGCTGGTCTTTCCCAGCATCCACAAGAAAATTCATCTGTCCATGGCTAAAGTCGTCATAAACGATGATTTCCGAAACTTGCTCTCGGATTAGCTGGTCCACGGTGTGCGAACCGATGAGACCGGCGCCCCCAATCACCACAACGCGCTTTCCTGTGAGTTCCATACTAACCTCCTATCTGACTAGCGCTACCGCAGTGGCCATTTGTGCCGTACCATCTCGGCAAATATGGCGTCTGCAGCCATTGCTGCTTTTTGGAAAGCGCCGAATTGCTCATGCTTGCTCGCAGAGCAATCTGCAGTATTAGAACGTCATTGGATTTGACCTGAGACCCTTGTTCCATCCAATTCAACGGAGGTTCCGTATAGCACCGTTGAGGTGCTCCCCAGTGTCACAATCTTCGCCCATCATCGTCACCTCGCGCCGGACGGGGTCTCCTTCGTGCCCATGGTCGGCGGCTACGATCCTGAACTCAGACCGCGAGAATGGAGAGCCGGGTAAACTTTTCAGCGGACCATAATGTCCCGAGATAGTTTAGTGAATGACTCTGCACCGTTCGGCGTAACCCGGATCGCTTCACTGAAAATATAAGAGTCTTCGCGCTCCCAGATTCCGACTATAAGGTGAAAGGTGAAGTCCGCTTCTAAGACCGTACGGTCATCCTCCTGAAGGCTGAAGGAGCCCTCGCCATATGCTCCTTCGTCAATTCCAAGCGAATATCCGATGCGCGATTCTTTGCGGATGCCGCTAGGCTTAAAGGTCTTTGCGAAAGCGCGATAAATATCGCCCGCAATCGCCCCTGGCTTGACGGCGCCGAGAGCAGAGGTGAAACCCGCCACCACCGCCTCATGCAAAAATCTGTATCGATCAGGTGGCGTGCCAAGGTACACGGTCCGCGACAAGGGACAATAGTACCTGTGGACAAATGCAGCGACCTCGAAGTTAGTTTGACGCTGCTTTTCGTACTGCCGGTCGGTCCATCTGAGATGCGGCGCCTTATCCCACGGCGTCACCGGCATGAAAATTGGCACGCCAGGTCCGCCGCCCACTTCCGGAGTGCCCTCTATCAGACACTTCGTGACGGTCGCGGCTACGTCGCATTCCCTAACCCCGACGTCAATCTTATCGGCGCCCGCCATCAGCGCCCGGTCAACAATCTTGGCAGCATCCTGCATATACTTGATCTCAGCCGCCGACTTCTTGGCGGTGACACTCGGCACCACGGAAGTGGCATCCTCAGCCGTTCGGGCGCCAAGTGCAGACATAAAAAGTAAGTAGTCGCTGTGAGAGAACCCTCTCGACCCAAATTCGACGCCTATTCGACCGCCATGCGCAATATGGAGGGTTCGTTCCCCGATAATATCCCATGGAGAGCGGTTCGCGTTGCCGACGTATTTTTCAGGGTACGCCTCGACGCGGCTCTGATCGAGATGGACTGTGGGATAGGCACATTTCGTATCCATTTCCCGCAAAATGAGGACGGGATCAAGGTCGCCGGCGCGCAAAATTGCCGCCTGTGGGACATAGTCCGAGTAGCCTTCATATCCGGTTAAATAGCAAAGGTGCGTTTCTTTCAGAACTACTAACGTATCAATACCCTTCTCCTGCATCTTGGCGCTGACCGCCTTGACACGTTCCCGATACTCACCTTGGGCAAACGCGGCCATCTTTTAACTCCCTATGCTTGTCACGACCGGAACCGTCACCGACGCGGCGATTGCCGCTTGATATCGAATGATGAACCCGCATTCGCCAGTTAATATGTGAAGGTGGTCCGTTCTGCGGCGGGACGTCAGCGACGCCGTCTTCCGGTGGCGTCAAAAAGGAAGGCTTTCGATATGTCGATTTCCAGTGACAGAGACCGATCGCCAACGGACGACCGAAACAACCGCTCTTCAAAGATAATGCGTTGGCCGTTCGCGAGAGCGCCGTAAGCATATGAAACGCCCCCCAGATGTTCCCAATAGTCGACATTTACCCGAACGCCATTCTGAGGATCACCATTAATTCTTATGAAGTGCTCTGGACGGACCCCGAGAGTCAGCCGGTCGCCGATGACCGCTGTCAGCTCCAGGCGCGGATAGGAAATTCGCGCTCCACCCGAAATCTCCAATAAGAGATCGCTCTCATCGACCCCGGTGACGGTCGCCGTTATCTCGTTGATACGAGGCGAGCCTATGAAGCCGGCAACAAACAGGTTGCTGGGATTATCGTAGAGCTCAAGCGGCGCGCCGATCTGTTCAATCCGGCCATTCCTGACAACTACGATGCGGTCGGCCAGAGTCATGGCTTCCACCTGATCGTGTGTCACGTAAATTGTGGTGACTCCGATCTTTTTATGGAGTTGAGCAAGCTCCACCCTCATCTGAACTCGCAATTCGGCGTCGAGATTGGACAACGGCTCGTCAAACAGGAAAACCTTAGGCGACCGGACGAGCGCGCGACCTATTGCAACCCGTTGACGCTGACCACCAGACAACTGTGACGGTCTGCGGTCCATGAGCCCACTTAATTGAAGCATGGTTGCTATCGGATCAACTTTGGCTGCTATTGCAGGTTTGGACTCGCCGGCCATTCGTAGAGCAAAACCCAGGTTCCCTCGCACCGTCAGGTGGGGATAGAGTGCGTAAGACTGGAACACCATGGCTATTTGGCGCTTGGCCGGATCGGTATGGGTGCGCTCCTCAGCGCCTATCATTAACCTTCCACTACTGATATCCTCTAGCCCAGCGATCATACGGAGCAGCGTCGACTTTCCGCAGCCCGAGGGGCCTACGAACACCACAAACTCCCCTTCACGAACCTCCAAGCTCACATCGGTTATGGCCTCGACGGAGCCATACTTTTTGTAAACGTTTTGAAGCGCAAGCGCGGCCATCATTCCCTCCTTCCATCTTGCTGACGACCATTCGCCCAAGCAACTGCAAACTGGTAGAAGTGATCCTGTATTCTTCGGAACGCCTTGTTACGCAGAAAAACCGATGGCTCGGTCCGTACCAGCGGGCGAGAATGAGACGAGCCATTGTGATCCGTCAACGCAAACAACGCGAAACCTTTCATTCGTCCGTACACGATACAACAGGATCATTCTGACGTGGGGGAGAGTGTCGTGAGGAACAATCTGGTGAATCTAGATCGTGCTTGCCGCGAGCTGACAACGTGAACGTTGGGCCCGCGGGCAATCGGCATTGCATCAGCCGTTGCATCGCTGCTGCCGGTCCTAGCCATTAGCGAAACTCGTTTTGGGCAGTTCTCATCCCTTAACGGCACCTGCGGTCAACCCGCTGATCATAAACCGCTGCATGCCGAGATAAACCACCACCACTGGCAAAGTCATAAGCGCGAGTGTGGCGAACATGGCGCCAGGCTGCAACACGAAACGTCCGCTATAGATGAGCGGAACAAGACTGAGCGGCTTAATAGAGTCGCTGTCAGTCATTATGAGGGCCAGCACGAACTCATTGAAGCTGGCCATAAATTGCAAGATGACGACCACCGTAATAGCCGGCCAGCTAAGGGGCAGGGCAATGAACCAGAAAATGCGGATCTGCGAGACGCCGTCCAGGCGCGCCGCCTCTCCGAGTTCGGGAGGTAGCGCCTCGAAGAAGCCTCGGAGGATGATAATTGCAAACGGCAATCCAAGCGCCGTGTAAGGGAGGATCAGGCCTTGATAGGTGTCCAACAGACCGAGCGACTTGTTGATCTGGAAGAGGGGTACGATCAGCGTCGATCCTGGCAGCATCATGGTAGTCATTAAAAGAAAGAACCAAAAATTTTTGCCGCGTATACGCATGTTGGCAAAAGCATAGGCCGCCATTGCGCCGAACAGAACCACAAGCGCGACAGATGTGAGCGTGATGATGAGGCTGTTCGCAAGATGTTGTAAGATCGGCGCATCGGCAAACACAGTCTGAAAGTTTCGCAAGCTCACGTCGCTGATCAGCAAGCCGCCGAAGCCGACTACCCGTTTCTCCGATGGAGTAAAAGCAGTAACTAGCATAATCCAAACCGGCACCATCCAGACGATAGCCAGCAGAAATAAGAAAATACTAGTACACCACTTCGTAAAAGCATTCGCGCGGATCATGCCCGACCCCCAATGGAAAAACGTGCACCAACGACCTTTATCTGGAAGATACTGAGACCGAGGGACAGGACCAGGAGGACAACCGAAAGCGCCGAGGCGTATCCCATATTCTGCATGGCAAACCCCTCCTGAAAAATATGGATCGGCAATGTCTCGCTCGCGTGATTAGGGCCACCTTTAGTCATAATGTAAGGGAGCGTAAATGTCTGAAGGGCGTCGAGAACCCCCAGCAAAATTAGCGTTAAATGAACGTGGCGTAGCATAGGCCACACCACGTGAACGGCCGTTTGCCGGGTGGTGAGGCCGTCAAGTCGCGCAGCATCCAAGACTTCCCTTGAGATTCCCTTCATTCCCGCTATGTACATCAGCATTGAGAACCCCATCCATTGCCAGACGTTCACTGCGATCACCGCGAAGATCGCAGTCTGCGGATCAGCGAGAAAAGGGAATCTGAGCGAATCGATTCCGGTAGCTATGCCCACATCGGAGAGCAGGCCTCCAAACGGATTATAAATACGCTGCCAGACGATGCCGATCACCACCGGAGAGATAATAGCAGGGAGGTAAAATAGAACCCGGAACAAAGTGACGAAGTTCGTCCGGATCTCAAGTAAGAACGCTATCAGGAAGCCGAGGATCATCTGTGGCGCAATATTAAGCAGCGCCCACAACAGCATGTTACGCATAGCATTCCAAAATGCCGCGTCATGAGTGAGATCACGGAAATTATTTATTCCAATGAAGGCACCCGGACTTACACCATCCCACTCAAAAAAACTCGCATAAGAAATATAGAAGGCAGGATATAGAATAAAGATCGCAAACAGCGTCAAAGCGGGTAATACAAACGCCAGCCCCTGGATCTCGCCCCGTCTTTCGGAAGCGATTGGCTGGCCGCGGCGACTTGGCTCATTACGAGAGAGGCTGCGGACTAGCCGCCGCCCCCCTGTCATGGCACGCGTGATACGTGCATTAGTGCTTGCTTGAGACATATGCCTGCTGAACCATTTCCATGCCCGCCTCAGGTGGCTTGTCGCCAGTTGCGACCGCGCCTAAGGCGTCCTGCAACGCCTGATAGACCGCAGGCAAGCTGATCAGGTGAGAATGTTTAACGGCGGGTAACCATTCCTTGGTGAATTTGTCCCAGATCTCTTCTTGGCGTTTCGTGCCAAACTTCTCCGGCCGAAGACCGACGAAGGCCGGAAGATCATCCAGATTGTTGATCATAACCTGAGCCCCATGACCTCCGATCCAATCGGTCAGCACCTTGCAGGCGGCGTCATAGTCAGCACTCTTGGAAATACCGATCATAATGTCGATACCGCCCAAGAGATCTTCTGGCGCTCCTTTCCCCGTCACATCCGGGAACTTGAAAGGAGCGTAACCCGCTAAGTCCGCCGAAAGGGGGGTAGGATTTGGGGAGGCAGCCTGTTGCTGCCACCAAGATCCCATGGGAAAGGTGGCCACGCGCGCACTCTCCACCGCCTCGGCGGCCCCTGGGTAATGAGACAGTCCAAGCGCGCCATCCTGGAAAATTCCGTCGTCGAACATTCTTTTCCAGACCCGCATGGCCTCGACAAATCGGTCGTCTGTCCATGGCACCTGTCCAACTTCTGCTTGTTCGGTGAGGCCCGGCGCAATGTTGTGGATGATCTGCATGTAAACAAGCGCATTAATCCAGCCATCGGCGGCGCCAATCATCATCGGCGCGTCTCCCGCAGCTCGGGCCACTTTGGCAAGCGCTTTGAGTTCATCGTATGTTTTTGGCGGCTCGAGACCGAGCTCTTTGAGTACGGGTACTGTGTACCAGAGATTTACCGTTTGCGTCTCGACCGGCAAAGCGTAGAAGTTTTCGTCGCCTTTGGGGTTGCCGTGCCGAGCCTCCTTAATACCTATAGGATAGAATTTCGACTGCCAATCAGCGCCCCAAACCGATTCGGCGCACTTCTGGGCAGGTGCCAATTTCTCCCGGTACTTCTGTGTCGAACTAACATTGAGGCCGATTAAGTCGGGCAAATTGCCAGCATTGGCGCGGCTCTGAAGATCAAGGTCATTCTGTTCGCTGATCTTCGCCTTAATCTTTACGCCTGGAAATGCAGATTCAGTGGCCTTGATCATCTTGTCGACCGTCTGGGATACAGGCGTCCATGACATGTAGGTGACTGTCTTTTCTTGCGCTTCCGCGGTGGTGGCAATCATAACCGACAGCGTGACGGCTGTCGTGGAAACCAGTAGCTTCTTCACTTTATCCTCCCTATCCCTGAGCGGGCTTGCTTACCCGCACGTTTGTTGCGCCCCTTTTGTGCGGCTTGTTTACGACCACACCTCCGGTACCAGAACCGCATTCACCATGGAACGCTGTTCTACTCTGTAGTTTTTTTTCTCCTTGTCAACGTGAATCAATCGCGGAGTTTTGTATTGGTTGGATTGTACTGCTTGCCTGAGAGGATGATGCGGCGCCGGCGACGTGCCCCGATATCACAGGTCGGCTACTCAGGCGGGAAAAACTAAGGCACGTGAAGTCACATTGACGCCGATGACCAACGGCGATGTGCGGTGGTCAGCTTTCCAGATAACTGACTGTATTCCTGCGCGCGCTCCCGACTTCCCGCTGAAATGGAGCTATTCAAACTCGGCGTCGGGGGGCAGCAGGTCCAGGCGTGGCCATCCAGGCACGTAGTCTTCCGGTGGCCATATCCCCCCTGGTGGGACGAAGTCTTCAGGTGGCCATGGCCGGTCCTGATGATTCCCGACTCTAATGGCGACCTTGTCGCCAGGCAAAAGAGTTAGCCAGTTCCTCCCGTATCCCATCATTCGGGGCAACCACCATGGACCTGTCTTCTCAATCCACCAGTTCAAGTAGTAGCGCGGGTTCGGTGAGCGATCCGGCACCGGCTGCACGATGGTAGGCAGTAGCGAATCTGTGAGGTCTCGGTGGAGAATTTGTTGTCCGCTCCAGGCGCCGTGATTTTGGTAGAGCAGCCCTAACTTAGCTAGGTCGTCGAGTGTGGGGAAATAGCCCATGTCCCAGTAGGGTTGCCCCCGGGACCCGTCTGCTTCGATGGTGCTGATGTTGGGAAGGTGACGGATGCCGATCGGCTGTGCGACTTCGCGCTCAAGCATTTCCCACGCGGACGCTTGAGGCCCCTCCTTGCTCTTGAGGACAGCGTCTAGCGCCACCCCCAGCAGGTAAACGGCTTGACCGCTATAGTTGAACTCCGAACCTGGGTCGTACCTGCGTGGTGACAACGCCAGCGCCTTCTGGGTCTTGGCATCCGCGCAATAGTCGAAGAGGAATGAGAACCATCCCGGTGTGTAATCCCCCTCCCCTCTATGCCGGCCGGAAGACATGTTGGCTAGGTTGCGGAAGGTTACATCGTCCCAGCCCGGCTGGCGAGCGGACGCCAGATACTTAGCGATCGGCTCGTCTAGGATCGCGACACCGTGCTTCTGGGCGACACGGAGCGTTGCCACATTCGCCATCGCCGTCTTAGTGGTTGACCATACGCTATGGCGAATTTCATCGCTGTAGGGGAACGCGCCAGCTGCCGTGTGGTAGCCAGTGCGGTACAGAACGCCGTCATGCACGACGGCGCTGGCGAAAACATCGGGATCGGCATCGGTGTGCGAAGTAGACATCTTGACCAGCGGATCGTGAGACACCTCCGGAGGGAGCTCCGACCACGATGCGACCGGAAGCCGTTCAGCGAGCTCTTGGTCGTACGCCCGCATTCGCTCTTCAATATTATCGATTCCGCCGGGCCGATAGCTAGCTTTCGTTACGCCCCAGGCAGTGAAGGGGTGCGTGTACCAAGTCACGGACCCTTGAACTACCTGAAAGCGCACCGGCGAGACCTGGCTCTCATTGTAGAGGAAGAGGGCGACACCGATATGAATCTCGCCGTCCATTCGGGTTACTAGCGCGAAGGGAAACGCCGCACGGTTCCAACCAGGAAGGTCGCCGGCTTCGGACCAGACGCGGCCTGGCTGAACGATAAGGTCCCACCAGCTGCGGGCGCCGGGAATACTGCCACTGCGCAAAACATTCTGAGACGTCGGCACTAGATGACCGTTGTGGGTAAAGAGCGCCAGTGACACATCCGGGAATAAGGTCGTTTCTTTACCCAAGATCCGAGTGGGCCTGAAGCCGCTCGGATCCGGCCGCCCGTTGGGATCGCTAGCGAGCATGGTCATCGTCGCGCCGTCCAGCTGCAGGACCCCGGCGAATGGCTGACTCGCTTCTTCGGCGTTTTCCGGTGGGAAGAAACTAGCGTTCCAGGTGAGGCCCCCAGGGGCAGAGCCGGAGAGAAGTTCCGTCGCCGCGATCGGTTCTTTTGAGAACTCGCCGCCCCAAGGCGCTGCTGTCCTGAACTGATCTGGCATCTCTCGTTCCCCATTAATCGCTATGCCGTTCTATCCTGAACGCAGTTCTATTATTGGGAGGCCAAGCCGTCAAGCCTATGAGTTGAGTTTGGGATGCCGCTTCCGGATCGGGGCAATGATCGTCTGCGATCCTTCTGCTGGAGTGCTATTTCCCCGCCCAACGCAATGTCGCGCCAAGTCCGGCTATCCAGCCCCGTTGGCGGCGAACCGCCGTGCTTCGGTACGCTCGTCCTAGCACTAGCCAAAGCTCAAAGTACGCTTCCACCCGATTGGCTGTAGTTCTCCTACTATGTTTACCCCCACGTTGCAGAAGCAACGCGGTTCCAAGGAAGGGAACAATACGATATGTTAGATATTCCGTTCTAGTGATACGACATTCCATCTCAAATGCGCGTCGGACAGCTACTTTTTCGTAATTACTCACGCCCAACGTTCGGCGACGGAATGGCTTATCGGGCGGCGACTATTTTTTGGTGAACCGGGCGGCGAGCACGGTGTTGGCGTGTTCCAGATCGAACTCGTCCGGGTTGAACTCTTCGCCGATCCAGTCGCTCCGTTCGGCGTGTTCGGGGTTGGGTGGGATTGGCCAGAATGGCCAGCAACTCCTCATAGCCCCAGACGCCACCGCAATCCTCTGGTGGACAGTTGCGCTTTCCAGTGATGCAGATGGGGTAGGATACGCCCTCGACGACCGGCTCGCTTTTTTCGAATGCGACCGTGTGCTCCCAATTGTCACCGAAGTGATCTCAGCAGGCCGTTCAGGGTCACGCGATTTTCGTCGGCGACGTCGTCGACACTGTGCCGATCGCCAACTGCTCGCCGCCGATGTCGAAGGCATGGAGGTGGGCCATACGCCTGGATCGCCTGGTGCAGGTCGCCGAGCGTCATCGTGCCGGGCATGACCAGCCGGCGCCAGACCGGCGGCTTAGTGCCGCGCAGCGTCACCTTCAAAGTAATGATGTTCTTGCTGGCTTTGGTCTTCGGTGCGCTGGCCACGATCTTCCCATCCTGTCGGCATCGGACACCGGCGCGGATGTCTCCACAGCCCTGCTTTGCGTGATGACATTGCCGATGGCAAGAGGATGGTGATGGCGCGATCTATGTGCCGATCGGCAGCGGCCTTTGGTCGAGGGTGAGGCGGATGGCGTCGGTGGCCCGGATTGATCTTCGGCGCGCGGTTTCGACGACCGACCTGATGTCTGCGTAGAGGGCAGCGCCCCATGCGCTGCGGAAGCCGTTGGTGATCTTGCGGTAGACCGCACAGGGGCGCGCGCCCGCTCCGCGCCGTTGTTGGCCGCCGCGAGATCACGATTTTGGACGAAGACGAAGAGGTGGCGGCGAATCTTCCGACGACCGTCTGCAGCTTGCCACCGGCCGGGTGGGTCGGGACCAGGGCCATGAGGTGATCGAGCCGGCGATCAAGGTCGGCCTCGTGTTGTGTTCCGGCTGTGTCGCATTGAAGACGTCTGTTGGCGAATTCAATACGCTCAGTCACAAGTATTCCGCGGGCACGGCGCGAAACCTTTTCTCCCCTTCTTCGCACATTTCTTGGTGGCACGTTGATTGCTGCGGACTCCGTGTAGCGGGCGCGGTCGCAGACGGACTGTTCCGCTCGAGCCAATAACAGAAGGCGATATCACAGGAGTACCTCAATGCGGGTAGCCATCGTGTGGAATAGCGAATTTGCCGGCGTAATCAATCGGTTCGGGCAGCCTTATCCAGAGCCCCCGCACCCTTGGCCGTCGTATTGCGCGACGATCGAAAGGGTGGTGGCGGCACTGAGAGAGGGTGGTCACGAGACGCTAGTATGTGAAGGCGACAAAGGACTGCTCAATACGCTCGAGCGGTTCATGCCACCCGATCTGCAAGCCCGTCCTTCGGGAATCGTTTTCAATTTGGCAGAGGGTATTCAGGGCGAATACCGTTTCACCCACGTCCCGGCCATGCTCGAGATGGCGGGCGTTCCATACACCGGGTCGGGCCCACTCGGGCATGGGCTGACGGACGATAAGGTGATCAGCAAGAGGCTCATGCGTAGTTGCGGCGTGCCGACGGCGAACTTTTGCGTCATGCGCCTCGGCACCGAGAGTACCGGAGACCTGCGATTCCCAGTGGTAGTGAAGCCGCGTCGCGAAGATAACAGCTTCGGTTTGCAGCTTGTACATGAGCCCGCTCAGCTGAGGCAGGCAGTGGAAATGATTGTCACGCAATATGGACAGGATGCGCTCGTGGAGGAATACATCGATGGGCGAGAAATCCACGTCGCGCTGCTGGGAAACGGAGAACCCGAGGTGTTGCCTTTGGCGGAGATCGACTTCGGCGAACGCGAAACTGGTCTTTTGACATGGGAGGGGAAGTACCTGCCTGCCGAGGAGCTGCCGACGATTTGCCCGGCGAAAATCGAAAGTAGCCTTGCGACCTTGCTGGGGGAAATTTCGGTTGCGACCTTCCGTGCTTGCCAGTGCAGGGACTATGCCCGGCTCGACATCCGGATCGACCGCTCCGGCCGTCCCTTGGTCCTGGAGATCAACTCAATGCCGGGGCTCAGTATGCACTCCGTATGTGTCCTAGCCGCGATCGCTGCTGGACACAGCTACTCGAGCCTTATGAATCGCATCCTTGATATCGCCCACGCGCGATATTTCGGAAATGACATCCGCTAGGTTTGAGCGTTCAGGAGGTTGTCCATTCGGACCGGCCGAGGAGACTGTAATTACCAGGCTACAGCACCCACAGCGCCAACGCCGGGTGCGGTCATGAACAGCCGGCTGCGCGAACGCGCGCATCAAGCATCCTGATCCGCTTGATGATGGATCGGCGGGCCTCTATCGCTCGACGATTGCTCTGATCTCAGGCGCTGCCGTCAACTCAGCGGAGGCGATTTCCTTAGCACGAGGGTAAAGCCGCCGAGCTTTTGCCCGAACAGGATGCCGAAGGTCTTGAGCGGCCCACGGATCTCGTTCTCGATCTTGCCGCGGATGCCGTCCAGGACGTCGCGTGCCAACAGCAGCGCCAGCATGACATAGGCGTCATAGCTCTTGAAGAGGACTTCCCTGAACCATCCCGTCCGCACGATCTGAGCCAGGCCGGCCGCATCGTGGCGGTCTGTCTTGTTCGGTATCATCGAGAGGGCCGCGCTTGCGTGCCACGCGTCGAGACACACGATCCGCAGTCCGCGCTTCGTCAGGTCATCCCAGCCAGACCACCAACGGGCCGGTTCCGTGCCCATCCTCGCAAGTTGCCCAGCCCTCCCGGCCAGCCAGTCCGGGATGGCTCGGAAAACGGGTTCAGGCTGGTCAGGCTTGTGGCTCCTGCAGAACACCCGCGGGAAATTGCCGCGCCCTGCAGATTATGTCAGCGCGGCAGGCATCCCGAGCGGTCGGCGGCGGTGGGGCGATGTCAGGCACCCCGGCGAGCCGGGCTCCCTTGCGCCTGATATCGGCGAGGATTGGCCCTGCACGAAGGTACTTTGCAATGGTATCGAGTCGAACCGGCAGCACCGATCATCGGTGATGTAGAGATCGTATTGTTCCGCTTCGTCGAGGCGTTCGGCCTCAAGGTTCTCAAATGTCAAGTCAGGGTGTCGATCGCATCCCGACGCAACTCCAGCTACGCAAGGCGCTACTTGAGGAGCGCAGGTTCGGTTCCGGACACCTGATTGCCGTTATAGCCCGTCGTTTCAGCTTTGAGCGCGCCCAACATGGCATTCCTCGGGTGAATTCAGCAATGTCATCGTCGTGTAATTGTTGCGCCTTATCGAAAAAAAAATCTTAAGCATTTAAGAAACAATATGTTGACAATATTTCTTATAATTTAACCCAATGAACGCGGTTCTGCGAGATTATAGTCGGACTTTTGCTGGCATGCCGCCCAATAGTCATTGCCGGCTGGGGAAAGGAATGTTCTCATGCACATTCTAGAAACGCCGCGCCTGATCCTAAGGCCGCCATCTCATAGCGACCATCTCCTTATACATAACCTTCATAATGATCCCTTTGTGGTAGATGCCATCAGGAATGGACTTGATTCAACGGTAGAGCAATCGAGAGCTGCATTACTTAACTTTATCAATCACTGGCGGCACCATCGTTTCGGCTTATGGATGGTGTTCGTCAAAGATGAAGGTACCGCCAGAAAGTTCGCTGGCTATTCTGGATTGATGTGCAGCGGCACGTATCGGCCCGAAGATCCTAATGATCTGCCCGGTGATCCAAACTATGTGGAGATGGTAACTGGCCTCCACCTTGTGGCCTCTGGTAGAGGTATCGGCGTCGAGGCCGGCAGGGCAGTGGTCCAATTTGCTTTCGAGATATTAAAGTTAGAAAAAATGACTGCATTCATCTTACTAAATAACACTAGATCGCTAATAAAAAATAAGAAAATTGGTTTTTTCTATATTGATGACATAACTCACAAAAACCGTACGTGGAAACAGTTCGAGGTGTCTGCCTTAACTGCCGTAAGGTCCGACAATTTACGCGTTTTTGGCTCGAAAAGCCCCCGAGATCATTCGAACTGGCCTGAAAAAAGTCATGGGGGGCGGATGTGCTGCAAGCCGTTGAAGTATGCAGGATTTGGTTGCTTACGCCGATCCGCGCCGCTTCTCGGAGACCACACCCGCGATGAATGATTCTACGCTGCCGCTGAGCAGTTTGTCATCAGTCGGCGGCAAGTCCGTCGTCGCCCGTTTCGACGGCGGCATGCTGTCGTCCAACAGCGGCGTTCTGGCTTTGGCCGAGGTGCAAAAGCGGTTGCGGGTGGCTGAGCGTCTGGCGCGTTGCATCGACGATCCCCGCTGCCCGGGCCAGGTCGTCCACAGCCTGGCGGACATGATCGGCTTTCGCATGAAGATGATTGCCGCCGGCTACGAGGACGGCAACGACGGTCGGGATCTGGCGTCGCAATCGACGCTGTCCGGCTGGAGGACCTGCCCGGCGTGCGGGAGCTGGTGGCGATGAGCCGGGCGATGGTCGATCTTTATTGCGCATCCTGGGCCATCTTGAAGACCGGATCACGGCGCAGCCGGTTGGCGCCTCGTTCCGGTGCCGAAGCGGATCGTACTGGACATTGACGACACCTTCGACGCTGTGCACGGAGGCCAACAGCTTCGCCTGTTCAATGCCCACCATGACGAGTACGGCTTCCAGCCGATTCGTAGTGTTCGATGATGCGGGAAGGTTCGTCAGCGCTATCCTGCGACCGGCCAAGCGGGGCTGAGATCCGCCCCCACCTGCGCCGTCTGGTGCGGGCGATCCGGATCAACTGGCCGAACATTCGAATCCTGCTCCGCGGCGATAGCCATGTGTGGATGTATATGGACCCCGCCCGATTGCAACAGGTTGGCTGGATCAGGATCGTTGGTCACAACTGCTGACGGATATCCGGCTTCCTAATGCGGCTGGACAACGTCTTCGCCGCGAGCCTCGATGGATTTTCGCGCGCTTCCACCTCATCGGCCCCTAGACATTGGCCGAAGCCAAGCCGGTCCACACATCAGGTTCGGGAAGCGACGGAATGACCGTTTCATGTAACACTTCGGTTGCTGCGATTGACGGAGGTGACCCCGCTTTCCCGCTCGCCCCACAGTGAGCGGTACGTTCCCCGATGGACCCGTCTGTGCAGATCCCTGAGCCGAAGCTCGAGGTCTGCCTCGTAGTCCCCGCCACGTCATGCCATCTACCCCGGGAGCAGCATCTCATCGTGGCCCACTTCCTCAGGCCTTGGCCGTCCCAAGATATAGCCAAGTGGTAGGGCGCTCCATCCATGGCAGCCGTTCTCACCACATATAGCCTGGAGGCCTACGCAAGTCAAATGTAGTGTTCCACGTCTTTGTACATTACCGTATAATTCTTTGTATCTTTTATTTAACTTTCATTATGTTCTGTTAATAAATATTATAATCACTTTTCTTGACATATTACCATGTCGGCTTCAATGTATAGGCGGAGTAGGAAAGCGGGAAGTGTCGAAGAATAGAAGATGTTGCCCATACCAGTACGGCCTTCCAATGTTGTGTTTGACTTGAATCTCAGGGCGGTCCAGGCGAACTTCCAGGCCGTCTCGGCCCTCGTTGGACCCCACGTAAGGGTGGCCGCTGTCGTCAAAAGCGACGCCTACGGCCTTGGTCTTGTAGAGATCGCAAGGTCGCTCATTGATGCCGGTTGCGATCTGCTCTTCGTCGCCAATCTGGACGAAGCGTTGCTACTAAGGTCAGCCCATGTAGACGGGGCAATTGCGGTTTTTTGGGATGATTTTGCGAAATTTGGCCCATGCTATCAATCCAACGGCATCATACCCGTTGTGAACAATTGCAGCGAATTGGAGGCCATCATTGCTACAGGGACGCAAACATACTTTCTCAACGTCGAAACGGGATTCTCTCGTTTTGGGCTCGCTTTCGCTGACGTGCGTCGTGCGTATCTTTCTGGTACGTTCGAGAGGTATCCCCCTTCGGTCTTGCTAAGCCACCTTGCGTGTAGTGAACGCGTTGCCGACCCTACTAACGTGTTGCAAAGGAACCGCTTTCGGGCGATCCATGATCTGCTTAAGCCAACCTGTGGCTGTCTCGCTGCCTCCGCCGGTGTCTGGCTGGGGAAATCCTATCATTTCGACATGGTAAGGGTAGGCTCAGCACTGTACGGGCTCAATGACGCTGGCATTAAACCAAATCCGCTGCACCCCGTTGCAAGGCTCCGAGCTAGAATACTCGACGTGCGCAATGTTGCTAGGGGGGAATCTGTTGGCTACGGCGCGACATTTCGTACGGTCCGAAATACCCGCGTAGCGATCGCCGGGATCGGTTTCAAGCATGGCCTTCCGTGGGCCTGCGCGAACAAAATATCCGTTCGGGTCGGCGGATATTCGGCCCCGCTAATCGGAACAATATGCATGGAATGCATAACGATAGATATAACAGATGTTCCGGAGGAGCTTTGTAGTTCAGGTACCTTTGTGGAATTGCTGAATGAAGATTTCACTATAGATGATTTTGCCGCGGCCGCTGGCGCTAACCCAGTGGAGCTGCTGACGCGCCTGGGTGCTGGTTGCACAAGACGGTATTTAAATTCTTGCTAGCATCGGCGAAGTACCGGCTGCAAATCGCATGAACTGCCCCCCTTCGACCGGCGCTCAGCATGAGCAGGAAGGCTCAAGATGATTGAAGGCTTTATGTCTAACGAATAGACAAGTCGAACTGATGATTAGCCCGTCTTATTCATGACGCATCTGGGTTTGTTTGGCGCTGAGCGGCGGACGGGTGGCAGCGCTGCGTCTTTTTCACCGCGGCTGTGTCTGGACTGGTGTACGCGCTGGAGGTGGAAGCTGCCTCTTTCGACGGGGCTGCTGCCCCGGCGGTCATGGTCCAGCCGGCTGTAGATTGCTGGCGAGCGTCCGGAACGGGCTGGCCTCGGGACAGGAGGCGGCGAAGGCCAGGCGGACGCGCGAGACGGTTTCGATGACGCGGGCGCCGAGCTTGAGGAGCCTGACCCGCAACGTGGCGAACTCGGCTTTGCACAGATGATGGATGTGGGCACCGCGTCGCGCAGGGTGATCATCAGCCAGTATGCGGCGGTGTGCAGGACGAGGCGGACCTGGTTGGCGATCGGCGAACGGCAGCTGGTGCGGTCGGAGGCGAGTTGGCTCTTGTGCATCTTGATCAGGTTTTCGGCCTGGCCGCAGGCGCAGTAGATCACGTCGTAGACAAGCTCGGCCGAGCCGCTGTCGAGATTGGTGACGACGAAGCGGATGTCGAGGCCCATCGCAGTCGCCTCGATGCGGGCGCAGACGCGACGTTCAAGCTTCCAGGACTTCGCCTTGTAGCGGGTCTCGGCATAGCCGCGCAGCACAGGCTTGCGCTTGAGCGCGCGGCGGGTGCGGACGTCGTCGGCGCTCTCGTCGACGAGCCGCTGGAGAACCGTGTTGCCGGGCAGTCCGAAGATATAGGGATTTGACCTTACGCTTGACCGGAGCGGCAGTCCCGGCGTTTCGAGGTGATCAACGGCGCTGGCGGTCGGCGTGATAAGGCGCGGATCGTAGCGGAGGACGCTGGAACCGAACGCAATCATTTCTGAAGCCGCCGGGCGTTATGGTCTCGTCCAGCAGGTGATCGCTTGGCGAGCGCTGGTGACGGCGCCGCCTCCGGACCCGCGCCGACGCTTCCAGCACGGTCGCGGAAGTGGAAAACGGCCCGAGATGCTGTGTCAATCGAGCTTGAGATTGACGGCATCGCCATGCGAGTCGGCCGGGGAGACGACGCCAAGGCGGATGCGCTGTCATCCATGCGCTTAAGCCAACGTCGTGATGGACAGTCCGTCACGATTTGTAGTGAGAATCAACTCAACTCGTTGACCGTCGGAACTGGTCGACAATCCAGGCCATACGAAATGCTGCTTCCTCGGCTACGCCAGGCCCATGTGAAGCGCCGCTGTGGCCGCCAATCATGCGCACGCGGAAGACAAGCTCGGGGTCGCGATCGGCCGCGCAGGACCGCCGCTGTGCCACGTAGCGAGCGGGCTGGTAATAGAGCACTTGGCTGTCGTCGAGCGCGGCATCGACGTACGTCGGCGGAAGCGGGCGATCGGCGCTGAGGTTGTAGTACGGGTCGTAGCTGCGTAGGTACTTGTACTCGTGGGCGGTGTGGGGATCTCCGTACTCCGCCGTTTCCCCCAGCGCGAAGGGCATAGCGAAGTCCAGCTCGGTATCCAGGATGTCGGCAACTGGAACCTCGGCGAGCACGGCGCGGAATAAGTCGGGCCGCAAGGCGGCCGTGGCCAGCACAGTACCCCCCCCACCGCTACTGCCCTCGATGACGATGCCGTCGCGGGTGGCGATCCCCCGCTCAACGAGCCCTTCCGCAGCAGCGATCAGATCCGTGTAGGTAACGCGCTTTCGATCGAGGATAGCCGCCTCGTGCCATGAGCGTCCGAGTTCGCCGCCCCCTCGGACGTGCACGATGCCGAAAGCAACTCCGCGATCGATCAGGCTCAAACGCTTCGTCATCGAGGAGGGCCAACTGAAAAATGAGGGCCATCTCGGTGTTCCGTAACAGCCATACACATTCAACAACACCGGCCCTGGTTCCCTTCGATCCCGCCGTCCCACCAACGAGATCGGAACCTGCGTCCCATCTTCCGCCTCCGCCATGACGACCGTCGCTACGTATTGAGCCGCGTCATACCCGGGAACGCGGGCCTGATACAGGACCGTCGACCGGTCATCGGCAAGATCATGCTCGACGACGGTATCGGGCGTCACGAATGAGCTAACCGAGTAGATCAACTTCGAGCTTCGGAACGAATGTCGTGCGACCGAATAGCTACCGCCGGCGGATAAGCCGACCTTAAGAGTGCAAGTCGGCTCGTCGGGAACAATCGTGGCCTCAACACGCCCGCTCCCGTTACGCGACACCAGCCGAGGACGAAGGCCGTCTCGTTCCAAGACAACCAAGTGCTGTTCGAGTAAATAGACCTCCTCAAGTATCAGACCCGCTCGATGCGGTATGACCTCTTGCCAGTGCGACGGTGACGGATCGTCAATTGACGCAAGCACGAGTCGGTAGTGCGGTCCAGCGTCGTCTACCCGAAACAGGAACTTGTCGCCCCAGTGTTCGGCAGACACACGGTGACCAAGATCCCGCGCCACAATCCGGCGCCACCCAAAGCCCGGTTGGTCGGCCGGAAGGCACCATACCTCCACCGGCCCGTGTTTGTCCTTAATAACATCCAGAAACAGCCAGGCGCCACTGGCAGAGCGTCTAATCCCCACGTCCAATCGCTCGTCCGCCTCCTCGAACACCACCTCGGAGTCCCCAGCTGCGACGTCCAGGCGGACAAGCTCATGACGTTGTCGCCGCAGGTCAGGCCGCTCCCGCGTGAAAAACAGGGTATGACCATCAGCGGCCCAAGCTGCCATGACGGCCTGCCTCGAGCCCCGCCGGACGTCACGGCTGGTCTCCATGTCCCGCACTCTTAGCTCGTAGTTCTCGTCACCGATGACATCAAAGCTAAACGCCACGTAACACCCATCATCGCTCGGCTCGAAGACACCTAGTGAATAGAAGACCTCGGCCCCGGGGATTGCGTTGGGATCGAGAACAAGCTCGGCTGAGCCTCCGGTCACCGGCCGACGCCACCACGCCGGATGAGGCAGGCCCGGTTCGTGTCTTTGGAAGTACTCGAAAGGCCCAACTTGGAACGCGGGCGGGTCGCCCTCGCAAGGTTGACGCGCTTCGATCTCGGCGACGAGCTCCGCCTTGAGCTCTGTCAGGTGAGCCGTCGCTTGCTCCGCGTAGCTGTTCTCGGCGCCCAGATAGGCGCGAACATCGGAATTATTCCGGTCGCGAAGCCAGCCATATTGATCCCTCGTGACGTCGTCATGAAGCACCCGGATCCGTGATTCGGCACGAGGAAGAGGTGGCAGAAGCCGCTTGTCTCCCATCAGACTGCTCTCACGTGAAAAACAAGAGCAAGGTTTCCTGCGACAGTCCACGAACAACTTAGTTTGTGCATTGACTTCCTCCCAGACAACAGCGTGCAACCGCTCAGCAATCCATGCCCGGGATTGCCAGCGAGGAGTTTCGGGATGCGCCTTCCTGGACTGGCAGATCGTCGGTCTGCCAGCTCCCAAGCCTTGACTTTGCCCGATACGCCGTTCTAGGTGATACACTATTCCATGGAGCAGGTGACGTGCAATATGCGCGTTGAAGAATATGTGAGCTACGACGCGACCGGTCTTGCAGCGCTTGTGAACGCTGGAAAGGTTAGGCCGCATGAGCTAGCTCAACTGGCGCGCGAGGCCTGCAACCGGATCAATGGGCAGATCAATGCCGTCATCGAGGTTTATGATGACGCAGAAACGGTTTCCGGGGCCGATGAGGGTGTGTTTCACGGAGTACCCTTTGTCCGCAAAGATCTCGGAGCAAGTGAGCGTGGAAGGCTCCAAGAGCGCGGCAGCCGTTTGTACAAGGGTTATCGCTCGGAGACGGACAGCTACTTTTTCCAACGAGCGCAGGCAGCAGGCCTCCGCACATTAGGTAGGACGACCACCCCTGAATTCGGGCTCGCAGGCGTCACCGAATCGCTCCTGAACGGCATCACGCGCAACCCCTGGAACCTCGATGTATCAGCCGGCGGCTCTTCGGGAGGCGCCGCAGCTGCGGTTGCGGCGGGAATTGTGCCTATCGCGCATGCTTCAGATGGCGGAGGCTCGATCCGAATTCCGGCTACATTCACCAATCTCGTGGGCTTCAACCCCTCTAGAGGCCGGATTTCAGGAGGGCCGGATCGCCAGGACTCTGGTGGCGGCATGAGTCGCACGTTTGTCCTTTGCCGATCCGTACGAGACATGGCGGCAGCCCTCGATGTGTTCTCTGGCACATTTCCCGGGGACCCCTTTGTCATCCAACAGCCCGAGGGGCCGTATTTGGAAGAGCTGAACCTTTCGACGCAGAAACTGAGGATCGGCGTCGCGCTTTCCAAATGGGGGGAGCAGGACTTGGAGCCTGAAATAGTTAGTGCCGTCTCGCGATCAGCAAAATTGTTAGAAGAGATGGGGCACGATGTCGAGGAGATAGCGCCCCCATTCTCGCACGCCGACTATTTTGAGACTTACCTGGGCCTGGAGCTTTTGGGAATGTCTAGGCTTGCAGCCGTTGCCGCCTCGCTGGAACGCGAAATCGGCCCAGCCACGCTGGAGCCGGTGTCTCTAGAAATCTACCGAGCGAGCCAACTAAGGCCATTGTGCGACGCAGCGATGACATTCGACTTAATCAGGAAGCTACGCATGGACGTCGCTGAGGCTACAAGCCGATACGATCTCCTCCTGACGCCGGTAACGCCGAGGGTCTCAATGGAACATGAACTCCACTCTCTGACGAATTCAAGTTATTCTCTGAACTCTTGGGTGGAGATTGGCGTGGCGGGCTCTATGTACACGTTCATCTTTAACATTACCGGCCAGCCCTCAGTCTCCTTGCCGCTATTTCAGAGCGACAATGGTATGCCCATAGGGGTGCAGGTAGTCGGAAGGTTTGGTGACGAGGCGACGCTCGTGCGCCTTTCCCGCGACCTGGAGGAGGCGCTTCCCTGGGGATCGCGGCGGCCACCAATCTTTGCGGGAACCCCCAGTAGGATCGCTCGGCACGAAGGCTGACTCTGCCGTGACAAGAGTTAGGGCATGCCGTCGATTGCGGGATCGATCAGCAGAGCGGCTAGTCCCGCATCTTGAGGATTGTTTGAAAGTAGTTCGAAGGAGCTTAGTGCATGGAATCGCAAACCCTACGCTCTCTTGGATTTCTATCCCTTGATCAGGGGTTCCCGTCTGGAGTCATCTCGCCCACGACGGAACCCGGCTGTTTCCTGAATCCTGCAAGCTACGATTTCCCGTTCATCATCGAAACTGTAGAGGGCGCGTGTGCGGATATCGTTATCCGGGGCGATCCAGCCCTTGAGCCGGCCTGCATAGCAGCTGCTAAACGGTTAGTTGAGCGAGGCGCAGTAGTAATAAGCGCAGACTGCGGCTTCTATATCCGGCATCAGGCGGCGGTGGCCGCAGCGATGAACGTCCCCGTGGCACTGTCGAGCCTACTCCTTGTGCCGACGCTGCTCCGGCAGCTGCCTAGCGCCGCCAAGCTCGCCGTTGTGACCGCCGACTCGACTAACTGCAGCGAAGATCTACTCGGCATCGACGATCCTAACAATCGGGCGCGAGTGGTTATCGGCGGCGTCGAAGGCGGACAGATGCTGCGAGACTGTTTGATGCGGCCGCCATTTCCGACCGATATCGCAGATATCGAGAAAGAGGTCGGTGAATGCATCACTCGACTCCGGGCCGTGAACCCTGAAATTGCTGCGATCCTGTTCGAATGCACAGCGTTCCCGGTGGTGACTTCGAGGATTCGCCGCAGCACGGGGCTTCCAGCCTACGACATCACTGATCTATGTCGATTGACGTTCGCCTCCGTCTCTTGAGGCGTTAATCGCCCGGCTTCCTACTACTAAGTGAAGGTTCGCAGTTCAGACCTGGTTGCCAACGAGAACTGCATCTCTCGGGCTTGCCGAAATGCCGGAGGCTTGACGCCCCCGGGTTTGCGCGACGGGAGGACGGCACGTTCGACGCCTTCGAACGGTCGACCGCCTTTCTGGTTGCCACCGGCACGCTCCACGGCTCTGGCGTCACTTTCTCTGCGGCCATACGAAGACCGGCGACATCATCGCCGCCCTGGTTCGGGACACAACGGATGCGGATTCCCTGCTAGACGACGAAGGCGTCGCTGCCTCGCCAAGGCCGTCCCTTGCCATCGATCGTACTCCATGCCGAAGCACTAAATATTAGGGAGACCTGTGCGCGGGAAGCATTTTGCGTTGATTTTGTTTGATCTTTTCCGCTTCCGGGGTAAAGGGTTCAAAGATATCAGCGCCGACGTCGTCGGCTGTGTCTTCTGACGCTCTCGTGTGAGCGTCAGTGGTGTTTTTGCCCGCTATCCAGCCATAGCGATGACCTTCAAACTCCGTTTCATATTGTAGGCGATGGCAGTGAGGCGAAATTGAACGCCTGCCTTTGCAACCCCTCGCCATCGCATCCGGCGAAGGCCGTAGCTTCGTTTCCACGTGCCAAAGATCTTCTCCATCCGGCCACGAATGCGATGGATCGGTTGGTTCCAGGCCTCAAGGCGTGCCAGTGTTTCGGCTTCGTCCCGTCCCCACATGCCGGTAGCGACGATGCGTGGTGTTCCACCCTTGGCACGCACCGCGTCGCCGAAATGATTGCCGCGATAGGCGCTATCGGCAAACACCTGGCCGGGATTGTCAGGCAGAGCATCGGGACCGGCCGTGCCGTCGTTGATGTTGGCGGGTGTGACGGCGGTCTCCTCGACCAGAGCTGTATCGGCGTCGGCACCGACATGGGCCTTGAAGCCATGAACCGCTGGTCGGCCCTTATGCTTGACCCAAATGGCCCTCTTCGTCATCCTCACTGGCCGAGGCGATGATCGTCGCATCGACAAGCGTACCGGTCTTCACCCGAATCGCTTTGGCCTTGAGCTGGCCGGTTCTCGTCGAACAGCGTCTTGTCCAGACCATGGGCCACAAGGGCCTTTCGAAAACGCACGAAAGCCGTTCGCTCAGGTGTCGGCTCTTGAGCCGAAAACCCGCAGAACCGTCGGAACGATCCTCTGTCGTCCAACGCCTCGGCAAGCTTGACGTCGGACAAGTCGTACCAGATCGACAGCAGCATCGCCTTGAACAAGGCCTCTGGCGGCCAGGCAGGCTCGCCCTTCGAAGAGCAGGAAATCACACAAAGGGCCTGATCGATCGGCACCCAGTCAATCAGTCTGGCAAGCGCATCCGAAGACGAATGCTGGCCGCGATCAACGGCAAAACCAAAACTTTTCCTGACCAATGCGCCGACGTGACAACGCATCCCTCAATCCATTGTACTGATTGAGAGAATCACAGATCAAAACGACAGTCCAGACACCCGCGCGCAGGTCTCATTAGGAGGTCGTGCAACAAAATGGTAAAACAAATCTAAAGAATATTTTACAACAGAAGGTCGACGGAAATGATAAGGTACTTCAGGTCCGATCAAGTCACGGCAAACAGACGTGGACGCTAAGTAACGCATCGTAGGTGTCGAAATATGTTAAAGCGTGCAATAATATTTCTTGAAGGCGCAAGTAATAGCCTTTTATACAACAAAGCCGCTAGGAGCCTTGATATCCATCCCATTACCATGTCTGCCGACCCAGAGTTATTTGATTACCTCGCGCCATTAGGAATTGAGGCGGTCCATGTCGATAATAACGACTTCGATTCGCTGATCCGAGAATGTATCCGGCTACGCTCGACCTATGAAATAGCTGGTATTACCAGCGCCCAGGAGTCGGCCTATGCGATGGTTGGCCAGCTCTGCCGGTACTTCGATCTGCCGGGACCGAACGCCATGGCGGTTGAACGGTGTTGCGACAAATTCGTTCAACGTCAGCTGCTCGCTGAGGCTGGCCTTCGAGTACCTGCATATCGTGTGGCAGTGAATGCGACGGAGGTTGAACGCTCTGCCACCGAAATCGGCCTACCGGTAATTCTTAAGCCAGCCATCGGCATCGGCAGCAGTGGTGTCCGATTGTGCCGCACTCTCGATGAGATAGCCGAACATACGATCTATCTGTTGAGCGGGAAGCACAAATGGCGGTCCTCACCAAGGATACTTGTCGAAGAGTTCGCACAAGGCCCCCAGTATAACCTAGAAACAATGGGAGATCAGGTTATAGCCATTGGCGCTGCGAACTACGGTCCACCTAATTTCTTCTGTCGTGGGCACATCTATCCGGCCCCGCTGTCTGACGAAGAGTGCAAACGTATCGCAGATCTTTCGCTGAGTTGTTTGCGAGCTCTCGGGCTCGGTTGGGGGCCGACGAACATTGAACTTAGGTGGACGAACCACGGTCCAACCGTCATTGAAGTCAATCCGCGTCTTGCGGGTTCGCCCGTTCCTGACATGGTCCAACTGGCTTACGGTGTCGATCTCATCACCAACCACATCAGGCTCGTTGTTGGTGAGGAATTGGATTTGCGCGAAAGGCAGTCACACGCTGCGGCCTCGCGGTACCTACTTCCCGAGTGCGATGGCACTCTCGATTGGATCGATGGCGGGAGACGGGCGGCTGCCCTATCGGGTGTTGCCGAGGTGAAATTTTACGTTGAACCCAAGGCGCCGATAATCATGAACGGCGATTCCGGAGACCGCATCGCACATGTCGTCGCTACTTCGCCCAGCCGTGCTCGGACAGAGGCGATACTGCAGGATGCCGTCGACTTAATCGATTGGTCGATAACGCCATTTCCGACCCTATCTGGAGCGGATTAAGCTTGAACCATTCGGGCTGTGCAGTTGTAGGCCGAGATGAAGCGCCGACGATCCGCCGAGACACGCTGGCGAAGTCCTCCGCCTGCAACAAAATCCGAATCGCGACGCAGCACTGGCGCAGCTCTTGCAGGCAACTGATGGAGTTCGATCCACATTGCTCTCTTGGCCGTTTCGAAAGTCCATGGTCACCGTTGATGCGGGGTAGGCGCTTGCCTCTGACATCACAATAGCGTTCAGATTGGAAATACTTATGATCACGTATCAGACCGAACGTTTAATTCTCACCTCCATGCGACCCGAACACACGGCGGAATTGTTCCAGTTGCATGCCGATCCCGTGGTTCAGAAGATAATCTATGATAATACTCCGCAAACGATCGAGGATGTGCGCAAGTGGGTCGAAAGGTCTTTGGCCCAGTGGCGCAAGAACGGCTTCGGCACCTGGCTCTTATACGAGAAATGCAGGGACAGTGCGGTTTTCATCGGTCGTTGTGGCCTGCGCGACCACGCTGACACGAATAATGTCGAACTCTCTACTTCATTACTCCAACGCGGAGTTGGACGAGGTTTGGGGCTGGAGGCCGCACGATTCGCCATCACGCACGCTTTGCGAAGTTCAACCAAGGGAAAGGTAGTCGGCCTCATTAGGCATTGTAATTTGCGGTCGCAGCGAGCAGCCACAAAGCTTGGGCTGCGGTATATTGACGACCGCTGGCATGACGGCAGATTCTACCAATATTACGAAATGACCCGCGAGGAGTATTTTTCCCAGCCGCGGCACGGGGTCCCACGGTAAGTGGATACACTGAGGGGTAACGTGTGCTGCGATTTGGCATGTGATTGAAGGACATCGGTTCCGGAGAGGGGCGTCAATCGGGAACCGAGTCAAACAGCTTTGCTGTTCTTTCGCGGTTGATATTGCCGCTGCATCATGGAGCGTCGGGGCTGGGGGGCAAACATTGGGATCAGATCAAACCGGCAGAATCCTGTCTGCTCTGATGACCATTCTTGCGTCCGGCGATAGAGTTCCCCGGCCTTCTCACGATTGCGGGCTGGCTGCGCCACTGGAGCAATGAGATCGGCACCTTATGCCGGATCGCACAGACCTCGTTGTAGCATCTGCGCCAATCCTCCAACTTTTCATAGGCATTGTTAATAGGGCGGCTCGCAGTTGATCAGCTGCCATGCTCCTTGTCGCGACACGTTGCAGGGGGGAACTCTGCCCCAAGGAGAGCATTTCAGGCATAACCTTGACGTATTTTGATACACCGTTCTAGGACGCCATTCCGAGTTTGGGATGCGCAGCCGCGGAAATGCGAACTCAGGAGAGCATAATGTGGACGGTCATCATTTGTCCGCCAGCGCAGGCGCGTTGAGCTTCGTCGGCGGCGCTGGCGACTTTGACACAACGGGAAGGATTCGCCATCTGGGCGACCTTGACAGGCAGATTGATGGCGCGATGACGAATGTAGCGGACGCGCTCGCCACCGAATCCTGCACCTTGGATGATGTGCTGCGTCTCAAGGCGCATTACACCGCCGAACGCGACGACTGGGAGGTGATCGCGGCCTTGGCCCGTTTCTTCAAGGTGGACTATAGCGCGACAATCTGGAAGAGAGGTCGTATTGCCTCGCCCAAGAGTGTTCCCAAAGAACAATGCCGTTGCCTCACTCGGATGTTCTCGATTGCCTCACACTG